>JAPUKU010000154.1 GCA_027295505.1 Acidobacteriota bacterium
GTGAGACGGCCCAGAAAATGACTCGGCGTTCTCGTCTAAACTTTCGTCTAAACTTTTCGGCGTCAACGGTGTCTCTCTGTGCTCAGGAAGTCTCACGTTGTCAACGCTGTTTCAAGCTCAAGGCGGACTACAGCCATGTACGCTACCAGGCTGCGCCACGTCCCGAAGAGCGGGGCATCGAGAGAAAAAATCATGATAGCGGCCGCCGGCCGACCCCGTCAAGGTACAACGATGCCGAGAAAGTCAGCCTTGCAACCGCTTCTCGTACTCAGCGACGCATGTGGGGCACACACCATCCGCTTCCTTCCAGGAAGGATTCTGGGTGCGGATCTCGGTCGTGACGACCACGTCGGCCGGGTACACGAGCTCTTCCTGGGTCTCGCGCTGGCAGATGGGGCAGTCTGGCAAGGATCCGTTTCCTCAGTGAGCTTGAAGTCGGCGCAGGATCGTTTTGAGCTCTTTGCGCAGCTTGCGCAGCGTGTGGGTCGCTTCTCGGAGGCGACCACGAGCAAGGTGCTCTCGGGCGGTGGAACGGGGCGAGCGCGCGGGCTCGCTGGTGCGGGATCTCTGGGGAGGCTCGGGGGCCCGCACCTTGGCGGGAAGTGCTGCTTCCAGGGTCGGCGGACCGGTGGAGGATCGGAAGGACTCTTCCTGCTCCAGCCGCCGGCGGGCTCCGGCGATGGTATACCCCTCCTCGTACAGCAGTTGCTTGATGCGCTGCACGGTCTCGATGTCACGTCCGCGATAGAGGCGCTGTCCTGAACGGCTTTTCTGCGGAGCCAGCTGTGGGAACTCCGATTCCCAGAATCGCAGAATGTAGGGTTGTGTGCCGGTCATTTCGCACACGTTGCCAATCTTGTAGTAAAGCTTTTTGGCCAGGGCCTGGCCCGCGGGAGGGGTGCTTCCGGCGAAATTGGGACCGGCTTCAGTTGAGCGCATCGATGAGGCGACGGGAGGGGCGGAAGATCAGTTGCTGCCTGGGAGCAATCTCGATGGGTTGGCCTGTCGATGGATTCCGGCCGCGGCGAGCTCTGCGCCGCACCACCTCGAAGCGACCAAACCCGGAGATCCTCACGGCGTTACCAGCTAGCAGGGCGGCCCGGATACTGTCGAGCAACCGGTCCACGAGCTGGCGGGATTCCCGGCGCGACAATCCTCCATGGCGCTCGTAGATGGCTTCAGCCAGATCGTCCCGGGTCACGCTGCCTCCTGTCCTGACCGCCTCGAGTCGGTCAGGTAACCTGCACTATAGGAAATGGGAGAGCGGTTCGTCAAGAACATGATTCACTCCGGAATCGTCCGACCGTAGCGGTCCTCCAGCCTCACCACGTCATCCAGTTCGGGGGTGGAGACCTCCACGAGTCTGGAATCCGTCAGCGCCTCCATGCGGTGCCGGGTTCCGGGAGTGATGTGGTAGGCATCACCCGGCGCCATCGTTACTTCATTCAGGCGGCCTTTTTCCTCCACGTGCAGCCGCACGCTTCCCTCCAGGAGCATAAAGGTCTCGTCCTTTTCACGATGATACTGGAGGCTCAATGCTTCACCGGAACGGATGACCAGGATCTTGCCGGCGTAGCGAGAGGTGCGAGCGAAAATCTCCTCGCGGCCCCACGGCTTTTCCACGACTTCCAGCGAGCGACGGCTCCCCATCGGCTTCAGTGCACCGGACATGAGAAGCCCCCGGGCAAGCGGCTCTGTAGCTCGCGCATCAGGTGTTCCTCGATTTCGGTGGGAGTACCCATATTGAGGACCTTCGCAGCGATCTTCCGTAGATCGGCGGCATTCAGGCTGCGAATGATGTTCTTCACGGAAGGGATCGACAGGGCGTTCATGCTCAGCTCCGTCAGGCCCAGGCCGATGAGAACCATGACGCCCAGAGGGTCTGAGGCCATCTCACCACAGACACTCACCGGGATGCCGTGACGGCGAGCGGCATCGACTACGAACTTGATCTGGCGCAAAATGGCCGGGTGCAGTGGCTGGTACAGATAAGAGACGGACTGGTTTCCCCGGTCGATGGCCAGTGTGTACTGGATGAGATCGTTGGTGCCGATGCTGAAGAAATCCACCTCGGCCGCCAGGAGGTCTGCCACGGCCGCGGCCGCCGGAACCTCTATCATGATACCGATCTTCATGTTCTCGTCGAAAGGCTGACCTTCTTTGCGCAATTCCTCGCGCGCCTCCTCAAAGAGCGATCGCGCCTGACGGACCTCGCCGATCCCGGTCACCATGGGAAACATCATACGTATTGTACCGTGAGCGCTCGCACGCAGGATGCCGCGCAGCTGGCTGCGGAAGATGTCCGGACGGCGGAAGCAGAGCCGGATGGCCCGCATCCCCATGACCGGATTGATCTCTTCGCGGTCCAGAACGGAGTGGAAATACTTTTCGCCGCCAAGGTCCAGTGTGCGGATCACCGCAAAATGCGGCTGTACCTTCTCGGCCAGATCGCGATAGGCCAGGTAATGCTCTTGCTCGCTCGGAAGCGTCGGCGATCGCTGCAGGTAGAGGAATTCTGAGCGATAGAGTCCGATGCCACTGGCGCCGCGTTTGACCGCGGGTTCAATCTCGTCGGGCAGTTCGATGTTAGCCAGCAGTTTCACCTCGACTTTGTCTTCGGTGACGGCCGGCAAATCCCGTAGCTTCTGGAGCTCTTTCTCGCGTGCCTCCCACTCGCGCTGCCGCCTCTCATATTCCTCGATCTGCGAGGGATCCGGGTTGACGAGCACGTGGCCCCGATCGCCGTCGACAACGATCAGGTCGCCCGTCCTGACCTTCTGGCTGATGGTGCCGAGGCCCAGGACCGCCGGGATTTCGAGAGCCCGCGCGATGATGGCCGTGTGGGAGGTCCGGCTGCCCTCGTCGACGGCCATGCCGATGACGTGTTCCTTGTTCAGGAGAGCCGTGTCGGACGGTGAGAGGCCCTCTGCAACCACGATCACATCTTCAGTGAGCTCCGAGAGGTCGTGGTGAATCAGCGAGCCGGCTAGAATCCGTTGCAGGCGTCGGTGCACGTCCTCGAGATCTCCCCCGCGCTCCTGAATGTATCGGTCGTTGATCTGCTGGAATACCCGGAGATGGGCATCAACGTTCTCCTTCAGCGCCCACTCCGCGTTGACGCGCTGCTCACGGATGGCCTTGGACACCGAATCGATCATGCCATGATCTTCGACGAGCAACAGGTGGGCGTCAAAGATGGCGCTGTAGTTCTCCCCCAACTCGTCCTCGATACGGTGACGGAGCTGCTGCAGCTGGCGTTTTGCCTCCCCCAGCGCTTGCCGCCAGCGCTCGAGCTCTGGCTCGACGTCACGCGGCAGGATGGGCAGTCGGTAGATGGATACCTCGTGGGTCTCGAGCACGAGGGCCCGGCCAATGGAAATGCCCGCGGAGACCCCGATGCCAGGCTGTTGCTCGGCGCTCATGTTTTTTCTCCGAAACGCTTGGAGACAAATTCTGAGAGGGCTGCAATGGCCTCGTTCTCATCAGCGCCATCGGCGCTGATGCGCAGCTGGATGCCGGAGGTTGCGGCGAGAAGCAGCAAGCCAAGAATTGATTTGCCGTTGACTTCCTGGGAGTCTCTGGCCACAAGGATGTTTGATTCGAAGCGCGCTGCTAGATGAACGAATTTGGCGGCAGCCCGGGCGTGTAGGCCTAAACGATTGACAATCTCAACTTCACGAGAGATCACTCGAATGGTCCCTCACTTTGGGTGGCCGAGGACATCGGTGGCCACGTAAATCGATTTCTGTCCCTGTTCTTTGATCTTCTGTGCCACGTCACGGATGTTGTCCCGGGTCTTGAGGTTGTAGAACTTGATCAGCATAGGCAGGTTTACACCCGTGATGATCTCAACCTTGTCTCGTTGCAGGAAGGAGAGGCTGAGGTTGGTTGGGGTGCCTCCGAACATGTCAGTGAGGATCAGAACTCCCTTGCCTCTATCCGCTTTGCCGATTTCCTCCTTGATCTGCCGGCGAGCCTTATCGACATCGTCATCCCAGCCGATCGACACGAATTGGAGGTTGTCAACGTGGCCAACAATGCGGCGCACGGCTTTCACGAGTTCGCTGGCCACGCCCCCATGAGTCACCACCAGCACCCCAATCATGTCATGCTCCCTTCTTCACGGGCGCCCCAGGTCACGGTGTAGAATATCCACGCGCAACTGGTTTTGGCGGACGAAGACCTGGAGTTTTTCGGCCACCGCCACCGATCGATGCCGGCCGCCTGTGCACCCCACGGCAATGGTGAGATACGATTTTCCTTCCCGCACGTACCGGGGAAGCAGGAATCCAAGCAGTTCCTCCAGATGATGTAGAAATTCCCCGTACTCCTGCTGCTCCTCAAGGAACTGCCGGATCTCGGTATCTCGGCCATCGTGTTCTCGCAGGGTTTCTATAAAGTTCGGGTTTGGAAGAAACCGAACATCGAACACGAGATCGGCGTCCTGTGGGACGCCATGCCTGTAGCCAAAGGATACCACGCTCACGCGGAGCGATTCAGCCTCTCCTCGCGGGGAGAAGCGATCGTACAGGTAACGTTTGAGCTCGTGCACGTTGCGCTCACTGGTGTCCAGTATGAGATCGGCGCACTCGCGCAAGCCGCTGAGGATCTCGCGCTCGCGGCTGATGGCTTCGGGGAGAGGCAGGCTGCCGGCAAGGGGGTGGGGGCGACGCGTCTCGGAGAAGCGCCGCATGAGAACCTCGTCCCGAGCCTCGAAGAAGACGATGCGCACTGTGGGAACCTGGCGGCGCAAATCCTCGAGGGTCTGGGAAAACTTGTCCAGGAAGGTGCCCTCCCGGATGTCGATGACCAGGGCGGCCCGCGTGATGCCGCTGCGTGTCTGGCGTACCAGTTCAGCGAACACGGGGGCGAGCTGGCTCGGAAGGTTGTCGACGCAGAAATACCCCATGTCTTCCAGGCAACGCCCCGCGTACGATTTGCCAGATCCCGAAAGGCCGGTCAGGATGAGAATCTGCTCCAGGCCGCTCATGCAGGGTTCTCTTCCGGTGAGCCAGGCGGTGCCGCCGTGGCGCCCTGCGAGATCTGACGGCGGAGGCGCTCCGTCAACTCACGGGCCGGCGCGTACCCCTTGCGCCGCAGAAGCGCGTTCCTGGCAGCTACCTCAATGAGCACCGACAGATTTCGCCCCAGGGCCACCGGCAGGGTGATGAACGGGATGGTCAGGCCCAGCATGCGAACTGTGCGCTCGTCGATGCCCAGGCGGTCGTAAGCGCGTGAGGCTTTCCAGGGCTCGAGCCGGATGGCCAGGTCGATGTCCTTTGTGTAGCGGACCGCCGAAACGCCGAACAGATCTTTTATGTTAATGATGCCGAGTCCCCGCAGCTCCATATGGTAGCGGGTGAGCTCCGGGCTGCTACCGTTCAGGGACCCTGCCTTGCGTTTGATCACCACGATGTCGTCCGAGACTAGGCGGTGGCCCCGCACGATCAGATCCAGCGCGGACTCACTCTTCCCTACTCCGGAGTCGCCTAGAAGCAACACCCCGAGACCATAGATATCGATCAGGACCCCATGCAGGCTCAGATGGGGGGCCAGGCGTTCCTCAAGAAAACGCTCGAGGTCGGCAATCGTCGTGCTGCTCTGGCGCGGTGTCTGCAGCAGAGGAATTCTTCGTTGCTCGGCGACTTCGAGCAGCTCGCGGGGGGGCTTCAGCTTCTTGGTGAGAATGAGGCAGGGAACCCCCTTTCTGCAAAGGGATTTGATAATCTTCGCACGCGCGGCGGGCTTCTCGCGCTTCAAGAAGGAAATCTCCGTGCGTCCCAGAAGCTGGATACGGCCCGGATGAAGAGCTTCCAGAAGCCCCGTGAGCGACAGCCCCGGCTTCTGGATGCGGTAGGTGCTGATCCGACGCGAGGTGCCCCTGGCGCCGGCCAGGACCTTGAGCACGAGCTCGGCCGCATCTTCCCCTACCAGGGCTGATACGGGCAAGGTCGGCCGGGTCTCAGGGGGAAGTCGGAGGCGGACGCTCAGCATCGGTGCGGGAGGGGCTTGCAGGCTCTAATTATTGTAAACTCAGACAGTTAAGGGGAAGTCTAGAGATCTCCTGACCCACTGTCAAGTGGGATTCCGTTTGCTCCCCCGGGCACCCTGGCGGTATAGTTAGGGCTCCGCGCCAGGGCAGTATCCTTTCATGTCTGGGAAAAATGCAATTCATGTCGTGGGCACCGGCACGATCGGTGAACCCCTCATTGGCCTCCTCACGGACGTGCGGGAGAGGCTGGGCTTTGACGAGGTTACATTCCACAAGAGGACTCCGCTCACCAGCGATCGGTCCAAGGTCGTGGACCTCATGCGACGCGGCGCCAGGCTGGTCGTGGACGATGACCGCCGGGAGGGCTTCAAGGCCATCGGAATCGAGCCGACCTACGAGACGAGTGAGGCGCTCGAGGCCGCGAGCGTGGTGATCGATTGCACTCCCTCCGGGGTGGGCCATAAGAACAAGGTCCGGTTCTACGAGAATTATGCCTCCAACACCGCCGGCTTCATCGCCCAGGGAAGCGAGTTCGGCTTCGGGAAAATGTACGCCCTGGGTATCAACGACCAGGCCCTGAAGCACGGTGAGGACAAGTTTCTGCACGTCGTATCCTGCAACACGCACAATCTCGCGGTATTGCTGCATGCTCTGGCGCTGGACACCGGTGGTCCCGACAATATCAAAGAGGGACGTTTTGTCTGCATCCGTCGTGCCAACGACATCAGCCAGGATAGTGATTTCATTGCCTCGCCGAAGGTGGGCATCCATAAAGACGAGCGCTTCGGGACCCATCACGCCCGCGATGCCCATCATCTGTTCCGTACGCTGGGGCTCGACCTGGACCTGTTCTCTTCGGCGCTCAAGATGAATTCACAGTACATGCACGCCATCTGGTTCAACATCCGGGTACGAAAGCCCACGACCCGGGAGGATGTTCTCAACTCGCTGGCTGCGAATGAGCACGTGTCGTTGACTGAAAAGACTTCCACGAATCTGGTTTTCTCGTTTGGCCGGGACCATGGCTTCTACGGCCGGATTTTCAGCCAGACCGTCGTGGTTACCCCAACGGTTCACGTCCATGACGGCACGGAGATTGTGGGCTTCAGCTTCACTCCGCAGGACGGTAACTCCGTGCTCTCCAGCGTCGCTGCAGCTACGTGGTTCCTCTACCCCAAAGATTATCAAAAGCGTATTGAGCCACTACGGCGCTACTGCTTCAAAGAAGTCTGAGCCCTCCCCAGCGCCACTCTATCCCCTTTCTCCAGGGCCTCGCCGCAGGTCAACCCAGGGCCGGGGGATGAACAGCGATTCGTAGAGCGAGATGGCGTAGCGGTCGGTCATGCCCGCTACGAAGTCGATGATGCGCCGCTCCAGCGTATCCGTGTTCGATGGATCCGATTTCAGGAATTTTTCAGGATTCTCCTTGATGGCGCCATACAGATCCGTGAGGATCTTCTCGGCTTTCTTGAACTCTGCCTTTGAAGCGGAATTTAGATAAACCCGTTCAAAAAGGAAAGCGCGCAAATTACCCAGGGCTTCGTGGACATCATCACTGAGCGTGACGTACTCCAGATCGGTCTTCAAGCTCGATTGAACGACGTTCTTGACCATACGGTTGATGCGTTCCGAAGCGGAGTTGCCCAGGATCCTGGTGAGGTCCCGCGGTAGGTCAGACTCGCTCAGGATACCGGCTCGCTGGGCATCATCGATGTCGTGGGTGACGTAGGCGATGATGTCCGAGATGCGCACCAGATCGGCCTCCAGGGTCATGGCTCGTTCCTTGGCGGTGCGGCGCACGATGGCTCCCGATTTTCCCTTGGAGTGCCTGATGATGCCATCGCGGACCTCATGGCTGAGGTTGAGGCCGTGGCCGTCATTTTCCAGGTGGTCGACGACTCTCAGGCTCTGCTCGTAATGGATAAACCTGCCGGGCACCAGGTGATCGAGAACTTCCTCCCCTGCGTGGCCGAAGGGCGTGTGCCCGAGATCGTGGGCCAGGGTGATTGCTTCGGCCAACGACTCGTTGAGCCTCAACGCTCGCGCCAGGGTCCGCGCGATTTGAGCCACTTCCAACGTGTGGGTCAGACGGGTGCGGTAGTGGTCGCCTGTGGGGGCCAGAAAGACCTGTGTCTTGTGCTTCAGACGCCTGAAGGCCTTGCTGTGAAGCACCCGGTCGCGGTCGCGCTGGAAGCACGGCCGGATGTCGCACGGAGGTTCGGGTTGAGGGCGGCCGCGCGAGGCACGGCTCTTCATGGCGCGAGGGTGCAGGGTCTCCTCCTCGAGCGCCTCGAGCATCTCGCGGATGGAGTTGGGCACGACCCCGCTAGGCGCCCTTCATTCGCCGGACTTCCTGAGTGATCAGTGGCACGATCTTGAACAGGTCTCCCACAATAGCGTAGTCAGCCACCTGGAAGATGGGGGCGTCCGGGTCCTTGTTGATGGCGACGATGATCTTGGAGGAACTCATTCCTGCCAGGTGCTGGATGGCGCCGCTGATACCGCAGGCAATGTAGAGGTTGGGAGAGATGGTCTTGCCGGTCTGACCGACCTGGTGCTGGTGATCGATCCATCCGGCGTCCACTGCTGCACGCGAGGCGCCAAGGGCGCCTCCCAGCGCCTCTACCAGTTCCTGAAGAATAGCGAAGTTTTCAGGGCCTTTCATGGCTCGGCCGCCACTGACGACAATCTCGGCTTCGGCGACATCGAGATGGGTACCCGCCGCGCTCTTCACCTCGGCGGTGCGGCAGAGCAGATCCGTCTCGTTAACCTGCAGATCCACGCGAGCAATCCGGGAGGGATCGACTGTGTCCGCCGCTGCCGCAGCGAAAACGTTGGGGCGCAGGGATGCCAGGTAGGGGCCGTCCCCCATTAGCTCGAGCGTCGCCAGTACCTTTCCCGAGTAGACCGGTCGCTCGGCTTCGAGGCGCTTGCCCTCGATTCGTATGGCCACGCAGTCGCTGGCCAGCGGCGCCTGCAGTCGTTCCGCCAGACGCGCGGACAGATCTCTGCCCATGGATGTAGCGCTGAAGAGGATGAGGTCAGCCCCGCTCTCCTGTGCGATATGCTGCAAGGCGGTGGTATAGCCGTCGGGTGAGTACAGGCGCAGGGCGGGAGCTTCAGCGAGCCAGAGGCGGTCGATCTTGTGGGTGCTCAGCTCCTCTGCGGCGGCGTCAAGAGCGGCGCCGACGAGCGCGGTGTGCACGGCCAGCCCGTGGACCTCGCCCAGGCGCTGCGCCTCGCCCAGGGTCTCAAGGGCAGCCTTCTTGATCTGCCCGTCACGCTGTTCGACAAAGACGAGAATCCTCTTCAAAGAGCCTTGGCCTCCTCGCGCAGCAGCCTGATGAGTTCCTTTGCCTGGCTGGCTGGGTCTCCCTCGATTTTGTGCCCTTCCTTGCGGGCCGGGGGCAGGCTCAGCTTCTTGATGCGCGTCAGGGACCCAGATTCCCCTACCTGATCCGCTCTAAGTCCGAGGGCCGCGCAATCCCTGATCTCGATCGGTTTCTTCTTGGCAGCCATGATGCCCTTGAGGGAAGCATACCGGGGTTCGTTGAGCCCTTTTTGCGCAGTCACCACAGCCGGCAGCGCAAAATTCATGATCTCGTGTGCTCCCTCGATCTCGCGCTCGGCGACCGCCCGGCCACCGTCGATCTCGAGCTTCACCACCACCCCGGCGTGCGGAAGGCCAAGAGCCTCGGCCACGCGGATGTCCACCTGTCCCTGATCCAGACCGACGCCCTGCTTTCCGAATAACAGCAGATCGAAAGAAACGTCCTTCAGGGCGGCAACCAGGACGCGGGCTGTGGCGCCGGCGTCCGAGCCCAGCAGCGCCTCGTCCTTCAGGAGCACAGCACCATCCGCCCCCATGGCGAGCGCGGAACGCAGCGCGTTCTGGGCGCGCTCCACACCCAGCGAAATGACCGTGACCTGTGTCAAAGGATCGCGATCCTTGATCTGGAGGGCTTCTTCCAGGGCAAACTCGTCGTAAGGGTTGATGACGAAGTTAACATTGGTTTCGTCGAGAGACTTTCCATCGGGCGCCAGAACGATTTTCGTTGCGGTGTCAGGCACCTGTTTTATGAAAACGATGATCTTCATCCGTCGAACTTCTTTAAAAGGATCGATGCATTCGTGCCGCCAAAGCCGAATGAGTTGTTGAGAGCATAGGTGATCTTCCGGGGCCGGGCACGGTTGGGAACGTAATCGAGCTTACAGCCTGGATCCGGGTTTTCATAATTGATGGTTGGCGGCAACACTCCATGGTGCAGGGCCAGGGCGGTGATGGCGGTCTCGACTCCACCGGCGGCTCCAAGGAGGTGTCCCATCATTGACTTCGTGCTGCTGACCGCGAGCCGGAATGCGTGCTCGCCGAATACTTTTTCGATGGCCTCGCTCTCGGTGCGATCACCGGCCGGTGTCGAGGTTCCATGAGCGTTGATGTAGTCCACCTCCGAGGGCTCGATCCCGGCGTCCGCCAGGGTGTTACGAATCGCGCGGATGGGTCCATCCCCGTCGATGGAGGGCGAGGAGATGTGATAGGCATCCCCGGAGACTCCATAACCCACGACCTCGGCATAGATGTTCTTCGCAGCACGCCGCTCGGCGCTCTCGAGAGATTCGAGAATCACCACACCGGCTCCCTCACCCATCACGAATCCGTCCCGCTCCTGATCGAAGGGGCGGGAGGCCTTCTGGGGTTCATCGTTGCGCGTGGACAGGGCTTTCATGGAAGCGAAGCCTCCGACCGCCAATGGCACGATCACCGACTCGGTGCCGCCTGCGATCATCGCATCGGCGGTACCCTGCTGGATGAGCTTGAGTGAGTCACCGATGGAGTGCGTGCCGGTGGCGCAGGCTGTGGAAGCAGCCATGTTGGGGCCCTTGGCTCCGTGGCGAATCGATACCTGGCCTGAAGCCAGGTTGACGATCAGGCCGACGATGAAGAAAGGTGAAATACGGCGGGGACCGCCCTCGAGAAGAGCAACATGCTGGCGCTCGATGCTCGGCAGTCCGCCAATGCCAGAACCAATGTGAACCCCGACACGTTCGGCGTTGGAGGAATCAATGACCAGACCCGAATCCTCTACCGCCAAGGCCGAAGCGGCCATGGCATAGTGGATGAAGAAGTCCATCTTCTTGACTTCCTTCTTCGGGATGAACTGTACAGGATCAAAATCACGCACTTCCCCCGCGATGCGGCAACTGTAGTCAGTCGCATCAAAGCGGGTGATGGGCCCGATGCCACTCTTGCCCTCGCAGATGGCTCTCCAGCTGGGCTCAGTGCCGATGCCAAGAGGGGTGACGAGCCCGAGTCCCGTAACAACGACTCGGCGTTGCGGCTTCATGTGTGGGGATTACGCGAGAGTCGCCGCCAAACAAAAAGTCCGGCGGGTCCCAGCCGTCAGACCTGGCCTTCGATGTACTTGATAGCGTCCTTCACAGTGGTGATCTTTTCGGCATCCTCGTCAGAGATCTCCAGGTTGAACTCCTCCTCGAGGGCCATGACCAGCTCCACTGTGTCGAGAGAATCGGCGCCGAGATCACCGACAAACGACGCATCGGGGACAATCTCGGCTTGTTCGACCCCGAGCCGCTCGGCGATGATGCTCTTGACCTTGCCTTCCACGCTCATTCCAAGCTCCTCCTCAATGAGAAACCTATTTGATAGCCTGATTATGTACCAAAAACCGCAGTGCACTATACCACAAGCGCAATGCCCCTGAGTGGGTCACAAGTGCATGCCTCCGTTAACATTCAGGGTCGTGCCTGTGATGTAGGAAGCTTCCTTTCCCACAAGGAAACGGACCGCTCCAGCCACGTCGTCGGGCTCCCCGAGCCGCCTCAGGGGGATGCGGCCGGTCATCGCCTGGCGTGCCTTGTCGTCAAGACCGGCCGTCATGTCGGTGTTGATGAAACCCGGAGCCACGGCGTTGACCGTGATGCCGCGAGAGGCGATTTCCAGAGCCAGCGAGCGCGTGAACCCCTCGATGGCCGCTTTCGACGCGCAGTAGTTCGACTGGCCGGGATTACCGGAGCGGGCCACCACCGAGCTCAGGTTGACGATTCGCCCGGAGCGTGCCCGCACCATGGCGGATAGCACCGCACGCGTCAGAAAGAACATGCCGGTCAGGTTTGTCTCCAGAACCGTTTTCCAGTCGTCTGTCTTCATGCGCAGAAGCAGGCCATCGCGGGTGATCCCCGCGTTGTTGATCAGGTGGTCAATTCGCGTGTGCCGGGCCAGGGTCTGCTCGACGCCGCTGCGCACCGCATCCTCGTCCCTGATGTCGAGGGGTAGCGCCTCAGCCGTCAATCCATCCTTGCGCAGGGAGGCAACGGCCTCTTCCAGACGCTCCGCATTACGCGCCACACAGACAACAGTGGCCCCGTCGCGAGCCAGCCTGCGTGCGATAGCGTGGCCAATTCCCCGTGAGGCACCCGTCACCAGGCTGATGCGGCCAGACAGTTCCCCGTCGCGTGACATTGACTAGGTGCCTCTCTGCCCCTGGTGGGGCGTTCGTAGATGTTCCTGCAGCCGCGAAATCCCACATTCATCCTCTACGGAATGCACGCTGAGCGTCTCGTCGATCCGGCGGATCAATCCACTGAGTACTTTACCGGGACCCACTTCTACCACCAGTCCCACACCTTCCGCGCGCAGGCTGGAGACGGACTCATCCCAGCGCACCGGGCTGGTGACCTGCATGCGGAGCGCGTCGCGTGCCTCGTCGCCGCGTGAGATCACCTCCGCGTTCACGTTGGTGATCAGGGGAACGCGCAAATCTTTGAACTCCACCTTCTCGAGATCGGGCATTAGGCGCTCCTCGGCCGGTTTCATCAGGGCGCAATGGAACGGCGCGCTGACCGGCAGTCGGATCGCCCGCCGCGCACCGTGGGCGCGGGCGACCTCGATGGCCCTCTTCACCGAAGCCGAGTGTCCGGCCACGACAATCTGTCCGGAAGCGTTGAAGTTCGCAGGGCTCAGCACCTCGCCTGCAAGACGGGCTTCACTGCAGACGGTTTCAACCTCCGCTTTCTTGAGCCCCACCAGCGCCGCCATGAGACCCTGGCCTACCGGCACCGCCTCCTGCATGTAACGTCCGCGTGCCCTCACCAGCCGCAAGGCGTCCGGCAATTCGAGTGCGCCGGCCGCCACCAGCGCCGAATATTCACCAAGGGAATGGCCCAGGACGAGGTCCGGGTAGATGCCTTCGGCGCTCAGAAGCCGGACGGTGGCGATCGAGCATGCCACCAAGGCCGGCTGAGTGTTGGTGGTCAGCTCCAGGTCCGACTGGGGGCCCTCCCAGCAGAGGCGGCTGAGTGGAAAGCCCAGGACCTGATCGGCTTGTTCAAACGTGTTGGAGACGACCGGATGGTTTTCCGCCAGCTCGCGACCCATGCCGACCTTCTGCGATCCCTGTCCGGGAAAGGCAAAGGCGATCTTGCCGACTGATTCCACGCTACCACTCGATGACGGCCCCGGCCCAGGTCAACCCGGCGCCGAAGGCTGCAAGAAGCAGCCGATCGCCTCTGTGGATGAGATCACGCGAGACCGCTTCGTCGAGGGCGATGGGGATGCTGGCGGCGGAGGTGTTTCCCACCCGGTCCAGGTTGACGTAGACGCGCTCGGGGGGGATGCCGAGACGGCTGCCGACTGCGTCGATGATGCGCCGGTTCGCCTGATGAGGGATCATCAGATTGATGTCTGAGGCTGTGAGCCCGCTCATCTCCAGCACCTCGCGGGAGACGTTCTCGATGCTTCTGACGGCGAGCTTGAAAGTTTCGTTCCCTTTCATGCGGATGTAGTGCATCCGGTTGCGGACCGTCTCAGCGGAGGCGGGTAGTGCCGTGCCGCCTGCGGGCACATGGATGAAGTCAGAAAGAGCGCCGTCAGCGTGCAGTTTGAAGGACAGCAGCCCTCCCTGTCCAGAGCGGCGCGACAGGATCACTGCACCTGCGCCATCCGCGAAGATGATGCAGGTCGAGCGATCCTCCCAGTCCAGATACTTGGAGAGAAGCTCACCCCCGACGACCAGCACATGCTCGCAGGCTCCAGAGCGCACAAATTGATCGGCGACGGCCAGGGCATAAATGAACCCGGAACATCCGGCTGCCATGTCGAACGCCCCCGCTTTCGTGCAGCCGAGCTGGTGCTGGATGGTGCAGGCCGTAGCTGGAATGGGCCGATCAGGGGTCACGGTGGCACAGATGATCAGGCTGACATCCGCCGGGTCTAGGCGGGCTGCCTCGAGAGCCTGGCGGCCTGCCGCCACACCATACTTGGAGAGCGTCTCGGATTCCGCCGCGATGTGCCTTTGGCGAATGCCCGTACGGGTGGTGATCCATTCATCAGAGGTATCCACCATGCGCTCGAGGTCCGCATTGGTCAGGATTTTCTTCGGCAATGCGGCGCCTGTGCCGGTGATGATTGAGCCATAAAGCCCGCCCCGGCGGTTGTCAGACTGCGAGGCGTTGCTGGTTTTTTGAGAGTTCGATGATCGCTTCGTGGATCCTGTCATTGACCTTATGTACGGTGAAGTCGCGCGCTACTCGCACGGCGCTCTTGATGGCCTTTGCGGATGAATGTCCATGGCCGATGATCACGCAACCCTTAATGCCGAGCAGCGGCACACCGCCATACTCAGCATAATCCACCCGCTTCTTGAAGTTTCGAAACGCGTTGCGCGAGAGAAGAAATCCCAGGCGGGCGGGCAGTGATTTCGAAATTTCCTCGCGCAGAAAGGCTTCTACAGCCTCGACGACGCTCTCGATAGCTTTGAGCGAAACGTTGCCAATGAAGCCGTCACAGATGATCACATCCATATTTGCGTTGAAGATGTCCCGGCCTTCACAGTTACCCTGAAAATTGATGTCGATTGACTTGAGAACTTTGAATGCTTCGCGGGTCTGTTCGTTGCCCTTGCCATCTTCTTCGCCGATGCTCAGCAGGCCGACCCTCGGTCTGGAGATGCCCAGAACCTCCCGGGCGTAAAGATGCCCCATGAGGGCAAACTGAACCAGATGGTCGGGCCGGCAGTCCACATTGGCTCCCACGTCCAGCCATACGCTGCGTCCCCGGAGGTTGGGCACGATGGCGGTGAGTGCCGGTCTCGCGACCCCCTCCAGGGCTCCCACGACCACCTTAGCCGTGGTCATGACGGCGCCCGTGTTGCCGGCGCTCACGAAGGCCTGGGCCTTGCCATTGCGAACGAGCTCGGCGCCGACGCGGATGGAAGAGTCCTTCTTGCGCCTGAGAGCGGTAGTCGGTGACTCCCCCATGCCCACCGTTTCCGAGGCGTGAACGAGCTCTATGCTCAGGCCGCGCGTGTCATGGCGTCCCAGCTCAGCCTCCACCTCCTGCCGTCGGCCGACCAGCAGCAGGGGCAGGCCGTATTCCCGGGCCGCCTGTACACAGCCGTCCACAACGCAGCCGGGAGCGTGATCCCCCCCCATGGCATCCACAGCAATGACCGGATTCATCACGAGTGTCTTGAGTGGCGCGCCTCCTCCGGCGTCCCGGGTGCTGAACGGGAGGAGCAGATGGGCTGGCGTGCCTCCGTCCTAGGCTTTGTCTATTTCGATGACCGGCCTGCCCTTGTAGTAGCCGCAGTGCGGACAAACGCGGTGAGGCAGGCGTTCCTCATTGCACTGCGCGCACCTCGCAAGAGAATTGATGCGCAGGTGATCGTGCGCACGCCTCTTGTCTCGTCGGGCCTTCGAGTGTCGACGTATGGGATTGGGCATGGCGGTTTAAGAGAGTCTAGTTGCGAGTCCGTCCGTGGCCAGCGGTGGGTGGTACCGTGACTCCGGGATCGGTTTCGATCTTCTCACACTCGCACTCGCCGAGGTTGCGGTTCGTGCCACACTGAGCGCAAAGGCCCAGGCACCCGGGAAGGCAGAGCGGTTTGAGGGGCAAGTTCAGGTAGACCTGCTCCGAAACCAGTGTGCTCAGGTCAATCCGCTCGCCCACCAGAGGAGAATACATCTCAGCTTCCTGTGCAGCCCCTTCCGAATCCGCCGCTCCTGAATTCGGCGGTTCCTTCGAGTAAAACAGGTCGAACTCAGCGGTTACCTCGTGACGAAACGGCTCAAGACAGCGGGAGCATTCGAGAGTACCCGCCCCGGACAGTGTCCCCTGAAAGCGATATCCTCCACGCCCTGGGCTGAGGACACCCTTGAGCGCC
>JAPUKU010000155.1 GCA_027295505.1 Acidobacteriota bacterium
TGATTCTGGAGGTTCCAGTCCAGGTGCCTCCGAGGCGGACGGCTCCTGGCCTCGGCGGCGGCGGTGCCGCCGCCCCCCGCGCCGGCCCCGGCGTCGCCTGCGCTTTACTCCACCGCCACCCGGCTGATCCGGCCCCGAGGCCGGAACAGGAGCGTCGCTCCCCGAAGGGGGCGTCTGGGAGTCTCCGTTATCTTCCATCGTGGGAACCTGCCGCCAAGGGGATCGGTGCCGCGGACGCCCGCGTCAGTCCGCCTCGGTCCGCGTTCGTGGAGTGTGGGAGGCGATCTCCACCTCGTTGAGCTGCTCGACAAGACGAGCAACGGCCGCGTAATCCTGCTCTCCAAGCCCGCGTCCCTCGGCCGCCGAGTAGAGCGCTGCAACGGCCGTGGAAACGGGTAGCGCGGCATCCAGAGACTTTGCCTCCGCAACCGCCAGCTTGAGATCTTTATCCATCCACTTGAGAGAAAACTGCGGCTCCATGTTGTTGTCGCGCAGCGCCGCTCCCTTCAATTTGAGAAGCGGTGAGCTACCGGCGCTCGAGCCCATGACGTCCAGGAATGGATCCATTCGCACTCCGGCTCGACGGCACAGAATCATGGTCTCAGCGAGGATCTCGACCATTCCCGCCTGGAGCACGTTCAGCGCCAGCTTGACCATCGTGGCCGACCCCACTGCGCCAACGTGAACCACCGTACGGGCCACGGGTGCCAGGATGCCGCGTGCGCGCTCCAGAACCTCCGCTTCCCCGCCCACCATCACGGTCAGCTTGCCCTCCTCAGCTCCGATCTTGCCGCCGGTAACCGGCGCATCCAGAAACCCTGCGCCCTTCCGGGCGCACTCGTCCGCGGCCCGTCGCACCTGCTCGCGCGAGACCGTCGACATCTGCAGCAGCACGCTCCCCGACTTGAGACCCGCGAAAACACCCTTCTCCCCCCAGAGCGCTTTCTCAAGGTCGGGCACGTCCCCCACGATGGTGATGATGGCGCTCGAGCCACGCGCTGCCTCCGCGGGGCTGCCGCAGATCTCGATGTTCACACCCTTCAGCGCCTCGGCCCGTTCCCGCGTACGGTTGAACAGCCGCAGGGAGTGCCCCGCCCGGGCCAGGTTGCGCGCCATCGGCTGTCCCATCAGGCCGAGGCCGATAAATCCGATCGTCTCAGGCATGTCTTTCCCCATCCAGATCGCCGCTCACCGGGCACACCCCGTGGCTCGCCTAGCCAAGGTCGGCGCCGCGGCGCGATTCTAGCGCCGAGACCACTGCCAGCACAACCTGTGAGGTACGTTTGACTGGGGGGGAGCCAGAGCCATATACTTCGCCGCCCGGCCACGGAACGTCAATTTCTTCCGACCGATCGCCACGGAGATTATTCGTGCGTTGCCTGCGCCTGTGCGGCGTCATCGTGCTACTCGCAGCCGCGTGCCTCGCGCTCGCGCCCCTGTCGCATGCCTCGGAGAGCGCGCCGGAGGGGCAGGCTGAGCACCATCTTGGAGCGCAGCTCCCGCTCTGGAGCACAATCCCGTTCGCCGGCATCTTGCTGTCGATCGCCCTGTTCCCGCTGGCCGCACCCCGTTTCTGGCACCACCATTACCCGAAGATCACCACCGCCTGGGCCCTGGCGATGGCAGTGCCTTTCCTTTTCAGTTACGGACAGCTAGCATGGGGGGAAATCGCGCACATTTACGCGCTCGACTACATCCCCTTCATCATCCTCCTGTGGGGTCTGTTCACGATCTCCGGAGGCATACTCATCAGTGGAACCCTGCGCGGAACTCCGGCGCTCAACTCCGCGATCATCCTCATCGGCACGGCCCTTGCCTCGTGGATCGGTACCACCGGCGCCTCGATGCTTCTCATTCGCCCGCTCCTCCGCGCCAACGCCTGGCGCAAGAACAAGAGCCACATCGTCATCTTCTTCATTTTCCTGGTCAGCAACATCGGAGGTTCACTCACACCCCTGGGGGATCCTCCATTGTTCCTGGGGTTCCTGCACAGCGTGCCGTTCTTCTGGACTCTGAACCTGCTGCCGCACCTCATGCTCGTGTCGGTGATCCTGCTGACGGTCTTCTACGCCTGGGACACGCTCGCCTACCGGCGGGAAATGGCGGCTTCAACCCGAGCCACCCCGGCTGAAACCACCGAGCGCACCCCGTTGCGCATCGAAGGGCTCGTCAACGCGCCTCTGCTGCTTGGGATCATGGCAGCGGTTCTCATGAGCGGGATCTGGCATCCCGGTGAGATCCACCTGGGCCCCGTTCATCTCGGCATCCAGAACCTCGTGCGCGATGTCCTGATCGTGGCGATGGGCCTGCTCAGCCTCAAGCTGACACCGAAGGATCTGCACCAGCGCAACGAGTTCACCTGGGAGCCGATACGCGAGGTGGCGATCCTGTTCGCCGGAATCTTCATGACCATCATCCCGGCGCTCGCCATCCTCAAGGCGGGCACGGACGGGAGCCTCGGTTTCCTGATCCGCAGGGTCCAGGAGCCTTCCCACTATTTCTGGATCACGGGTTCGCTGTCCGCGTTCCTCGATAACGCCCCGACCTACCTGACTTTCTTCAATACAGCGCTGGGTAACTTCTTCGGCGGGCTGCCAGAAAAAGAGGCTGTGGCGCTGCTCATCGAGCAGCAGAATATCTACCTCATAGCGATTGCGTCGGGGGCCGTGTTTTTCGGCGCCAGCACCTACATTGGAAACGCGCCGAACTTCATGGTCAAGGCAATTGCGGAGGAGAACGGCGTTCCCATGCCCTCTTTCTTCGGCTACCTGCTACGCTACTCGCTACCCATTCTGGGCCCGGTATTCGTTCTGGTCAGCTGGGTCTTCTTCTCAGCCTGACCGTCTCCGGAGCGTCGAGCTGCGCTCACGACGCTGCCAGCGCCTGATCCAGATCGGTGATCAGGTCGGCGGTCTCTTCCAGACCCACCGACAGGCGGATCATTCCATGCGTGACACCCGCCTTCTTCAGTTCCTCGCGCGGCCAGCCGCGCTGGGAAGTGAGGACCGGTGCCGCCGCCAGGCTCTCCACTCCACCCAGGCTTGCGCCGTTGCCAATCCATCGCAGGCGGTCTATCACCCGGGTCGCTCCCTCGAGCTCACCCTCGACCTCGAACGTGATCATCCCGCCAAATCCATCCATCTGGCTGCGCGCCAGGGCATGCTGCGGGTGGCTCTCGAGACCTGGGTAGTACACGCGTCGCACGCCTGGATGCCCCTCCAGATGGTGGGCGATTTCCAGGGCGCTGCGGTTCTGGCGCTCCACACGCGCCACCAGCGTCTTGAGCCCGCGCTCCAGGAGAAAGGCGGTGTGTGGATCGGCGCTGGCTCCCAGTATGGCGCTGGCACGGCGGATCTTGCCAAAGTTCGGCCCGCCTCCGGCCACCACGCCGCACACCAGATCGCTGTGCCCGCCAAGATACTTCGTGGCACTGTGTACCACGATGTCGATTCCTGACTGCAGGGGTCTCTGGTTGACGGGACTGGCGAAGGTGCTGTCGATGACGCTGATCAGATTGTGCCGCCGGGCGATGGCTGCGTACGCTTTCAGGTCCGCGATGGCGAGAGTGGGATTGGTGGGTGATTCCAGGTAAAGCATCCTGGTGTTTTCTCGAATTGCCTTCTCCGCCTCATCCGGAGAGTCGACCGGGAACAGATCCACTTCGATCCCGAACCGCGGAAGATGATCCCGGAACAGGCGGAACGTGCCGCCGTACAGATTTCCGATGCTCAACAAATGATCACCCTTCGACAGCAGTGCAAGGCACGTGGTGCTTATCGCTCCCAGTCCGGAGGAGGCCAGCAGCGCCGCCTCCGCCCCTTCAGCCTCGGCCAGGCGAGATGCTGCGGAATCCAACGTCGGATTCCGCAGGCGCGTATACAGGTAGAGATCCTCTCCTCCCTCGTGCAGCTGGCGGAGCTGCTCCGTATCATCGAACAGAAAATTTGCGGTCTGGTAGATCGGTGTCGCCGTAGGGTGGTTGCGTGGTATCGGTGCGCGACGACCGTGAATGAGCCGGGTGCTCATGCCGCGCGGGCGCTGAGGTTCCTTATCGTTCGGGCGCTTTTTCATAATGACGAGGCCTCCAGTCTCTTGATTATAACCGCCACCCCCTTCCGCCCCCTGCTTCTGCTAGAATTGGAATTGAGCAGACTGCAACTCAACAGGTGGAGAATCGATTCCTCATGAATGACGAGTTGAAGAGCGCCTACGATCTGGCAATGGAACGGTTGCGTCGCAAAGACGCGGAGCAGGGCGAAAACCAGACCCCGCTCGGGGAAAAGCAGAAAAAAGAAATCACCGAAGTGCGGCGTTACTACCACGCCAAGCTGGCGGAGCGTGAAATTCTGTACCAGTCGGACAGGCGCAAGGCCCTCGCGTCGAGCGATCTGGAAGAGTTGCAGAAGGCGGAACAGCAATACCAGAGGGATCGCTCCTGGATGGGGCGAGAAGAAGAGACCAAGGTCGAGGCAATCCGCAAGAACAAGAAACCCTGACTCTTCCTCACCCGGCCCACACAACAGACTTCCCACGCCTGCCCAGCCCTGCTGCTCAGTCCGGTGTCAACGGCTGCTCGAGATCCGACTCTGCAAACACCGTCCGCTTGCCGGTCCGTATCCAGATGATCTCCGCGCGCGGCAGCCGGCCCTTCACCTGCTGCACGGCACGGGCATAGACACGTAACTGCGGCAGGTAACGCCGGGCGAACTGGTCAGGGTCAGGGCCCGGATCGTCCGTCTTGTAATCCGCCACGACCCAGCCACCCTCCAGCGGGTAGAGCAGATCGATGCTTCCCCGCCACACGTTACCGTTCTCCTCGCCCATCAGGATCGGTACCTCGCGCTGGATTCCCTTGCCGGACTTCAGGAGATCGGATAGATCCGAATCCAGCACCCTTTTCCATAGAGACTCACTTTCCTTGGAGAGCTTGCCCTCCGGCACGATCCCCTCGATCGCCTCACGCTTCACCGCTTCGCGCAGGCACACCCCACCGTCACCGCTACCGTCCCAGGCCTCGAGCGCCTGGTGAATGACCCGCCCGATGGCGGCACCAAGCTCACCCCGGGATCGGGCCCCCGGAGCATCGGCCGCCTCCTGCGCCTTCCAGCGGGCTTCGACGAGACCGCTCGGGGTCCGGTCCCACTCCCGCGAGGCGGCCCGGGCCTTACGTACGGCCTCGGTAAATCGGCTCACCGATTTCTCGTCCGGCTCAACTTCCTCTTCCCTCGCCGGCCGGGGTTGCGCCGTTACGATGCGCCTGCAGTGCGTCACCGCTTCATGGATCGGACCGTCGTTCCGTGGTGGCTCTGACGCGCTGTAACCCCAGCGCCGGAGCACCGCGGGCCATCGCCGCTTCGCGTCCTGCGTTCGTGCGGGCCCACCGATCAGGATCAGTCTCTGCCGGGCGCGCGTGCAGGCGACATAGAGGATGCGCAACGCCTCGGTCTTTTCGTGGTGAGCTTCGATGAAGTCATGGGCGATTCGCCGGGCATTGACACCGGCATTCGTGCCCACGGCCAGACCTTCGAACGGGGGCCGGATCCATTGCACCAGTGGCCCATCACCGGACGGCGGATCGTCCTTGCGGCACAGGTCGGGCAGGATCACCACATCAAACTCCATCCCCTTGGCCTTGTGCACCGTCAGAACACGAACGGCATCCAGCGTCTCGTCCGCAAGAGGGCTCTCCTCCACGCCCGCAGCACCGGTCTCGGAGCGGGAGTCGACGACCGACAACGCCTGCTCGAGCGACAGCGCCTGCTCACGGGCCGCATCTCCCACGGCCAGGGCGTAACGCTTGAGGTTCGCGAATGCCTGCGCCCCGTCAGGATGGGACGCCTCGGCAAGCTCGAGCCCGGAGCGCTCCAGGACCCCACTGACCTGCTCGTCAACGGGAAGTTCCCGGAACTCGTCAAGGATCGTTTTAATCCACCCGACGGCCCGTTGCACGGATTGGGGCGATCCGGCGGGAGGTGCCTCGAGACTCCACCCGCCGCCGACACGGACGTGCTCCAGCAAATCCCCGTCGCCGGCGCCACCCGCGGGCGAGCGTAGGAATGCCAGCACCGCCGCCCCATCGTGCGGGCGGGCCAGACAGGTGAGCAGGGCACGAAGATGCCTCACCTCAGGGCGATCGAGGAATTCCTTACCGCCCTCGACAACGAACGGCACCGAGGCCCGGCGCAGCGCCTCGAGATAAACCGCGGCTCCGGTCATGGCCCGGAACAGAATCGCCACCTCTTTGAACGGATGAGTCTTGCCGCCTCCGGCGTTGTGCACGAGCCAGTCTGCGATGGCCCGCGCTTCTGCAGCCCGGCGCTCAACGGCATTCTGAGGATCGTCGCCGCACGACCAGATCTCGACCGGATGCCCGGCGGGGCCTTCCGGAAGTGTGGGCGCCATCGGATGGTACTCGGGCTGGAACTGGTTTTCCACATTGAGCGGGTCCGCCCGGTCGGCGGCGAATTCCTTTTCGAAGAGAGAGTTGAGGGCACCGATCAACCGGGGATCGCTGCGGAAGTTAGCGGTGAGGTCGAGGTGCTCCCCGCCGTCTCCGAGGATCTTGTTCATGGCGCGCTCATACGCGCTGACGTCCGCCTTGCGGAAGCGATAGATCGATTGCTTCGGATCGCCAACGATGAACAGCCGTCCGTTCTCCAGCTTCAATCCGTTCACATCCTGACCGGCAACGACGGGTTCCGCGGCCGCGAGACGGAACAGGATCTCGTACTGCACCGGGCTGGTGTCCTGAAACTCATCAACCAGAAAGTGCTGGTAGCGCTCGCGCAGAGACGTGCGGACATCAGGATGGTCACGCAGAAGGTCCCGCGTCAGCGTCAGGAGTGCTTCAAACGATACCCAGCCCGCGCCGAGGTATGCTTCCCGGAAAATCTTCACCAGCCTGCGTAGAGGCTCGACCAGACTGCGCGACGCACGCTCATCGAGGTTCCTGAGCGCCTGCAGCTTGCGGCGGGCCAAGTTCGCGAACCCCCTGGCCCGTTCCGGGTCGATTCCCTCCGCCTTCTTTCCAACCGCCGGGGTGCTCGAGTCGCCCAGCACATCGAACGCCAGAGCCGGCGGTTCCGCGGCACCGCCGCCCCAGGCCCCCCTCTGGAAAGCCTCGGCCAGATCGATCACCGAACGCAGACAGTCCTCGAATCGTCCCCAGAGGTGGGTGCCCCTGGAGAGGATGCTTGTGGCTTCCTGGATGATGGGCGTCAGGAGAGGCGCGAGCATTCGGGCCGGAGGGTCGTCTTCGGAGGGCCAACGATCCGGATCGGGAATACCGAATTCGCATAGAGCACGCGCGGCCTTCTCCATCTCCCCTAGAGAGTAAAGCTGCAGCGCCTCCCGCCAGAGTTCGGCATGTGGCGCACTCTCACCCAGCTCACTCTCCAGGAACTTCTGCCACTGGCGTTTGAAGATTTCATCGAAATGCGCACCCTCGTCCTGCTGAAAAGCCGGATCGACGCTGGCCTCGATCGGGTGCTGTCGCAGAACCTCCGCACAGAACGAGTGAATCGTCGAGGCGCTGAAACGGTCAAGATTCTCCAGGGCGTCCAGCGCCCGGCGCGCCAGCGTCGGGTCGGAGACCTTCGCTTCCGATCCCAACCAGGCATAAGCCCGCTCCGCTTCGTCCTTGAGCGACTCTCCCGGGGCCGTGCCGTGCATCCCGCTGGCGAGAACGTGCAGGCGCTGGAAGCCCTTCGCCAGACGCTCGCGCATCTCGGCTGCAGCTTTGCGTGTGAAGGTCACGGCCGCCAGTTGATCGAGACGGTACCGTCCCGATCCGACAGCGTTCAGGATCCTCTCCACGAGCAGGCTGGTCTTCCCGGTTCCGGCGGCGGCGCTCACCACCAGATTCCGATCAAATTCGGTCGCCGCGCGCTTTCTATCCAACTCATCGGGGATCAACTGCGGGCGCGTCATGCCTTACCCTCTGCTCTCTTCTCACCACCCGCGCGCACATCAGCGAGCGTCGGCGCCCGGGTGCTCTTCTTCAAGAGGTCGAAGTAGTCGGCGTTCTCGCGCAGGTTGCGGACGGAACGGCGCGCCGGGTGCTCCCGGTGGTGGCAGGCGAGCTCGAACTCGCACCAACTGCAGGCTCGCTGGTCGTGGAACGGGAACCGGCCTTCCGCCGCCAGGCCCGCGAGCGTGCGCACCGTCTCTTCGATCCCGGCGCGCAATCCCTCCAGATCGCCCGCATCCAGGACGATCCGAGCAGCCTCGGGATCTTCCTCGTAATGCGGGCCAATGCCCAGAAACTCTACCGATATCGTCGCTTCCGGGCGCGTGGCGCGCGCCTGCTCAATCCATGCGTAGAGAGGCCCCTGGAGCTGCAGACCGCGAAGCATTTCAAGCTCCTTCGCCTCCGCCTCGAGCTTTTTACCGGTCTTGTAGTCGAAGATAACGGTTCCGCCCCGGGGATCCTGGGCGACCCGGTCCATCTTCCCGTAGAGCGGGAGCGCCGTTCCGCTCCCTCCCGGAGCGGGAGGAAGCTGCATGGTGCCGCCTCCCTCCAGTTCGACGAGATCCAGACCTCGAGCGCGCCAGGAGTGCAGATCCCGGATCACGAACGCGGACAGGGCCCCCCGCCAACGCCGGGAGCGCTCTTCCCACAGCAATGGCAGACGCCTCGAGATGCGGACACCAAGATCATCGAACTGATCGCGCCAGGCCCCCTCCACGAGTTCCTTGCAACGCTCCCTCTCCTCGGGACGCAACTCTCCGGCCTGCGCCTCGAGCAGCGACTCCCGGCCCAGCGTGCGGAACACAGCCTCGAGCAGCCCGTGCACGCGAGCTCCCCAGTCGAGAGGATCGAAAACGCTGTCGTCGAGAGCCTCCGGCACGGACTCCACACCGAGCACGCGGTCAAAAAAGAAGCGGAGCGGGCAGTGGGCCAGGTCCTTCAGGCTCGAATGGGACCAGCTTCTGGGTAGCATCCCGGTCGGCACCGGCCCCACGCATCCCTCCTCCGCACTCCAAACATCGCCTCGCCGCCGCACCCATTCGAGGGCCACCTCCAGCACACCCCCCGCACTCCCCGGATCCTGCTGGCGCTCGAGAACCCGTGCGGCGCGGTTTCCGCTCCCCAGTGCCACCATCAGCGAAGCCTCGGTGGGAGAGAGCAGGCCCGGGAGATTCTGCCACTCGAGGAGCCTGTCTCTGGGGTGCACGGGAATACGGCGCGCCAGATCCAGCAAAAGTTCAGGGTCCGGTGCTCCGAGCCGCACGCGTGCCAGCTCGCGCAGCGCGAAGGAGGGAACCTCGGCGCGCCCGTTCTCATCGGCCCGCCTGTATGACACCACGAGTTGCTCTCCGGCCGATGACATCCAGGTGGCGAGAAGCAGGCGCTCTTCATCCACGTTGTCCCGCAGCGGTACCGGCCGGTGTTCCTCGGTGCGGAGTCGCCGGCGCCACGATTCCGGGAGGAACGGGTCCTCGGAAGGGGTTCGGGGGAAGGCACCCGCGTTGAAGCCGATGATGAACAACGCCCTGAACGCGTGACCGCGAGCCTGCATGCCGTCCAGCACCCGGACGCCGTCGCAATCCTCGTCCCGCACCGGAAGCTCGCCGGCTGCCAGAGATCCTTCCAGGGATTCGAGGAGCCACTCGAGACCGGCTTCCGGCCTCTTCGCATACCGGAGATCGGCGGCATCGCCCAGTTCTTCGAGTATTCCACGCACCGCACGGGTCGAGGCGTCGGGCTCCACGCCATCCTGGAATCCGTGCAGCCAGCGCGCCAGCAGATTCATCACAAAAGCCACCTGTTCCGAGCGCGTGGCGCAATCGCTCCACCGGGCCGCTTCCTCGCCCAGCGCCCCGAGGATTGCTAGCTGATCGGCCAGCGCCCGCTCCGCCTCTTTGAGAAAACGCTGGCGCTCCCGGGGATCCTCCGACACATGCTCGGCGTCCTTTGGCAGGCATTTCGCGAGCCACTGAGGCAGATCCTCGGTCCAGGCCGGCAGCCCGCTGCTCAGAGCCGCCATGGCGCTCCAGCGCTCGAGCAGATCGGGGCGCGGCCGACGGGCCTCCGGGTAGCGGAACAGGGTGGATCGAAAAAGGGCCAGCAGGTCGTCGCGCTGGAACCCGCGCACCAGCGTGCGGAGCAGGGCGCGAACAGCCGCTGCCACCGGGAAACGATCCAGCGGCTGCGTCGCGGAGGTGACGAAGGGGATTGCGTGTGTGTCGAAGATCCGCTCGAGGTACGGAGCATAAGGCGACAGCGAGCGTCCCACCACGCCGATCTCACGCAGGGGCATTCCGCTGCGGTGCAGGTTGAGGATGCGGCGTGCCACCGATGTCAGCTCCGCTTCAACTCCCTGGGTGTGGAACAATTCGAACGTGCTCTCGCTCAGCACCGGCTTCGTGGACGCCTCCTCGTCGTAAAGACCTGAGGCCGCCTTTGCCCCGCACCCCAGCGGCGGCACCTTCAGGGCTTCAATGGTCTCGTCTTTTCCAAGCAGAAATTCATGTGCAAACCGCGTGCCGTAGGACCAGGGACGCTTGTGCACGTCGAGCGGCAACAGGACCGTGAGCTTCGTGTGTTTCTCGAGAGCTCTCAGGAGTGACAGGTGAACTCCGATCAGCTCGTAGGCGCCGTACAGGTACACGAAACCTGCTTTCCTGGCCCAGGCGGTCGCCTGCGGCAGGGCCCGCTGCACGAATCCGGCCCGATCGAGCCAGCCACCGCCCTCGAGGTTGCGCAGGGCGGAGAGGTAGTGGCCGTAGAGACGGAGCGTTTCCCGGGCGGAGTCGCCACTCGCACCAGTGAGCAGGCGGTTGACCTCCTGTGTTCCGACCTCCGCTTCCCTCATCTCTCCAAAGGTCGCCAGCAGGGCGCTCGACAGGCCGGGCCTGCGCTTGGCGGCATCAGCCAGGCGCCCGCCCTGCATGCGCAGGCAGGCGTGGACCTCCTGGCGCAGCAGCGGCGTCGGAGCCAGACGCGCGGCGGGACCCGACGCCCGCGCCGCCAGCTCCGAGACCAGGGTCCACAGATTGATCACTCTCAGCCCGAGAAAGGCACCGCCACTCTCGGTGAGCCGGCGCCTCAGGTGGCTGGCCAGGCGCTTATTGGGAACCAGGACATGGGCTCGATGCGGAGTTTCCCCGCCGACACGGGACTCGAGATCTTCGCGCAACCACTCCAGGAGTCGTCGGGGTTCCGGGTGTGCGATGAAACGGGCCGGCACGATTAATGGGCTGGGGGGAAGCTCGTCTTCGGTGTCATCTTATCCTACAGCGCTGAAGGGTCTTGCCTCTCTTTGAAGTGAGCGCGGGGTGCGGTAGAATCGATGAAGTTTCCGAAAAGTCGTGGTCGGCAAAGCCGGCCGCCCGCGGCTCACGGTTACCGGCCATCATCACCGGCCCCTCGCTCGCGCCGCTGCAACTGAACGCGGCACGGAAAGGAAGACGCACCATGAGCTCTCCTGCACGGGAGACCCGTTCATCTGCCACCGAGTCCGCCACGGCCCGCTCCATCGAACAGGCCGAACAGTTCAGCGCCAATACCTATCACCCCCTGCCTATCGGGCTCACGCGCGGCGCGGGTGTGTGGGTGTGGGACCTCGACG
>JAPUKU010000156.1 GCA_027295505.1 Acidobacteriota bacterium
AGGTCTCACGAACGCACCTGGAACGCGTGCCTCCCGATTACCAACGCCGACAGACGCTCACGAGCGCCGAGCGCTTCATCACTCCGGAGCTCAAGCGGTACGAAGATAAGATTCTCAACGCCGAGGAGCGCCTGCACGAACTCGAGTATGAGCGCTTCGTGGAGCTGCGCGAGAAAGTGGTCGCCGCTACGGCCCGGCTGCGCGCCACCGCTCAGGCCGTGGCCCGGGTGGACGTTCTGGCGGGTCTTGCGGAGCTTGCCGCTCGTCGTGCCTACTGCCGCCCTCATGTGGATCCAGGAGGCGGCATTGAGATCCACGACGGACGCCACCCGGTGGTCGAAGTGCTGCGCCCGGAGGATCCGTTCGTCCCCAACGATACGCGGCTCGACCGCGATGCCGAGCAGATTATCATTCTTACCGGGCCCAACATGGGCGGCAAGTCGACCTATTTGCGACAGGTGGCGTTGATCGTGCTCATGGCCCAGAGCGGCTCCTTCGTGCCGGCGTCGGAAGCCCGCATCGGTGTAATAGACAAGATCTTCTGCCGGGTGGGCGCGTCGGACAGTCTGGCCCGGGGACAGTCCACCTTCCTCGTCGAAATGCAGGAAACCGCCAACATCCTGCACAATGCCACCCCTGCCAGCCTGGTGCTGCTCGATGAGGTCGGAAGAGGCACGAGCACCTTTGACGGACTCTCTCTCGCCTGGGCCGTGGTGGAGTATCTTCACGAGCAGGCGCGCGTGCAGGCCGTGACCCTGTTTGCAACTCATTACCACGAATTGACCGACCTGGCGCGGCTGTGGCCGCGTGTTCGCAACTATCGCCTGAGCGTCCGGGAGTGGCAGGACAAGGTGGTGTTTTTGCGGCGCGTGGAGGCCGGCGCTTCAGACCGCTCCTACGGAATTCACGTGGCGCGGCTGGCGGGCGTACCGCCAGAGGTGATCGAGCGCGCCCGTGAGATCCTGCGAAACCTCGAGTCACAGGAATATACTCCGGAAGGTCTGCCGCGAGCCGGGCGCTCGGCCCGGCCGCGGACCCAGCAACGGCCGCTGCCGCTACTCATTGAGGATGCGGCAGCCGATCCGATCCTGGAACGTCTGCGCGGCCTGGAGCCGGAGCACCTCACACCCATCGAGGCGCTAGCTGTTCTCGACGAACTGGTCCGGAAGGTGCGGGAACGACGAAAGGATTGAATCAGAATGAAGCCAGTGCGTCGCGCTCGTCCTTGAACACTTCGAACACATCCACCAGTTTGGTGAGTGAAAGCACATCATAGACGCGCCCGGATGGATTGAGAAGCTTGATCTGCCCCTGCTTCTCGGCCGTGCGCTTCTTGCAAGCCACGAGCTCACCAATTCCGGCACTGTCCATGTACGAGACCCCCTTCAGGTTGAGGACAATCTGAGTTCTTCCCTCCTTCAGAAGGGACTCGATCGTCTCCCTCATGCGCACATCTCCTTCGCCGATGGTGATCTTGCCGGTGAGTTCTACAACCGAGACTTTTCCGTGCTGCCGGACGGTGGCTTTCATGTTCTCTTCCTCCCAGAGGTTGCTGATCGCCGCTTGCCCTGCGGACGCCGTTTGGTAAGGCACAGGCGACTTCCCCCGCGCGGGCTCCGACGGACGTCGAGCTTGTCCACATAGCTTCTGATCAAAAACAGCCCTCGCCCCACCGTACGATCCAGATTCTCGGGGGACAGGGGATCGGGAACCTCCTCGAGCTTGAACCCCTCCCCCTCGTCCACGATGCACACCCGGACGGCGTCATCGAGAACCTCGTACTTCAAGCGAACCTTCTTCCGCTCGTCCAGACCGTTCCCGTGGGTAAGAGCGTTGGTGAATGCCTCACGAACCGCCAGGCTCAAATGGAAAGCATCGCAGCGTTTCAATCCCGCAGCCCGGCCGATATCCTCCGAGAGCCGGTGCACCGCATCGACATACTCCATGCGGCTGCCTAGCACCAGCCGGATCTCATCACCGAAATCCGCGCCGCGCTGGGCACGACTCCCCCTCGCGGGCGACTCGCGCCTCCCGCGCCTGGCGATGGAGTGCAACTGAGCCACGGGTCAAATTGAAGTCTATCCGGCCACTTTTGCCTTGTCAACGACCGGCGCCGGGCGCTGACGGACGCGCAATTCCGTCTATCACGCACCCAAAGAACGGGGTGCAATGCCTTTCACCTCCAGAGGTGATAGAAAATCGGACTCAAAATTTGTGGTGCCAGGTGGGCAGGTCTGGCCCGTCGCTAGCTGAAGGGATCCGGGAGGGACTCTTCTTCCTCCGGTGCCACGGGCTCAGGCTCTGGAGCCGGTTCGGGCTCCTGAACAGGTTCCGGTTCGGGCTCAGGGGGCGGTTCCGGTTCGGCGGCCGCTTCCGGCGCAGGTTCGAGTTCGGGCTCTGGAGCCAGTTCGGATTCCGGTTTAGGTTCGGGCGCGCTCACAGCCGGCGGAGGCGTGACCGTCGGAGCGGGCGTTGCGGGTAGTTCTGGCAGTGGAGCGAGCGGAACGAGCTCCGCCCCTGCATCCTCACGCTCACCCACCGGGAAATGGAAACCAAAGCCGATCGTGAACAGGCGGTTCGTGAACCGTTCATCAGAGAGGGAGCTGCTGAGAGGAGTCGGCGCCTGCACCAACCGCTCCGAGCGGTACTTCTGGAAGCGTATGTCGAAGCGCACATCGAGATTCTTGCTCACGGGAATCTTGACGCCTCCGCCCCCCTCCCAGAAGAAGTCAGTGTTTTTGACCCTTTCATTCTGGAGGATTCCCACATCCTGAACGATGAGACCGG
>JAPUKU010000157.1 GCA_027295505.1 Acidobacteriota bacterium
GGATGAGGGCCACGGAGATGGCGATGACAAAGATGGCCAGGGACACCAGGATCTCGGCCAGCGACATACCCCGTTGCCGGTGTGTTCTCCGCTTGGTGTGACTACCGTGTAGCGGATGCACAGTCTCCTCCTTCAGGCTCATTGCGCGGTCCGTCTTCAAAACAGCACCGTCTCCTCGTATACGGACCGTTCACTGACGCCCTCGCTCCAGAACACCTCGACGCGCAGGCGCAGCCCTTCGGCCGTCGAGAACGTCGGCGGGGTGACGCTGCCACCCACCGGGACCAGCGTGATCTCCAGCCGGCCCTGGCCCAGTTTCTCCTCGATGGCGGGCAGCCAGCGTTTCTGCAGGAACCCGTCGGAGGCGCTACTCACGGTGCATCCGGTGGAGGTAGCGCAGCCGCCGGGGCAACAGTCGTCGAACGTTGTCGGCATGACATTCATGCCGAAGTTGTAGAGGTCCTCCATCACGTCGCTTGCGATGGCCATCCCCTGGGTCATGTTGCGGCTGCCCTTGACGCGCTGCCCTCCCAGGATGAACAGCGAGGCCACCGAGATCAGCACGCTGGCCATGAGGCCCAGGGCGAGCAGAATCTCCACCAGCGTCATGCCGGCCTCGGTGTGGCGACGTGAGGTTCTCACGACTCGAAGTGCTCCGCGGTGGTCGTCACCCGGCTGATGGGTGAGAGTGTCAGAGTGTAACGCACTTTCCGTCCCGAGAGCAGATCGGCCTCCAGTTGCAGGTACTGGGAGGTCGGCAGGGCGCCGTCAAAAATGGTCGGATTGAGGCACTGGCCATTCTTGTCGAACTGGAACGCCGACAGCACCGAGTGGGTCACGCCGATGGGAAGCTGGCCGTGCCGGACGATCTGGCCCGTCTCCAGGTTGCGTAGCTGCCAGCTGTTGTCGGCCGCGACGGGGATGAAGACATGCGATGCGCGCGACCTCACGGCCAGTTGCCGGGCCAGGTTGAGGGTTGCGGAGATCTCGTTGACGGCGGAGCGCGCCTTGAGCACCCGGTGAAAGCCGTTCAGGTTCGGGATGGAAATGATGAACATGGAAAGGATGGCCATCACCATCAGAAGCTCCTGAATGGAGATCCCCAACTGATCCCTGCGCGCGGCAGATCGCATCATCATTGCTCCTCCGGCGCCCTGGAGAAGCAGCGCGGCCGGCGGTGACGCCTGAACCCGACGGCCGGTTCCCGGTCGCCGGAAGAGGCGCTCAGCACTTGGTTTTTGTAAGAACTTCAGGAAAAGTATGCCGACAGGGGGGGGCAGATCAAGGCGCTTTCTGCACGGGGGGTACAGGATCTCGGGAGGGTGAATCCGTCCCAGGAGCGCCGATCCGCGCATCGGGGCTGCACCCGTCCGGCCGGAGGGCCGGCCGATGCGTCCAGACGGCTCAGAAGGGGGCAGTTAGGTCGCGAGGGAGGAGGGCTGCCGGAGCGCGGCGGGCCCCGGGAACGTAGAAATCGTCAATTTTTCCAGTGTTTCAGTGCTCCAGACGGAAGAGCAGGTTCTGCACCATCCGGGCCGTGGCCCCCCAGATGACCCGGCCTGCGACGTGATACTCCGGCAGTTGATAGGACCGCCCGTCATGCTCTGCGACCCCGGCGTCGTGGAAGCAATCGGGATCCCCGAGCTCGGCCAGCGCCACCTCGAAGAACTCGTCTACTTCCCGGGCATCCGGCTGGAACGGCGCCGGCTCGTGCAGCCAGCCCACCACCGGTGTGATGAGGAAGCGGCTGGGCGTGGCGACGTCGTCCAGGCGCCCGAGTATTGCCACCGCGGCAGGGTCGATCCCCAGCTCCTCCTGTGACTCGCGCAAGGCCGTTTCCCGGGCGTGCTGTTCACCGTGTTCCGGCTGGCCGCCCGGGAACGAGATCTGTCCAGCATGCAAGGGCAGCTTGTGCGAGCGCAGTGTGAAAAGAAGGGATACGTTCTCGCCACGCTGGATGAACGGCACCAGAACGGCGGCAGGTCGAAATCCATCGATGTGCAGAGTTCGTGCGGCTGTGCGTGCCAGCAGGTGGCGGATCCGGTCCGGAAGGTCCATGAATCGATCGTACCACTGCCCATTCACGACTTGACGCCTTCCGTACACCACAAGCTCCGAAAACCCTTGCCTCTCGCAGTGTTCCACCTATATTGAAACCAAAGTCGTTTATTCTTGCGGCGCAGGAGACATGCATGATCTACAAGCCAGCGGAGGATAGTTTTCGCAAGGGGGTGGAGGCGCTGCAGAACCAGTTCAAGCAGAAGGAGGCCATGGCCTTCTTCGAGGCGTCGCTCTTGCTGGACTCCCGCAAGCAGAAGAGTTCGGGGCAGCCCCGCTATCGCTCGTACTACGGCTTGTGCCTGTCCACCACCAAGGGGAAGATGAAAGAGGCGCTCAAGCTGTGCCGCAAGGCGACCAAGGATGAGTTCTACAACCACGAGGTGTGGTTCAACCTGGGCAAAGTGGAGAGGGAGGCAGGCAACCAGCACAAGGCGCACAAGGCGTTGGTGCGCGCCCTCCACCTTTCGCCGCGCAAGACCGAGATCCGCGAGGAGTTGGAAAGCCTGGGACTGCGCCGCACCCCCATGTTCTCTTTCCTGGACCGCGACCACGTGCTCAACCGCCTCATGGGGCGCATCACCTACCGCAAGCCGCGGGAGGCGCAGCTCTAGCGCTGTCGCTGTCCCCGATCACCACAGCCAACCCGTTGACCCGGTTGCCGCACCCTCGGCCGCCATGCTAGATCTGTCCGGAATGCAGCCTGTCAGGGGGAGCTTTGGCGGAGCTTTCGGGGTTTTACCTCAGCGGTCTCGGGTTCGTGGTGGGGGGTGCGGTCTTCTGGATCGTGTACTTCGATCTCAAGGACCACCTGCACCCCGAACCACGGCGGATGCTTGTGTTCGCGTTCCTGCTGGGCTGTGCAGCCGCCTTCGTCGGCTGGTGGATCTTCCGGATAACCGACATGCTGGGGCTGCCCCAGCCCCCCGGCACCACCATCGCGGAGATCCTCGTGGTCTGCGTGGCCATCGGCGGGCCCATCGAGGAGGGTGTGAAGTTCCTGGCGGCACGCCTGTTCCTGTTTCGTTCGCGCCACTTCGATGAGCCCATGGACGGCCTGATCTACGCCGCGGTGGTGGCCATCGGCTTTGCCAGCGTCGAGAACGTCCTCTACCTCGACGGACTGACCTGGGTGGAAGCGCTGGCGCGCGCAGCAGCGTCACCTCTGACCCATTCGCTGTTCGCGGTGATCTGGGGCTACGGCGTCAGCCGCGCGTTCTTCCGCGCGCGCACTCGATGGAGTCGCATCCTGTGGCAGGCTGGAACCCTGGTGCTGTCGATGGTGGTGCACGGTCTCTACAATTTCTTCCTGTTCGCCTACAACACCGGCTACATCGCCAGCTTCATCGCCCTCATCCTCTGGCTCACCCTCATCTGGTACGCTCGCTCCCTGATCCGCGCCGAGCACCGCCAAAAGGTCTAGTATGATGGGTCCCGTCCAACCAAGAGGAGGAACCA
>JAPUKU010000158.1 GCA_027295505.1 Acidobacteriota bacterium
GTGACGGTGCCGGCAGAATTCCTGGAGCCGGGCACCGAGTACAAGTTCGAGGTGCTCGCGATCGAGGCCAGCGGTAACCAGACGATCTCCGAGCGCGCGTTCGAGACCGCGGACTAAAGTCCGGATCTCATCCCATCACCCTCCCACGACTCCATTCGCCTCGCCCCGGCATCTCAGGGGTGGGGCGGGTGGAGTTTTGTAATTTATTGAAAATACAGGAATTACTCTATCCGCCGGCGGGCTGAGGTGAAAGTCCCTCCAAACTGCAACCCAAAGAGGCCGGTTCTCGACTAAAGAGTAGATGACTTGATGTGGGCTGAGCAGATAGATTTCGTAAGGGGGTGTTCAAAGTGGGATGGTTAGCAACGGTGCTTCTGGTTCTCGGGCTCATGGGCGCGGCGATCCTGCGCCGACATCTTCACGAATCGAAGCTCCTCAGGCTTCGGGAGATTTCTCACAAGGAACGGATGATAGCGATGGAACGCAGCCTCCCGATTCCTGAAACTGATGCCAGCAAGATCGATTCTCTTCTTGGCGAAGGTCACGGGCCCGACACAAACCCTGATTCGATGACCAGGGCGAGCGCCCATTGGATCCGGCTGAACGCCCTCGCGCTGGGACTCATCGCCATCTTCGGCGGAATGGGTCTAATGCCCGCCCTCTACTACCAATTGGACGTGGAGATCAGCGGTACGTGGGCATTTGGCCTGGTCCCCATCTTTACCGGCATCGGATTGCTGATATTCGTTCGCCTTTCCAGAGAGCTGGTTGAGAAGATGAACGGCAAGCAGGAATCGCGGTGATAACATCTGCCACCATGATGACGTGGCCCGGCGTCTCCGATTCTCAAACCGCGGCCTCGCTCACCTCCGCTGACGACGCGGACCTGATCGACCAGTTCCTACGCACCGATGATGAGGAAATATTCGAGATCCTGGTTCGTCGCTACCAAGAGAAGATCTTCAGGCTGGCGGCATCAATCCTGGGCCGCGGTGCCGAGAGCGAGGCCGAGGATGCCACGCAGGAGGTTTTCGTCGTCCTCCTTCGCCAGTTGAAGACCTTTCGCCGGGAGTCCGCTTTCTCGACCTGGCTCTACCGCGTGGCCCGAAACCAGATTATCGCGTACCGTCGGCGCCTTCCCCATCGCGCGTCCCACGTCGATGCCGACGTGCTGCGGACCCTTCCTGATGGTGGTGTACTCACCGATCCCCAGAGGGTGGCCACCACCGGCCAGAACCAAGCGCGGATCATGGGCCACGTCGACCGGCTGGGTGAGCCTCAACGTGTCGTGGTCTACCTCCACTATTGGCAGGGGCAGAGCGTCGCTGAGATCGCCGCGCTTCTGGATCTCAAGCCGAGCACGGTCAAGTCACATCTCTTTAGAGCCCGGCAGAGGCTGGCAATTGCCCTTCGGGAGGGAGGGGTGTGATGAGTGAATGCGACGAGATCCGAGAGCTGACCATCGAGTGTAACCCTGCTGACGACGCGCGGATACAGCGACATGCCGCCCGATGTCCCCACTGCCGCGAGCAGCTGGAGACCGAACGCGAGCTTCGCCAGCTGTTCCAGGGGATCTCGCAATCCGGCCCCTCACTTCACTTCAACCGGGAACTCCGGAAACGCTTGCGTGCGGAGAGGCAGCGCCAGCACCGCCACAGATGGCACCTGTTCGTGATGCAGGGGTACTGGATCGCTGCAGCTGTGGCCAGTGTAATCGTCACGATGTTGATCCGCTGGCCAAGCGAGTTGCCGTCGGTGCCGGTCATGTGCTCCCTCGGGGCAGTGTTCGGGCTGGCTCTGCTCACACCGCTGACTCTGTTCTTCAAACTGCGCATCGGTCCACTGGGCCTCATTCTCGCTACCATGGAACAGTTTCGAAGGTAGCTTTCCAACCTTACTGCCTCCCGCGGCATTCTATTGGGTGAAGGACGTGGCACCCCGTGGCGTGGAACTGAAAATATCTGGAACCGGCGGGACAGGACTTGCGTTCTATTGAGTAAGAAGGCTGGCAGGACTAGAGATCTTCCCCGACCTAGGAGGTTTGAGCACATGAACGAAAGACCTGTAATAAAAGAGGTTAGCACCCATAGGTGCTCCTCGTTATTTAGTCACCTGACTGTAGGTTTGATTCTTGTCGGTGCCTCCTTCACTATCGCACCGGCTGTCACTATTGAAATTGACCCAGGTTCCTACACCGGTAGGTACTCTGTAGCTGGACACGCAATCACAACGGGTCCGACGACCGTAAAATTGGAGCCAGGCACCTACACATTCAAAAACGCCTCGTCGACTGACGGGGGAAGCTTCCTCTTTAAGGTGAAGGGCAACGGAAAGGTGCGTAGCCTGAACAGAGTGGCGGGTGAAGGCGTTGGCAGCACGTTGGTACTCAAGAACACCAACATTGTGGTGCACCCGAAGAACTATACGAGTGGCTACCGTCTGGAGAGCTCGTATCCAGGACCTTTCACAGGCATCCAATCGTTTGTAGTCATACCCGGGCTAAGCTATCGGTGGCATAACCATACTGTCCCCTCAGAAGAGATCAGAAATCCTGATTTCGTCTTTGAGGTGGACGCCCTCGGCCAGGTCACCAGCCAGAATACCGTGGCGGGCCGGGGTGTCGGCAACACCCTGGTCTTAAGCAATACCAGTATCATCATAGATGCCGGGAACTACACCGGCAGCTACCGCCGGTGCCAGGAGTTTCCCAATCACTCATTCCTGACGGATGCGCAGACGCTCGTCCTGGTGCCAGGGTTGAGTTACTGCCTCACTAACGGTGCTGGAGGCAGCTTTCTGTTCGAGGTAGACGCCTTCGGGCAGGTGGCCAGCCTGAATATGGCGGCGGCCCAGAGCATCGGCAACACGCTCAGGCTTCAGTGCGCTTCGGTTCGTGTGGACCCGACCACATTTACGGGCTCCTACTCCGCCCACGGCTTTCTGGACGCCTTTGTCGGACCAACCGACATTACATTCATCCCCGGCGTTCTAACCACTCTTTTTGCCGGTGGACAATTCGCCTCTTTCACCCCAGATGTTAGTCAGGTGGCTCCTCGAAGCTTAACGCTGGCGATTGCAGGACACGAGCACACGTTCTTGCTATCTACATTGGGCCCCTGCGCTGTGACAGGCAACTCTGACATCAAGCCGGAAAGAATCGCCAACCGCATAAGCCCTGAGTCTGGGGATTAGGTACCAGTCCGGTCCCGGAGGCGCCTGGATTCGGCCGGGCATCTCGCCATCATCGACCGCGGTGCACCTCACACCCCCGGCGGTGCGATCCTCCCTGCAGGCGTTCTCTGAGGTGAAAGTGACGGAGCGTGAAAACTCATACACGATCCTTCAGACTAGTCAGTCAACGTGATGGTGACCCTGTCCAGCTCCCCGACAAAGGGGAAGGGATCGCCATAGAGTCTCGACACCTGGGTGCCAGTATCGATCCCGATATCAAAGGTTTCTGCAAGGGAATATGTGCTGATGTGCATCCTGGGCATATCATGCTCGGCGACTTTTTTTCTATTCACCCAGAGTTCGCCGGTCCCGCCGAACTCTTTCGTCTTGGTGAAGTTGAAGGTCAATCTCGTCTTCCCCTCCGGCAACGGAGGTGACACCATCGTGTAGTAGACACCGTCCAGGAAGTTGTAGTCGTAGTAGAGCCGCCCTCCCTTGATGAACATGGTGAAGCCGCCGGTCATGCCGCCCACGGCCGCGATGACACCCTCCTCGTGCCCCTTGAGGTCGATCGTTGTGGACATCTTGTGGGATCGGTTCTTGACCGGGGCCGAGGCCTTCTCGGCAATGCGGACCGCACCCGGAGCGTAATAGATAAACTCCTTCTGATCTCCAAACAGGCGGTCCTGCTGCTTTGCCAGGCGCGCGATCATGTCGTCATAAAGCGGATAGACGTTATACTTCCAGGCCTCCTCCTCGAAGATCTCTATGAGCTCGGCCAGCTTCTCGGGATACTCGGCGGCCAGGTCCATGCTTTCCGAGAAGTCTTCGGCCACGTTATACAGCTCCCACACATCTTGATCGAATGGCAGGGTAACGTTGACGTTCCAGGGCATGCGCTTGGCGTGCAGGGTCACCGCCTTCCAACCGTCGACCCAGATGGCGCGGTTGCCGAACATCTCGTAGTACTGGCGCTTCTTTCGGTTGGGGGCATTGGCATCGTTGAACGAGTAAAGCATCGACGTGCCGGTCATCGGTTGCTGCTTGATGCCGTGGTAGGTGTCCGGAACGCTAACGCCGACCGCCTCCAGAATCGTGGGGGCGATATCGCTGATGTGGTGGTACTGATCACGGACCTTCCCCTTCGCCTTAATGCCCTTCGGCCAGTGGACCACCAGTGCATCGTGCTGGCCTCCGCGGTGCTCGCTCTGCTTGAAGTAGCGGAACGGTGTGTTCCCGGCCATGGCCCAGCCGGCGTGGTAGTGTGGGTAAGTTGTCGCGTCTCCCCAGCGGGCGTAGTTGTGCATGTTGGCATCGAACGGCGTCTGGAGTCCGTTCAGCACGTACGTCTCGTTGAACGTGCCGGCGAGACCACCCTCGCCGCTGGCGCCGTTGTCGGAGGTGACGAAGATCAGGGTGTTGTCCAGCTCACCGATCCTCTTCAGCGCCTCGACCACCCGGCCAATCTGAAAATCCACGTGCTCCATCTGAGCCGCGAAGACCTCCATCTGACGCGCGTAGAGCATCCTCTCGTCGTCACGGAGAGAATCCCAGGCCTCAATTTCGTCGATTCGTTCGGTGAGCTTCGTCCCCTCAGGGACCACACCTAACCGGATCTGATTCGCCAGGATCATCTCGCGAGCCTCATCCCAGCCCATGTCGAACTTGCCTCGATACTTCGCCCGATATTCCGGAGGCGCGTGGTGGGGCGAATGCATCGAACCCGAAGCCCACAGCATCATGAACGGCAGATCGGGCTGGATCGACTTGTGGCCGGTGATCCACTGGATGGCCCGGTCGGCCAGGTCCTTGTCGAGGTGCTCGCTCTTGCGATAAGGCTCGGGTGTATGGTCGTTCCACATCACCGGGATGAACTGGTGCACGTCGGCTGCCATGAATGTGTAGGCGTGGTTGAACCCCTCGCCGCTGGGCCACCGGTCAAACGGACCGACCTGGGAGACCTCATACAGCGGCGTGTGGTCCCACTTGCCAAGCGCATAGTTGATATAGCCCGCTTCCTGAAGGTAGTTGGCCACCGATTTGGCGGATGGCGGCACTATGGCGTTGTAGCCGGGGAAACCCATCGCCGTGAGCGCGTGGCTTCCGAGTCCGATCGAGTGCGGGTTCCGTCCGGCCATCAGCGTGGCGCGCGACGGGGAGCAGAGAGCTGTCGTGTGAAAGTTGTTGTAGCGTAGCCCGTTCGCGGCGAGGCGATCGATGTTAGGTGTCTCGATCAAGCCACCGAAGCTGCCGACTTGCGCAAAGCCCACATCATCCAGGAGGAAGATGATGACGTTGGGAGTGCCCTTGGGCGGGCGCACCGGCTCAGGCCACCACTCTACGCTCTCATCGTACGACTCGGCGATCTTGCCCTTGAAGTCCTGCGCCGTCTCCGCCGACGCGGTGCTTGCTAGAGCGCCAATGATCAGCAGTGCACCCGCGACGCCTGCGAGGAACGGACTCATGCGTCGCCATGTCTTTCCCCGGACCGGGATACGTGACAGGCGACTGGCGCTCATGATTCGTGTCAACATTCGAGACCTCCTGTGCATAAGGGATATGGCTCTTGGTCAATCATAACGAGCCGCAGATGGCCGAAATGCGGACCGGCCTCCTGCGCGGGCACACCTTCTCGTTCAGGGACAAAATCGAATCATATCGACAGGATCAGGAGGGTGTCAACCGCGCGGACTGGCGGAGCTCTGGAACAAGAAGTGCTTGATGTGGAGAACCGGTCGGCCAGATCGGCCTAGTTCACAGGAGACTTCAGCTTCTCCTTGACCGGATCGATCGTGAAACTTCCCGGTGTCTGACGCGGTGGAAACTCTTTGAACGTTGCAAAGAACTGCTCCACGAACACGCGAGCCGGCACCAGGAGAAACATGTGCTTCGTGCGCCAGGCACTGTAGCCTATACCAATCTGATCGGCCTCCTCGAATGGGTCGGAGCGCAGGTTGAACAGCTTCGGCCAGCGCAGAAACACGAATGGATCCTCCCACACCGCGTACCCGCGCGCCCGCTGTTCGGCGAAGACGATCTTGTGGTTATTGTAGCGGAGATTCAGCAGGTCGCCAGCGTCTGAAAAGTAGAAGAACTCCTTGCGAGGCGGCTCTTTGGTTTCTCCCTTGAAGTAAGGCAGAAAGTTGTACCCGTCGAGATGAACTTTGAATGAACGGTCGCCAAGGTTTGTGCCCTTTTTCAGTTCTTCCTTGATATTGTCGTCACCCAGAACGGCCGCAATAGTCGGGAACCAGTCCATGTGAGAAATGATGTCGTTGATCTGGGTACCCGGCTCGATCATGCCCGGCCACCTCACGAGCAACGGCACGCGGTAGCCACCCTCCCAGTTGTCGTTCTTCTCACCGCGGAAGGGCGTTGTGCCGCCCTCAGGCCAGCTAGAAACTTCCGCACCGTTATCGGAGGAATAGATGACGATGGTGTTCTCGGTCAGTCCCAGCTCGTCGAGCTTGTCGAGAATCTGACCCACGTGTCCATCGTGCTCGACCATCCCATCGGGGAACACACCGAGACCGGTCTTGCCGTCGGACTCTGCCTTCAGGTGTATCCAGATGTGCATGCGGGTGGAGTTCCACCAGAGGAAGAACGGCTTGCCCACCACCTGCGCTCGCTCGATAAAATCGAGGGCGCCGGCGGTCACCTCGTCATCGATGGTTTCCATGCGCTTGCGCGTGAGCGGGCCGGTGTCTTCAATCTTGCCGTCGGCAATGGACTTGATCACACCCCGGGGACCAAAGCGTTTCCTGAATTCAGGATCCTTCGGGTAGTTGGGATTCTCCGGTTCCTCCTCGGCGTTGAGGTGGTAGAGGTTGCCGAAGAACTCATCGAAGCCGTGATTGGTCGGCAGCTGTTCGTCGCGGTCTCCGAGATGGTTCTTGCCGTAGTGGCCGGTCATGTAGCCCCTGGTCTTGAGGTATTCAGCGATCGTCGGATCTTCCTTCTTGAGACCGAGGTCGGTGCCCGGAAGTCCCACATGGGAGAGCCCGGTACGTATCGGGCTCTGGCCGGTAATGAAGGCGGAGCGCGCCGCGGTGCAGCTCTGCTCTCCATAGGCATCGGTGAAGAGCGCCCCTTCTCTGGCGAGGCGGTCTATGTTAGGCGTCCGGTAGCCCATCATCCCCAGGTTGTACGCACTGACGTTCCAGTAGCCGATGTCATCGCCCCAGATCACCACGATGTTGGGCTTTTCCTGTGCCCAGATCGTCGTCGTGTTGGCAAGGCACAGGAGCACAGCTCCCAGCGCGACCATTCCTCTTATCAAGGTGGTCTCAGGGATCTTCATAGCGTGTCCTCCTTGCCTGCGTCTGCACTCTCTCCACATGTTCCTTCCTGACCTGCTCCATTTTGAAACACTCTCTTTCGCCTGTCTGGCAAAACCATCGAGTCAGCGTGTCAACGTCGTGAGGTAAGCGCAGATTTTCGTAAGGTAAGCGCAGGTTACCTGCTCTCTAGTGTTCGCCCCTCCGGAACTTATCGATCACGTACTCAGAGGTTCGTAACGAAAAAGCAAGGATGGAGAGCGTGCCGGTCTTGTCCGTCGCGGAGGGAAAAATGCTGGCATCACAAGTGTAGAGATTGGGGACATCATGGCATTGGGCGAAACGGTTGGTGACAAACTTTCTGGGATCGTTACCAAAGCGGCACACCCCTGCATCGTGAAAGGTAGGGCCGGAGGTCTCGGGCGCACCCCCCATCTCCCAGATCTCGCCACCCACAGCCTTCACGATCTCCGCACAGACTTCTTTGCTATGCTCCCACATGAGCAGTTCATTCGATCCCCATTGAAAATGGAAACGGGCCACCGGAATGCCGAATATGTCCTTCACCTCGGGATCAATGTCCACGTAGTTATTATGGCTCGGAAGCGATGGGGCTTGAAGTAGAAAGCTGAACGGCGCCGGATAGAATTGCTTGATATCGCGCTTGAACTGCGACCCGAATCCTTCGAGGCGATCGTGATAGTACGGAAAGTTATAGCAGCCACCGTAGGCGTACACCGAATAGCCGCGAATGAACTTCTCCTCACGGGGATCTTTTAAGTTTTGCCAACGCGGCATCCAGGCGATGGTGGCCTCGGAAACGTTGTCGGGACGGCTCGGCTGGCCGAGGAGCTGGGGCAGATAACCATATACCGGTGTCCCATAAAGGTGGTCGCACAGGTTTCGTCCTAGCTCACCACTGGAGTTGGCGATGCCCGTGGGCCAATGGCGTGACTTCGAGTTCAGCATGATCTTGGCTGTCTCGGAGCAGGAGGCGGCCAGCACCACGACCTTGGAATACACCTCCACTTCCTGTCTGCTCTCTCGGTCAATATAGGCAACACCTTTTGCATGCCCGTTCTCGTTCACCAGTACATTCTTGACGTGAGCATTGGTACGGAGTTCCAATTTCCCGGTCTTCTCCGCCACCGGAAGGAAAAACCAGGGAGATGAGAAAAACGAACCCGTGGCACAACCTGAAGTGCAGCCTCCGCAGTAATGGCAAGCCGGGTGACCGTTGTGGGGGACCGTTAACTGCGCGCTTCGGTCGGGAAGATAAGGTATTCCCACTTTTTCGGCACCCTTCTGGAGAATGTGGTCCATGCAGCGAAACTTGATGGGAGGGAGGTACTCGCCATCAGGGTTCGAAGGCCGGTTCTGTATTGTGCTCGCCACCCCGATCATTCTCTCTACACGGCTGTAATAAGGAGCAATCTCTTCGTAGGTGATCGGCCAATCCACATCGAAACCATCCAGGCTGGCTGCTTTAAAATCGATCTCTCCAAAGCGTGCCGAGGAACGACCCCAGAAATTGGTCTTTCCACCTACGGCCGCGCAGCGGGCCCACGTCCATTTGCTGCCCGGTGCCACCGTGTAGGTAATGTCATGCTCCCAGATATCTTTATCCGCAGTAATCTCGGTCTCAATGCCATAGTGCTGGCTCCGGGTCCTGGGGTCCTGAAACCCCCTGTACTTGAGGTCATAGCGTTGTCTGTGATTGCCGAAATCCTTCTCAGGATCGAGCCGGCGACCGGAATTCAGCGCCAGGACATTCAGGCCAGCCTCACAGAGCCTCATGATGGCCATCCCTCCGCCTGCGCCCGTTCCCACTACAATCACGTCATAGATCTTCCTGGTCATTGCAAGTCCTCCCTATGAGTTCTCGCTTTAATCACGGTGAGGAAGATGATGATGCTCTGGACAGTCGGGATGCGGACAGCCTGGCATTTTCTTCGACGGATCGATGGCGATCCCTGTAGGCCACCCTGCTTCGCCCGCGTTGGGTTACCTAACTATGCATTAATGGGTAGGAAATTGTATCGCGCTTTCTTCTCAGATAGCAATTCTCGGAGTCGCGGAACCCTGGCAGACGGCCCGCGGTCTGGTCGACCGCGGTGGTCGACGCCAAGCCGTGGGTGGAGGGGCGGTCCCTGAGACACCAGTGGATGACTGCTCGATCATGCAGCTTCCCCTTTCTGATCTTCCAGGG
>JAPUKU010000159.1 GCA_027295505.1 Acidobacteriota bacterium
AGGGCCCGATCAATCCGCACGACATTTTGGCCATCAAGGGGGCGCGAGCGGTTCAGGAGTATCTGCTCAACGAGATCCAGGAGGTGTACCGCCTCCAGGGCGTGAAGATCAACGACAAGCACATCGGCGTGATCGTCCGCCAAATGCTCCAGAAAGTGCGCGTCACCGACGCGGGCGAGACAGACCTTCTCGAGGGCGAGAATGTCGATCGCGTGGAGTTTCGCGGCGTGAACGAGAGGGCGATCGAAGATGATTCGAAGCCGGCTCGCTCAGAGCCGCTCCTCTTGGGCATCACCAAGGCGAGCCTCACGACCGAGTCGTTCATCTCGGCGGCTTCGTTCCAGGAGACGACCCGCGTGCTCACTGACGCTGCGGTGCGGGGTGCGCAGGACGACCTCAAGGGCCTCAAGGAGAACATCATCATCGGGCACTTGATCCCGGCCGGGACAGGCATCCACCGGTTCCAGGACGTGGAGTTCATGGTCGAGCAGGCCTTCTACGACGAAGAGATCCTGCCGCTGTCGGTGCCCGAAGAACTGGTCGGGTTGGGCGCGGAGGAATAGGTCCGGCGGACTTGCTGTGCCGGTCTCTTGGTGCCGCTTGTGGGCGAGGCGCGGTACAGCAGGCCGCCCACGCTCGGGCGCTGTGCTCGGGGCGCTGCCCCGATCCACGCTCTGGGCGGCCAGCGGCACCGCGCCACCAGGGCGAAGAAGGCAGGAGATCGGGGGCTGGTCGCTGGTCTAAGGCGCGAGAAGGGGTGCCCGCGGATGGGCGCCCTTTTTTGTTGGGGGAGCAACGCCATCCCCCCCTGAAACGCTTGTTTTATATGGGTTTGCCGTTGACACCCCCCTAACCCCCGTATAAGTTATTCAGTCTATCTTACGGACGCTCCGTGAGCCGGTAGTTTCGGCTCCCAAAACCGCGATTGGTGGCGGTTTTTTTTGACGATAGGAAGCTGGGCTACATGCCGACAATCAACCAACTCGTGCGAAATGGACGGAAGGCGATTCAGAAGAAGAATAAGTCGCCTGCCCTCCAGAGAAACCCGCAGAAGCGGGGCGTGTGCACGAGGGTGTATACCACAACCCCGAAGAAGCCGAATTCAGCCCTCCGCAAGGTGGCTCGCGTGCGGCTCACGAACGGGTATGAGGTCACGGCATACATCCCCGGAGAGGGGCATAATCTCCAGGAGCACTCGATCGTTCTGATCAGAGGCGGACGGGTAAAGGACCTACCGGGTGTCCGGTACCACATTGTCCGGGGCAAGCTGGACGTCTCGGGTGTCACGGATCGCCGGCAGAGTCGTTCCAAGTACGGCGCCAAGCGGCCGAAGTAGAGCGCATAGATAATGAGCCGTAGAACCAGAGCTGAACACCGGGAGATCAACGGGGATCCCAAGCACGACTCGCAGACCGCGGCCAAGTTCGTAAATGCCCTCATGTATGGCGGCAAGAAGTCGCTGGCCGAGAAGATCTTCTACGATGCACTCGACCTCTGCGAGGAGCGCTCGGGGCAGCCCGGATTGAATGTGTTCGACCAGGCCCTCCAGAATGCGAAGCCCGCGCTGGAGGTGAAGAGTCGCCGCGTCGGCGGTGCTACCTATCAGGTCCCCATCGAGGTGCGTCCGGAAAGACGGGGCGCGCTCGCGATGCGTTGGCTGATCGGGTATGCGCGGCAGCGCGGTGAAAAGACCATGGCGGAGCGGTTGGCGAACGAGTTGCTGGCGGCGAGCCGGGGAGAAGGGGCGACGATCAAGAAGAAGGACGATACGCACCGGATGGCCGAGGCCAACAAGGCGTTCGCGCACTACCGCTGGTAGCGTAGTCCGGCTTCTCCGACGCTTGTAGGCGCGCAGGGGCGCCGAAGCGACGAGGCGCGGGAGGCTGCTGCCGGCTCAGGAGTGGGCCCAGCAGCGAAGCGCGCTTCCTGCTTCGAGTGCCTCTGCGCTTTTTTTTCGGTGAGGATGTGACACAGCAGCGAGACGAGAGAGGAACCTTAAGGGTTTTCGATAGATGCCAAGACGGACACCACTAGATCACCTGCGGAATATCGGCATCATGGCGCACATCGATGCCGGTAAGACCACGACCACGGAGCGGATTCTGTTCTATACAGGACGTCTGCACCGCATGGGCGAGGTGCATGAAGGTGCCGCCACCATGGACTGGATGGAGCAGGAGCAGGAGCGGGGGATTACCATCACTTCCGCAGCCACGACTGCGTTTTGGGAGAGATCCGGCACAGAGTACCGCATCAACATCATCGACACCCCCGGACACGTGGACTTCACCGCAGAGGTGGAACGCTCCCTCCGGGTGCTCGACGGTGCCGTTGCTGTTTTCTGTGCCGTGGGTGGTGTGGAGCCACAATCCGAGACGGTGTGGCGCCAGGCCGACCGTTACGGGGTCCCCCGCATCGCCTTGGTCAACAAGATGGACCGGGTCGGTGCCGACTTCGAGAACGTGATCGAGATGATGCGCGATCGCCTCGGCGCGAAAGCGTTCGCGATCCAGTACCCGCTCGGCGAGGGCGAGCTCTTCACCGGTCTCGTCGATATCGTGGCTCAGAAATCGATCATGTACGAGGACGAGCTCGGGGCGAAGATCAGCGAGGGCGAGGTACCCGGATCTCTGACCGAGAAGGTCGCGGAGCTCCGGCACGCGCTCGTCGAGGCCGCGGTAGAGCACGATGACGAGCTCCTGGAGAAATACCTGGGTGGGGAAGAGCTCGACGAAGAAGAGGTACGACGAGCCGTGCGGAAAGCGACGATCAGCGGGAAGCTCTTCCCGGTGTTCTGTGGCTCCGCCTTCAAGAACAAGGGCATACAAGCCCTGCTCGACGGTGTC
>JAPUKU010000016.1 GCA_027295505.1 Acidobacteriota bacterium
CAGGGGTAGAGGATGGGGATGAGGCCCGGGGAGCGTTGTCGCGAGCGCGGCTCAGGAACCCTGGTTCAGCTTCTTATATTTCCAGTACTTGGTACCGGCGATGTCGGCCTGCAGCATCAGCCCCCCTTCGGTGATCTGGTAAACGGCCAGGCCATTGGTGAAGGTGGCGGGCGCGTTGACTCCCACGGGCCCGGCCACAGCGTTGGCGTTTCCACCCGCCTCCCAGCCCTTGTTTACGAAATTGTCGAAGGTCATCTTGTCCTGGAAAAGGAAGATCACCTGATACTTCTGGCCCCCGATCCCCAGGGACAGCCCCGCCGTGCCCATCTTCATATAGGTCTTCTCGCCGGTGTCTCTGTTCCTGGCAACACCGACACCTCCACCGCCAGAGAGCCCGAAGGCGAACTTCAGGTTGTCGAAGACGGCGTAACCGTACGACTTGTTGTGGAGCACTCTGGCTTTTTTGCTCTTCGACATCAACTCCTTGATCGACTCCGCCGCCATCTCATCGATCTTTGCGCGCTTCGAAGCTTTCTTCAGCTCCTTGTGGGAGGGCTGTGCCTCCCCTGCAAGGGCGGGGACGCACATCGCCGTCACGAGGCACAGGATGAACACAGACGACCACTTCATGGAACTCCTCCTTTCAAAATCTCGAAGGGGGTTGCATCAGAACTCAGGAGAGGTTTCGTTCCGCCAGACATTCATGAGCTGCCGGCAGTGGGGGCCGACGGCGGGCGGTAGTATAGTACCGGGCGCCAGGCCAGACAAGAGAGACCGAACCGCGAGGTTGACCGTTCCCCTTGCGCCAGACGACAATCAGTCCCCGATGGAACCTTCCTCCAGACTGATCACTGCGGATCGATTCGACGCGGTGCTGTTCGATCTCGACGGTGTCCTGACGGACACCTCAAGCGTCCACGCCCTGACCTGGAAGACGGTCTTTGACGAGTACCTGAACGAGCGCTCAGCTCGCACGGGCGAGCCCTTCAGGCCGTTCGACATCGACACCGAATACCGGCACTACCTGGACGGCCGACTGAGGTACGAAGGCGCGCGCAGCTTTCTCGAGTCGCGGGGAATCAAGCTGCCGCCCGGCAGTCCCGGATCTCCTTCCAGCGAGGAATCGGTCTGCGGGCTCGCAAACCGCAAGAATGACCTCATCGCCAGGGAATTTGCCGCGAATGGAGTACAGGTTTTCGATGACTCCATCCGTGTGCTGAAGCGCGTTCGACAGAAAGGTCTCAAGACCGCCGTGGTTACTGCCAGCCACAACTGCGAGGCGGTGCTGCGGGCGGCCGGAATCAGTAATCAGTTCGACGTGCACGTCGATGGGAACATTGCCGACCGGCTCGGCCTCCCCGGAAAGCCGGCCCCGGACACCTACTTGAAGGCCGCCGCCGAGATGGGTGTCACCGCTACGCGCGCGGTGGTGATCGAGGACGCCATCTCGGGCGTGCAGGCCGGCCGCGCCGGAGGCTTCGGTCTCGTCATCGGCGCCGATCGCACGGGTGACGCAGAGGCGCTGCGTGAAAACGGAGCCGACTTCGTTCTGAAAGATCTTAGTGACCTGGTCTGATCGGACCTTCACCTGTCGCAAACCTGATTCGAACACTCCAGGAGCAGGCATCACCCGGGTAGCGCCCTTTCGCCGCCACGGTGTATAGTTTCCCGAACCTGGACGCCAAATTCACGGAGCGGCCATCCCATCCGTTGAGACCGCCCGGCCGGAGGAATTTACATGAAGCATCGATCTGTCCTGATTGTAGCCCTCACCCTCATTGCGAGCGCCTGGAGCCCGCTGAGGGCGCAGTCGATCGCCGAGATGTTCAAGCGCGTGAAGGATTCCGTGGTGGTCGTTCGCACGACCCAGAAGGAGAAGATGCCCTGGGGAAGCGGCGAGAGCGTCAGCATCCCGGGGATCGGCTCGGGGATGCTCGTCGACGCGGAAGGGCTGGTCCTGACAGCCGCTCACGTGGTGCAGGTTGCCGAGAGTGTCGAGGTCGAGTTCACCGACGGACAGACGATCAAGGCCAAGGTCCTGTCCTCGGCCCCCTTTGCCGATGTCGCGCTCCTGCGCCTGGAGAAGATCCCCTCGAACCCCGTTGTGGCCCGCCTCGGTGATTCGAGCAAGGTCGAGGTGGGTGAGCAGATATTCATCATCGGTGCACCGCTGGGCATCACCCACACCCTCAGCGTTGGACACATCAGCGCCCGGAGACAGGGAAGCGTCACCTACAGCAACCTCATGCAGGCGGAGCTCCTGCAAACCGATGCCGCCATCAACCCGGGCAACTCGGGCGGCCCCATGTTCAACATGAAGGGCGAGGTCATCGGCATCGTCAGCCACATGATCACGCAGACCGGCGGGTATCAGGGCCTGGGCTTCGTCATCACCTCCAACCTGGCGCGCAGCCTGGTGCTCGAGGGACGCGCCCCGTGGACCGGACTCGAGGGGTTCCTGCTGAAGGGCGAGCTGGCAAGGATCTTCAACCTGCCGCAGGACACAGGGATCCTCGTACAGCGCGTGGCCGAGAAATCTCCCGCCGCGGCCGCGGGCCTACTGGGCGGCGAGATCGAGGCGAACATCGGTGGACAGCAGATCATCCTCGGCGGCGACGTGGTCCTGGGGGTTCAGAACATCCGCCTGTCCGACAGAGACGGGACTCTGAAGATCCAGAACATCCTCAGGTCTCTCGTTCCGGGCGAGGAGGTCATGGTCACCATCCTGAGGGCCGGCAAGCAGATTGAGATCCCCTTCGTGCCTGTGACGCCCTGAGGCCTTATCTCTCTCCCGGCGACTGCCCGCGCCCGGATTCACCCGGATCGGCGCCGTTTCGCGCACACCGGCGACAACCCCGAGAGCGATCCCGGGTGCAGCTACCAGCCCGGCAGGTCTGCTTTGCGCGTGTAAGCTAGTCCGGCAGCCCGGTGTCTGAATCACTGAAGGCACCCGTTTGCCTGAAGGAGACCCCATGAACTTTGTGACCGGTGCTTCAGTTTGCATGCTCGCGGCCGCCCTGGCGGCGGGAATGGTGCATGCCCAGCAAACCCAAGAAAAGCAAGAGACCCCGAAGCCCTGCTCCTCCGAGGAGACTCACCAGTTCGACTTCTGGATCGGCAAATGGGACGTCCACGCCGCCGGAAAGCTGGCGGGAAAGAGCAGCATCGAGTCGATCCTGAACGGCTGCACGATCTACGAACAGTACGACGGCGTGAACGGCTACAGCGGCAAGAGCTTCAACGTCTACGACGCACGGTCCGGAAAATGGCGCCAGTTCTGGATCGACAAGACGGGACTGCTGCTTCAGCTCGAGGGCGGCTACGCAGACGGAAAGATGGTCCTTTCCGGATCTTCACTGCTACAGGGAGAGGAAGTCCTCAACCGCATCACCTGTTTTATATACGGACCTCCGGGACTTACTGGACTTCGGCGGAAACATAGACTGGATGCAGGTTTCCAGCGATCCGCGAAGATCGCCGCGTGACGCGATTGGGGAGAAAAAAGCCACCAAAGCGGCCACCACATGCGCACGTCGATCTAAATCGTACCAATTGGTCCTGGATACGTCGGTACGATGGCAT
>JAPUKU010000160.1 GCA_027295505.1 Acidobacteriota bacterium
GTCACAGACATTCTCCCAGCTGCACCGGAACTCGTCCCGGTCCCGCGTGAGCTTGCGTATGAACTCTCCCCGTATGCGGGCACGGCCGCCCGGTGGTGCAACTGTCTTGGCCTCACGGATCTCCTCGTCGTCGACGACACGATGATCCAGCACGCCGGCCTGCTCCAGAGTGCTGAAGATCCCCCCTTCACCCAGCTCGCTGAATCGGGTGTCGATCTCGAAGAGCTTCTGCCTCAAAGCGAAGAACCGGTCGAGATCCTCGAGCCCCAGCTTCACCTTCTTCAGTGCGGGGGTGAGCGGTCTGACCTGCTCGCGGAGCGGGGTCCGGCCTGCGAGAATTCTCTCGGCGACAGCCAGATCGCCGGGGAAGAGTGCCTGATTCAAACCCTTTCTCACCCTGTGCAGGAAAGCCGTCCAGACGCCGAGCTGATCCCAACTCATCTGGTGCTGCCGGATCTGCTCCGTGTAAAGGGCATGCTTCATCACCCAGTCCAGGCTCTTCTTCAACCCTTCCGACTTTTGCTCGAGGCTGTCGAGCACCCATCGCCAACGGCCACATACCTCCCCGGTCCACGGGGGCATGAAGCCGGCATCCGCATGGGCCTCGGCCACAGCAAGATAGTGTCGCTGGATCGAGATCGCTGTCGCTCGCGTCTTATCAATTAACGGCGCTTCGGCTTCACATTCCGGGTCCATGCAGAAGGTGCGATACGCCGCCAGCGGGTCCTTGAGACGAACATCATTTCCCGGGTTTTTTCCAGCATCGATCAGGGCAATAATGACCGCCGTTGTGGCGATTGTCAGCCATAGGGCTGTTTCCGATCCAAGGCTGTTCCCGCAAAGGATGTGGAGGCGCCGGTAGCCGTGGCCGCAAAGCGATTCCTCCTTGGTGTGAAAGATGCCGCGATGCCGCATTGAGTCGTCCGATTCGACCCTGTCGATGTGGGAGGCACGGGGAGAGAGCGTGCACTCGAGCCCTGCCGGGAAGGTCTCGAACCCTCCCGCGCCGCCAAAGATGACGCGAGAGATCAGGTGTGGGATGATCTGCTCGGCAAGGGCTTCCAGATCGGCCCTGCACAGATAAGACTCATGGAAGCCCCATGTGGCTCCCGTGCCGCCGTAGTCGACATTGGTCCTGAACAGGTGAACCTTCTCCAGTCCCCGAATCGTTGATTCGAGCTCCCTGGTCAGGTCAAGAAGAATTCGTTCGCCCGCTTTCACGTAGCGAACAATTTCCCATGGATCGGTGCACTCCGGTGAACACATCTCGGGATGCAGGCCCCGATCGATGTAAAAACGGGCGCCGTTCCCGAGATAGATACCGAAGTTTTGAGCCGCACGAATGTGAGGGAAGCGAGCCTTCGCGAGCTTGATCATTTTCTCCAGGATCGGCTCTCTGCGAAGACTCGCCCCGTTACGCCCCATCGGCGTGAACGCATACTCGGTCTCGACGCCCATGAGGCGCTGCATCATAGCTATTGACCTCCCTGCTGACGATTCGAGCGCATGAAGCTCTCACTGTCCGACGACAGGGCGCGGTCGATTGCCTCCCTGCCGGCGTCGAGAAGCTGGTACGCCTCGTCGTGCTGAGCAGTTCCACTTGCAGTGTCCTGCGTTGCAGGGCGCTCTTCATCCCTGCGTTCACGTCGTCTCATGTCCATTTCGTCCTCCCTGGTTGAGTGGGTTTTCCTGCTGATCCAGTTCTGCTGCCGGAAGACTGCTCCGACCCGTTGAAGCTTCTGCCAGATTCCCGGAGTGCGTTAGATTCCCGGAGTGCGCCAGGTTCCCGCCCGTGGAATGCCAGTCCTCATTCCAAATCTGTTGACTCTGGTTTTCCATGTCTGTGGCGCCCAGGGCGTCGAGGATGTCGGCCAGCGATCCACCGCGCTGGATGACCGCCGCGTTTGAACTCTCCGTGTGCTCGAGAGGACTGGCCATCTCCAGCCTGCGATACCGGCAGCCGCCGTCCCGCTCATTCAGACGGAATTCAATGAAGTCCCAGTCCACGTCATCCACCTCGCCCGCCTGTGCCCGCCTGAGCAGCATGGCACGCGTCCACGCACGGGTATTGGCGGGCGGGTTCATAATGAAATTCTCTACCTCATCGTCCGTGACAATTCGTTCCAGAAAACCGCTCCGCTCGTAAGCCCAGTGGAGGCCGATGAGCGGATCGATGCTTCCAAAAATCTGATCGAGGTGCTTGATCTCAGGCGAAGTCCAGGTCAGCGCCGGGCGCTGTTCCATGGCCTGTTTGATCACCAGGAGCTTCAGGGCCCAGTCGACACGCCGCGCCATTCTCGCGAGCTCACGCGATTCGAGGATCACCAGGGTGTCCTCCCACAGGTTCAGGATTTCCTCGCAGTCAGGGACCGTGCCGGAACAGCCGCCTGCCTGGACAAAGCGCCTCGCTTGCTCGAGAAACTGGAACTGGAGCTCCAGGGCGCTGAGCTTGCGGCCCGAAATCATCTTCGCCCTGGCCGTCAGGGTTGGGTCGTGACTCCAGCGTCCCAGTGCATCCAGGGGATCGTCCAGCACAAGGTTCGGATTGACGTACTGTGCCTCGATCATGGAAAGAATGATCTGCATCACTCCGACCTTCAGAAAGTTCGATACCTCTGACAGGGTTGCGTCGTAGAAAATGACATGCAGGCGGGCCATCCGGGATCGGTAGTGATCGGATGAATGTTCGTAGGAACGCCGGCCGCACAGGGACTCGTCACGACTATTGATCACGGGCCTGTGGAATGTGGTCATGCTGCCCGTCAGCGTTTCGAAGAAGTCTGCCCGCTGGGAGAGCTGAAAATCTACGGCCGGCCTGCGGTTCTCGCTGCCCACCTTTCCGGCTCCCGTGAAGATCAAGCTCGAGATCTGGTACGTGGCCAGGAACAGCATCTGGTGGAGCTTGCGGCCGAACAGGTTGTTCCAGGCGGCCCGGGTAATCAGCATGTTCAAATGGCTCCCGAAGGAGTGGCTCTGACCGTCGCTGTTGGTCACCAGCAGCTGGATCCTCTGTCCGGGAGGCAGCTTCGCATTGGCTGCATCCAGCGCTTGTCGGGCGATGCGCAGCATGGCGTTCCAGGCCGCGACATGATCCCGGGCTCTCAGCACTTCCGGCACGCACAGCTCGAGGTGGTTCAGATCGATGTACACACACCCGCCGTTGGTTGGGAGGAACTTTCGCCCCCAGTCCTGCGGGTCGTAGACGACCGATCCCGATCGGAAACTGTCCCGGTAGGTGCCGGTGCTCCCGCCCACGTACAGGGGGTCGGACCGCCATGTCCCCTGGCCATAGTTGGAGCCTTCCCAGGAGCCGTGGATTGGCCTGCAGAGCTGGCATTCACAGAGAGGTGCATGATGTTTCGAGACCACAGGCAGACCATCAATCTCGCGTAGAAGGGCATGCGATGCCTCGTAGCAGGTTCCCTCGGGACGGTGCAGACCGAGGATGAAGTTTCCCAGCTCGACATCAGCCCCGCACAACTTGGGAACTTGATTCCGATCCTGTGTGCGCTTATGGCGACTAACCGTTTCCATTGCTCTCTTCAAGTGATCTCCTGATCCTGGGTGCTCATGTGAGGGTGAGGTACCGGTAGGGCCGCGGCACCTGGCGACGGATGGGCTCGATACCCATCACGTCCACGTCATGAGGCAAATCACTCAGGTGCTTCCGGCAATTTACCGGAGTCAGAACCTGCACGGTCCGCTTAAATTCCTCATCAGCTGCCACGAGCAGGTCCTCGAGCCTGACACCGGAAATCCCGGTTTCCACCTCCCTGAGGCCAGCACGCTCCTTGGCGTCGGTGCTTATCTTGGCGATGCTCGCACCGCTCACAAGATCCCTTGCCTTGATCACATGGCGGCTTCCGTCACGCAAAGCGAGGCTCGCCAGATCGCTCTCACCATTGCCGGCGTAGATGCGGGAGATGAGGGAATTGATGAGCGGCTGCCGCGCGGAGCGATCCTCTTCCCCGGAGTGAGGCGACGAGAATGGGATGTCTTCACCCAGGTGCTTCGAAAATATTGCCAGGGCCGCATCCCGGTTCGGCCGCGGGATGTGCATGACCAGATCTCCCAGGCGACCGGGTCGCAGCATGGCGGGATCGAGAGCGTCCGCCCTATTCGTTGCGGCGATCACCAGCACGTTGCCACGTGACTCGAGACCGTCAAGCTCGGTCATGAATGCCGGGAGAACCCGGTCATCCACGCGTGACGATGACGCGCCCCGGGTGGCGGCAACGGCGTCGACCTCGTCGAAGAACATGATTACCGGAACGTGCGGCTCCCGATCGGCCTCCTCGCGGGCGACCCGGAATGCCTCGCGGTAATTCGCCTCAGTCTGGCTGTACCACATTGAATGCAGGCTCGCGGGTTTCAGATTCATCACCCGGGAGCGGCCCGATCCTGAGAGTTGCGCGAGCCAGTTGGCAAGCGCTCTCATCACCATCGTCTTGCCCGTGCCCGGCGGGCCTACGAGAAGGACCGCCCTCTTGCGCTGGAGACCGTATTTCCGGACGATGCCCGGATGCTCGAGATGCAGAACGATCGAGCGCTTGAGGCTGGCGATCTGATCGTCCAGTCCGCCGATGTTGTCGAACGACTCCGAAGGCGTGTCTTCCATGAAGAGGTGCTCGCCCCGCGGACGCTCGACACGCTCAAACGCCAGCCACAGGTTCCTGTCCCACAGCACGAGATCTCCAGGCTTGAGCTCTGCCGTGGCCAGGGATCCCGCAGCGCTCACCACAATGTCCTCGTCACGCCACTTAAGATGGAGCCTTCCATTCCCGGTGTGGCGCTCGAAGAGGGCGGTTTCTCCGCCTCTCCATGAACTGTACGGAGACTTCTCCATAACTACGGTCAGGTCGGTTCCCAGGAGAACCTCATCCCCTACCTGCAGAGAGCTACTGTCAAAACCCTCAGCAAAGGCAACGACGCGTCTTGCGTTTCCATGGCAGACCATCGCGACCGGACCGCGGCTGGTGTCTTCCTTGCCCAGGAAAACGGCCGGATGCCAGGGTGGGCTAGCAAGCTTGTCGAGATGAGTCCTGAGCTTGTCATGAGCTTTCTGAGCATCAACAAGTCCGATCTGAAGCGTCATCACGTATTCAACGAGGTGCTGGTCAATCAGTTTGTCAGAATCCTGCAGGCGCTCCCGTACGCATCGAAGCAGAGCGACCTTCTCGGCAAGGTTGGGGCCACCTTCCCCGAACATCCTGAGCTGTTGAAGCAGGAGCGGGATTTCAACTTCCGCCTTACGTGATCGCCGCATTCCCACCTCCTGACATTGAACGTTGCATTGGCTCTTTGATTGCTCCTTCCGGTTCGACATCCAGAACATGAAACCCGCGCGACTCGAGCATCCCGCGCCGCCAGCCGAATACTGAGTGAGTTTGGACACTGGCAGCGAGGTGGTTTACAACGAGTGCAAGTCCGTAAGCATGTGGGAACATCGTTCGATGAAGCGTACGATCGTGGCTGCTCAGAAATCCGCCGGCGAGAGAACAGATCTTCCGTCTCTCAAGCGGACACTGCCTGCACCAGACGTTAACCGGATGCGAATGCCACCAGCCCCCAATACTCTCTCCCCGGTCGCGTCGGTCCAGCTTCGCCCGCATCTCGGTCCACGCTTCCGCGGTGAACTCGAGGCGGCTCGAATCCCCCCGCGCGCCGGTTGCAGGAACCTGTGCTGTGATGACTGAGAAGATCTCGCGTGCCTCGGGATCGCGGTACAGGTATCCGATCAGAATCCCGCCAGTTTCCTTCTCGTCGGCCTGCCGGGCGAGTGCCGCCGTCTCCGCCAGCACATGGCTGGGGATGAACACCGGGATATCCCTCTCCCACACCACACCCCGGGTGCTTGAGGCCTGGAGGAATTTCTTGACACTACCTTCTCGCAGCGGATAGG
>JAPUKU010000161.1 GCA_027295505.1 Acidobacteriota bacterium
CGCGACCTTCGACTTTCTCGGTGAGCTCGTGGTTTTTGGCTTCATCGCGGTGATGCTGGCCACGGCCGGAACCGATACAGCTTCGGTGCTCGGCTTCGCAGGAATGGGGGCTTTTGCACTCTTTCTCACCAAATTCGAGAGCATTCACCTCGGGCACATCCTGGTCAGTCGCAGCCGCCCTGAGGATCCGGAGCGCCGTGCCCGCTGGAAGAAGTTCACCGGGGTCGGCGGTGCGCTTTCCGTGGTCGCCATCGCGGGCGCCCTGGCTCTCAGCGGAACCCTGGGTGCCGTCCAGAAGCACGATCTTCACTTCGAGCACGCTCAGTGGCAAGGCAGCCGTGATCCTTCCGAGTGGCTGTTCTTCGCGGAGGATCCCACCCTGCGTTCCCAGTGGACGCATGAGGACGGCTGGCTGGTATCGATCTTCGCCTATCCGCTGAACTCGCTGCAGACGCTCGAGTCGTTCAAGGAGGAATTTCTGCAGGAGGTGGGCAGGCAGAACCTCACCAACGTGGTCGAGGACGAAGCGCTTCCCTCCACGGTGAAGGGATTCCGGCACCTCGGGGATCTGATGGGGGAGGAAGACGTCAAGCTTACGGCGATCTATTACTTCGTCTACGGTCCGGATGAGAGTGAGATTCACCAGCTCCTCACGGTCGTCGAGGCACAGGAGGCGGATGCCGTCGAGTCGGGCCTGCGGGATCTGCTGGCCGAGGTTCAGTGGATCCCGGCCGCGGAGCTCGACCGCACAATAGCCTCGACAGAATCGACGCCCGCGAGCGAAGTTCCCGCGGGGCGGTAAGGCGAATGGAAAACCTGCGGGACCTCAAGCTGCTCGTGCTGTCCCGCCACCCTCTAATCTGCATTCAGTCGTTCGAGGAGGACCGGGTCATCCGGCTCGTGGAGCGCATGGCCACGGAACTCCAGGTGCCGGGATTCGTGTGGAAGGCCACCCTGGGTCTGGCCCGCTTCGGAACCAGCCAGGCGATCTACGAAAGCCAGCCGGCAATCAAGGCGCTCCAGCTCGTCACCTCGATGCGCTCCGACGGCATCTACCTGATGCTCGACCTGCACCGCTACCTGGACGACCCGATCATCGTGCGCACGCTCCGGGACATCGCCGCCAGCTTCAGCCGCGACCGGCGCGCCCTGATGCTGTGCGCGCCCGACTTCGATCTTCCGCCGGAGCTTGAAAAAACTGCGGTGCCGTTCAAGCTCGAGTTGCCGGGAATGCGAGAGCTGCGCGTCATGGTGGGGCGCACGCTGCGTGATCTGGCCATGGTCAATACGATCCGCGTAACCGTCGAGAAGGATGACCTGTACCGGATCACGCAGTCCCTGAAGGGCCTGACGCTCCTCGAAGCGGAGCGCGTCCTCACCCGTGTCATCATGGAGGATCTAACGCTGGCGCCGGACGACATCTCCCGCATTCTATCCCTGAAGAAGGACCTGATCTCCCGGGACGGCGTGCTGGAGTATTACCCTCAGGAGGAGTCGCTCAAGAGCGTTGGCGGAATGGGCAACCTGAAGAAGTGGCTGCGCCGCCGCGCCGCGGCCTTCTCGACCGATGCCCGGGAGCACGGTCTGGAACCTCCCCGGGGCATCCTGCTGCTGGGCGTGCAGGGCTGCGGCAAGAGCCTGTGTGCCAAGGCCGTTTCCTCGGAGTGGAACCTGCCGCTCCTGCGGCTCGATCCGGGACGCCTCTACAACAAGTACGTGGGTGAGTCGGAGAAGAACCTGCGCAAGGCGCTGTCGGTCGCCGAAGCCATGAGCCCTTCCGTCCTGTGGCTGGACGAAGTGGAGAAGGGGTTCTCCAGCCAGGGCAGCGACAACGACGGCGGTCTGTCCCGCAGGCTCCTCGGCACGTTCCTCTCGTGGCTTCAGGATCACAAGGCCTCGGTCTTCGTGGTGGCAACCGCCAACGATATCGAGTCGATCCCGCCCGAGCTCTTCCGCAAGGGACGTTTCGACGAGGTTTTCTTCGTTGATTTGCCCTCCGATACAGCCCGTGAGCAAATCTTCCGCATTCATCTGTTGCGACGCAAGCAGGATCCGAAGACGTTTGATCTCTCGCGTCTGGCGGAGGAAGCAGTGGGGTTCAGCGGCGCGGAGATCGAGCAAGCTATCGTATCGGCGCTGTACGCCGCGTTCGCGGATCGCAAGAAGCTCGACACCTCGATCCTGATCGAAGAAATCCGCTCCACGGTCCCTCTCAGCCGCACCTATCGCGAGAAGATCGAGTCCTTGCGGCGCTGGGCGGCGGGCCGTGCTGTTCCAGCAAACGCCGTGTCCAGGGAAAAACCGGTCCTCGTGCCCTGATCGCCCCGCTCTGTCTCTGGTTTTCCCCGAAAACTCACGCTCAACCTCTGGAATGGTTCGTCTTGAAGCGGTACCATAAGGAAACCATCACGGCATTATCCGACAGGGGATCCGCACGAAGGAGACGGGATGAGCGCGCCCAAAACGATCGTTTTCTTTCCGGAGGCGGCCTTCGGGCCAGCGCTAAACTGCGTTGGCACTGCCCAGGGTTAAGGAGAACTCCATGGCATCGAACTCGGGCGGCCAGAGCATGGTCGCCCCTCTCAAGAGAGTCATCGTCAAGCGGCCGCAGGAAGCATTCGTGAGCGCCGATCGCATCGGAGAGCAGTGGGAGGATCTGGCCTACACGGGACCGCCCGATCTCGAGCGGGCCAGTGCCCAACACCGGAAATTTGTCTCGTTCATCGGGGAGGCGGGTGCCGAGGTGTTATGCCTTCCGGAGGACGATCGTACCGGGCTCGACTCGATGTACGCTCACGATGCGGGAATCATGACCGATGCCGGCGCTGTGATCTTCAACACCGGCAAACCGCAGCGGCGCGGAGAGGGAGCAGCGCTTGCCGACGCCCTTGAGAAATGGGACGTAACGATCCTGGGGCGAATCGAGGCGCCAGCGACCGCGGAAGGGGGGGACACGCTGTGGCTCGACCCGCGCACGCTCGCCGTCGGTCGCGGTTTCCGGACCAACGCGGCGGCGATCGAAGCCCTGCGGCGGTTGCTCCAGCCGAAGGGGATCGAGGTGATCGATTTTCACCTCAGCTACGGAAACGGTCCAGGTGAGGTTCTGCACCTGCAGTCATTCATCAGCCTGCTGGACGAGAACCTGGCCGTGGTTCACCGCCGACTGCTGCCCGTTCCCCTCTATGAATGGCTCGAGGTGCGGGGCACCACCCTGATCGACATTCCGGAGGAGGAGGTCGCCACCCAGGCTTGCAACATTCTCACCCTGGCCCCACGCAAGGTGCTGATGATCGCGGGGAACACTACCACCCGCGATCGCATGAAAGCGCAGGGCTGCACCGTTTACGAGTTTGAAGCGAGCGATATTTCTCTGAAGGGATTGGGTGGTCCGACCTGTCTGACCCGGCCGGTGCTACGTCAGATGTGAGGGTGTCTCCTCAGCGCTTGCCAAGCGTCCTGGAACGACGTGGGCCCGCGGAACCGCGCGTGACGGCGGCGGACTTCGCCCGATCGGCCTTACTCGGGCCCGGCACCGCGGTCAGTGTGCGGCTGGCTTCCTGGTTGCGAGAGCGCGCCTCGAGCGCCAGGGCGAGAAGCGTTCTTAATTCTTCCGGGGATTCGAGACGAACACGCGCTGCCGTCACGCCCGCACCGATCTTGATCGACCATACGCCGGATTCCACGGCCCGGAACATGTCCTCGTCGGTGCGATCGTCGCCGGCGGCCAGCACGAAGTCACGCTTCCCAAGCCGGTGCAGCAGCGTGCGGTAGGCCCACCCCTTGCCGATTCCCTGGTGGTGGGCCTCAACCACACACGAGCCCTTGAGAACCCGCAAGGGTCGGTTGGCGAAGGACTCGGTCAGGTGATGAGCCAGCTCCAGACCCTGCCGCCTTCCCAGCTCGGGCTCGGCCTTGCGGTAATGCCAGGCGAGGCCCGAGTGCTTGCGTTCGATGAACGATCCCGGCGTGCGCGCCAGGTAGCTGATCATCACCTCCTCGACCGCTGGCAGCCAGGAGTGATCAAAATCGGACGCGATCTCGTTCCACTCCTCTTTGCCGCGCATGCGCAGGAAGAAACCGTGCTCCGCCATGAGGTGGATGTTCAGGTGCCCGAACCACTGCGCCAGCGTGTCGCGGTCGCGGCCGCTCAGGAGCACGACCTCGAGACCCCGCACCTTCGAGAACTTCTGCAACAGGACGAGCAGGTCGGTGTCGGGCTGGGCATGGCCGGGCTCGGCCGCGAACCCGGTGAGCGTGCCATCATAGTCAAGAACGATCAGCGGCCGCCGGGCGGCGGCGAACTCCCGGTGCAGACGCGCCTGCCAGCCGCGAGGGCTCCCGGAGGTGCTGGCGCTTACAGATCTGCCGCTGAAAGAAGACAACGTATCCAGAAACGCCCGTGACCATTGCCGGGCATCCTTACTGAGAACCCGATGCCTCAAGGCCGACATGCGTTCCTTCTGCTCCTCGGGGTCCATGCTCAGGGCGCGGCTCAGGGTACGGGCGGTGCCGTCCAGATCCCAGGGATTAATGCTCAGCGCTTCACCCAGCTCGGAAGCCACACCCGCGAACTCGCTCAGCACGAGCACGCCCGTGTTGTCGGTTCGTGAGGCCACGTACTCCTTGGCAACCAAGTTCATCCCGTCCCTGAGCGGCGTCACCATGGCCACGTCGGCCAGGAGATAGAGCGCCGAAAGCTCTTGCTCTGGCACCGAGCGATAAAGGTAATGAACCGGCATCCTCCCCGGATCGCCGAACTCACCGTTGATGTGGCTGATCTTTTGCTCCACCTGCTGGCGCAGCCTGCGGTACTGCGGCATACCGCTTCTCGTGGGCACGGCGAGCTGCAGGAACAGCACCTGCTTGCGCCACTGCGGCTCAGAGATCAGTAGCCGCCGGTACGCCTCCAGGCGCAGCGGGATCCCCTTGCTGTAGTCGAGTCGGTCGACACCGAGAACGACACGACGGTGAGCGACCCGCCGCGTCCAGGAGCGCAGGCGACGCTGCACTTCGGGGGATTGGCCTAGCTCGGCGTAGTGCGCCGCGTTGATCCCGAGTGGGAAGACGCGGATGTGGCACCGGCCCCCCTCCCAGCTGATGGCGTCATCGTCGACCTCCCGGCCGAGCATGCGGCGGTAGGCGGTGCCGAGGTGGCGGGAGTAATCGTACGTATGCACGCCGATCAGATCGGCGCCCAGCAACCCCTCCAGAATCGTCTCGGCCACGGGCAGAACCCGGAACACCTCGGAGGAAGGAAACGGGATGTGCAGGAAGAAGCCGATGCGGGCATTGGGCAACTGCTGACGCAGCATCGAGGGCAGGAGCATCAAATGGTAGTCGTGCACCCAGATGGTGTCTCCAGGTTTGGCGTGGTTCGCAATGACATCGGCGAAGCACTGGTTTACGAACCGGTACGCTTCGAAGTCCTGCGGATCGAAGTTGGCCGATTCGAGAAAGTAGTGAAACAACGGCCACAGCACGCCGTTGGAGAACCCCTCGTAGTGCCGCCGAGCCTTCTCGCGCGGCAGGGGTACGGGGATCAGTCTGTGCTTTTCGAGGGTTTTGCGGCGAATGTCGTCCATCTCGCCACCGGGGCTGCCAATCCACAGGGAATCCTCGCTGTCATGGACCGGTCCGAGGCCGGCCACCAGGCCGCCCACGCTGCGAACAAGGGTGGTCTCATCGCCGGAGCGGCGAAGGGTGACGGGCAGGCGGTTGGATACAAGAATCAGGCGTCCCATGGTGATGCCTCGGAAAGCCGGTGCTCTGCTTGCCGTTTACGCCGATGGCCGACCCCGGAGGCCGGGTCGCGGCTGTGGACTGCGGTGAGGAAGCACTAACCATAACAAATCTTTTGTTTTCTTGCAATAGCGTGCACGACGGTGCGCGCTAGAGAAGGTTGGTCCAGCCGGGTGACGCGGAGAATGCGGCGTGGATCAGGCCGACGTGGGAGTAGGCCTGCGGAAAATTGCCCCACATCCTAAGGTTCGAGGTTTCGTAGTCTTCCGCCAGAAGCCCAAGCGGGGAAAGGGCCGAGCGCGCTCGTTCGAAGAGGGCTGCGGCCTCATCAAAACGGCCCAAGGTTGCAACCGCTTCCACCAGCCAGAAGGTGCACAGGATGAAGGCCACGGTAGGAGGGCCGAACCCGTCATCGGTGCTGTATCGAAACAGCCATCCCCCGCGTGCCAGCTTCTTGATGATGGCATCGATGGTGGATTTCACACGAGGGTCGGTGCTCGGAAGAAAGTGCAGGGGGGCGATTTGCAGCAGCGCCGCATCCAGATCTTGGCTGCCGTAGGTGCCCACGAAGCTCTTGAGTTTGGTGCTCCAGGCGCTGTCGATGATCTCCTTGCGAATGCGCTCGGCCTCGGCGTTGTAATACTCGGCGCGCTGTGGCCGATGGCGCTTGGCCACCCGGGCCATGCGGTCCGCACCAGCCCAGCACATGAGGCTCGAGAAGGTCTGGGGTTTCCACTCGCTACGGTACTCCCAGATGCCCGCATCCGGGGTACCGGCGACCGAGATCGCTTTCTCGGCCAGAAGCTCGAGGAGGCTGAGTGTCTCCTCCGTCTGTTCTCCGACGAAGCGCTCGTCCAGCATGACCGGTGCCAGCGCCAGCACCATTTCTCCGAAGATGTCGTTCTGGCGGTGCGCCACAGCGGCGTTGCCGATGCGCACCGGCTTTTCACCCAGGTAACCGGGCCAGTCCTCGAGGATGTGCTCCTCGATGTCAGACGTTCCATCCACCCGGTAGAGTGGAGCCAGATCCAGTGAGGGGTTGTCCGCCACGACGTTGAGCAGGTAGTGCACAAAGCGTTCCCGTTCCTCGAAATGCCCGAGCAGGCGGAGGGCGTTCAGCACGTACGCCGAGTCGCGCAGCCAGCAGTACCGGTAGTCCCAGGTGCGCCCACTGCCGGGTGACTCCGGGATCGAGGTGGTGGTGGCCGCCACGATGGCGCCCGTGTCCTCGAAGCAATGAAGTTTGAGCACCAGAGCCGAGCGGATCACCTCCTGCTGAAACAGCGGCGGGATGTTGCAGTGCTTCACCCAGCGCCGCCAGTACTCCACCGTCTCGTCCAGCATGCGATTGCACATGGTGGGAAGCGATTCCGTGGGGGGCGCACCCCACGACAGCACCAGGTGGCGCCGCTCGGTGAGCTCGAAAGATTCCTGGCCAACCTCCGAAAGAGGCACGTCGGTCGTCAGGCGAAGCGGGAACGAGTAACCTCGAAAGCGCAGGTGGCGCGCCCCCTGCACACGGGCCGCCTTGCCGTGCGACCAGCCGCGGCGGGGCTCGCACACGACCCGAACCCGCGGCTTCCCCTCGATCGGCTCGAGGATGCGGATAATATGTTTCGGGCGAACGAAGCGATCCGCTTCTCCGTAGCGGGGGGCAAAGTCGATCAGCCGGAACTTTCCTTCCGGGGTCTCGAAGCGCGTCTCGAGAACGTTGGTGTTCGGAACATAATGCTGGGTGCCGGTTTCCCCACCTGCGGGTCCCACAAGAAAACGTCCGCCCTTATCCGCGTCGAGCAGGGTCGAGAAAACAGGCTCTGAGTCAAGACGCGGCAGGCAGCACCAGACAATTTCACCGCTGTGTGAGATGAGGGCGGAGATCTGGCAGTTACCAATCAGTCCGAGGTCTTCCAAACGCGGCAAGGGGATCTCCGATATTATGAGCTCTGCTAGGCCAGGGGATAAAATATATGCTGCGATCGTCCCCGTCCACTCGATTCACCGCCGCGCTGCTGTCCGGCTCCCCGCAGGGAGAGGGGCCGACCCTACAATGACTCAAAGTTCCAAGCCACAACCCGCGGCCCGATGAACTTCCCGACCATCCGCCTGGGCTGGGCCACCGCGCCATTCAGCATCTTCCGCGACCCGAGCCTCGGCCGCCGAGGCCGCTGGATCCTGTACAGCGCGCTCATTGGCGCCGTCTCAGGGGTAGGCGCAATCCTTTTTGACCTGCTTTTCCAGTTCTTCCAGTGGATGCTGCTGGAGGGAATCGGCCACTTCCGGCCGCCAGCCAGCGGCATGGAAGGCGGCGTGGGGTACGGGCCGGAGGTGCCCTGGCTCCTGCCGCTTTCCCTGGTGATCGGCGGTCTCATCGCCGGCGCCCTGGTGTACGGACTGGCTCCCGAGGCCGAGGGGCACGGGACCGATGCGGTGATCCGCTCCTTTCACCATCTGCGCGGCAAGATCCGCAAGCGGGTGCCTGCGATCAAAGCCCTGGCTTCAGCTATCACCATTGGCTCGGGCGGGTCGGGAGGCCGCGAGGGGCCGATCGCCCAGATCGGCGCCGGGTTTGGATCGTTTCTCGCCGATCTACTCAAGCTGCCGCACCAGGACCGACGCACCATGATGATGGCCGGGGTGGCCGGAGGCATTGGCAGCATCTTCCGGGCGCCGCTCGGAGCGGCGCTGTTCTCCGCCGAAGCGCTCTACAGTGAGCCGGAGTTCGAGTACAAGGTCCTGATGCCCGGCCTCATCTCGGCGATCGTCGGTTACTCGATCTATTCGTCCTATGCTGGGTGGGGGGTCCTGTTCGATGTCCCGGCCATCTCGTTTCACGAGCCTGGGCACCTGGTGGCTTACGTGCTCCTCGGGTTCGTGTGCGCCATCGTCGGGGCAATCTACCCGAAAGTCTTCTACGGGGTGCGCGACAAGATCTTCAGGCCGATGCGGATCCCGAACTGGATCAAGCCGGGGGTCGGGGCGCTGTTGCTCGGATGCATCGCCGTTTTTTACCCGCCGGCACTGGGGATGGGATACGGCTACATCCAGGAAGCGATCGACGGCATGCACAGCATCGGTTTCCTGCTGCGGTTCGTCGCCGTCAAGATCGTCGCCACCTCCCTGACCATCTCCAGCGGTGGCAGCGGCGGCGTGTTCGGTCCCTCGCTCGTCATCGGCGGGGCGCTGGGAGCTGCCTTCGGCCAGGCCGCAGACATTCTCCTTCCCGGCCTGGCGCCGTCCCCGGCGGCTTGCATCATGGTTGGCATGGGGGGCTTCTTCGCGGGCGTGGCGAAGGTGCCGCTCGCGTCGGTGATCATGGTGATGGAGATGACCGGCTCGTATGGACTGCTGGTTCCGTCGCTGCTCGTCGCCGTGATTGCTTACCTGACACTGCCGATCAGCGTGAAGCTGTACGAGCACCAGGTCCCCGGACGCACCGACTCTCCGGCGCATCTTGGATCGTTCGCGGTGGATATTCTGCGGCTGGCGCGCGTCAGCGAAAGCTGGGAGCCGCAGCGCGGAGGTACGGCTAGCGTTCGCGAGAACGCCAACCTGAACGCCCTGCTTGAGCTCGCTTCCGACAGCAACCAGGATCTCTACCCGGTAGTCAACGCGGAGGGTAAGCTGATTGGAGAGCTCGCGATCGACGACCTGCAGCGGGCGCTTCTCTCCGAAGTTCCGGAAGAGCTGGTCGTCGCCATGGATCTCATGCGGCCCGTTAACGGGCCGCTCGTGCCTCAGGACAACCTGGCCACCGCTGCCCAGCTCCTGGCGGAGCGCGAAACCGATGCCGTCATCGTGGTGAGCAATCGGGAAAGCGCCGAAGTCCTGGGGACATTCAGCCGCCGCGATCTGATCGTCGCCTACGGCCGGCGGCTGGAGAAGCTGCGCGAGGAATCAGGGAGCGACGGTCCGTCAATACCGAAGCCTCAGTAAGGGTGCCTGATCAACCTTCTCCGCCCGCTTCCCGGCGGTCGGTGCTGAGGACGATCTCGTGGATCTCCAGGACGTTGGACCCCGCGAACATCTCGGCCGGGGGGCGGTTGCTGTGTGCGATGCGGAATGACTCGCTCTGGGTCCAGTCCCAGAACGTCTGCTCGCTCTCCCAGTAAGTCTGCACCAGGTAATACCCCTGCTCGGCGGTATCCTCCCAGGCACCGGTCTTGTGGTTGAAGCGTCGCTGCACGGGTCTCAATACCTGGTTTTTGATGAACCCGGGGGACTGATCGATGAGATGCGCCCGGTTGCGGAAACGATCCTCGAACGCCGCCTCATGACCCCCGGCGACCGGAATGCGGTTGGTAACGACAAACACGCTGGCATCCTCCTCTCATCTCCGGCACGCGGCCGGAGCG
>JAPUKU010000162.1 GCA_027295505.1 Acidobacteriota bacterium
GACATGATCGAGTGGGCCATCTACTCGGGGATGCGCCGCGGGGAAATATTCAAGCTCCGGCACCCAGACGTCCGAGACGGACTCATCCACACCGGGAGTAAGACTCGGAAGCGGGCCCGGACGGTGCCGCTCAACGTGAGCGCCAGGCTGGGAGAGATCCTCAAGAGACGACCCCGCCGGATCGGATCGGATCTCGTGTTCTACGGCACGGACGGGAAAGCAGTGCCTCCGGACGCGACCAACAAGGCCCTGAGGCGTGTCTGGGAGAGGGCCGGTATCACCAGGCCCAAGGGCGGACTCTGGAACGTTTTCCGACACACCTGGGCGACCAGGCTGGCCGCCACCGGCAAGGTGTCCATCTTTGAGATCTCCAAGTGGATGGGGAACAGCGTCACGATCTGCGAGCGCCACTACGCCGCCTACCTCCCGGGTTCCCTCGAGAAGTCGGCCGGACTCCTGGACGGGATGGCTACGGGCGTTGCGCTGACTGTCGCTCCTACTGTCGCAGGGGAATAGCGCTTTAGTCTAACCCACTGTCAAATAATGACATCTGCTATCCAACCACCCGGCCTCAAGGCGGGGGACTACGAGAGCACCTCGCCCGAGCAGACCGAGGCCTTCGCAGAACGCCTCGGCCGGGACTTGCGTCCGGGCGACCGCGTGGAGCTTCTCGGCACCCTGGGTAGCGGAAAGACGACGTTCGTCCGTGGACTCGCCCGGGGCCTGGGCCTGGACCCGAATTCGGTCCACTCCCCGACCTTCACCCGCGTGCACCGGTACCGGGGCGAGATCACTCTCGTGCACGCCGATCTTTACCGGGTCGATTCGGATTCGCAGTACGAGGAGCTCGGCCTGGAGGCCGAAGAAGAAGCTTCGTCCGTTTTTGTGATCGAGTGGGGAGAGCGCCTGCCGCCGGATTCTCCGCCGGCCACGCTCTGCATCGAGATCGAGATCACCGGCGATCTCACGCGCAAGCTGCGAGTGTCCCGGGGGCCCACAGCTCCAGATCGCTGACGCGGCTGTCGCTCAGCCGGAGCCGAGGAACGGGGCCAACCTGTCGGCGTGATAGGAGCTTCGAACCAGCGGTCCTGATTCGACGTGCTTCAGGCCAAGAGATTTTCCTTCCACGCGCCAGGCCTCGAACTCCCCTGGCGTCACATATCTCTGTACGGCCAGATGGTTCCGCGAGGGGCGCAGGTACTGGCCGAGCGTCAGCGCTGAGCAACCGTGATCAACGAGATCGACGATCACCTGGCGTGTTTCTTTGGCGCGTTCGCCGAGCCCCAACATCATTCCCGACTTGGTGGTGAACCCGCGCCGCGCCGCGTGTTCCAGCACCCGAAGAGATTGCCGGTAATCGGCCTGCGGCCGCACCCACGGGTAAAGCCTGGGAACCGTCTCCACGTTGTGGGCCAGGACATCGGGTCCTGCATCGAGCAGACAGTCTAGCGCGGAGCCATCGCCCTGAAAATCCGGGATGAGCGCTTCAAGGGTGCACGAAGGGTTGATCTCACGGATCCGGCGCAGGGTCGCCGCCCAGTGGCGGACACCACCGTCCTCGAGCTCGTCGCGGTTCACTGAGGTGATGACCGCGTATCGCAGCCCGAGCCCTGCCACCGCTTCCGCTACCCTCGACGGTTCGCCCGAGTCTGGAGGAAGAGGACGGCCAGTCTTTACATCACAGAAACCGCAGGATCGCGTACAGGTGTTGCCGAGTAACATGAAGGTCGCGGTGCCGTTGTTCCAGCACTCACCAATGTTGGGACAGGCAGCGCTCTCGCAAACGGTATGCAGGTTCTGACTGCGCACCAGATTCCGGAGCCGCAGGTAATTTTCACCCTGAGGCAAACGCACCCGCAGCCAGGCGGGGCGAGGTCCCGAAATCGGCAAACCGCCCGCAGGCTCACACTGCCTGTTCATGCCAGTTCCTTGAAATCAAATCTCTCCAGGCCTTCCCGCAAGCGCTCGAGAAAACGCACACCGAGCGCCCCGTCTATCACCCGGTGATCGTAAGAGAGGCTCAGGTACATCATTGAGCGCACCGCGATCGCATCCCCGTCCACAACAACAGGACGTTTGCTCACTCCCCCGAGCGCCAGGATCGCGACCTGCGGCTGATACAGGATCGGTGTCCCAAAGAGGCCTCCAAAGACACCCGGGTTGGTGATGGTGAAGGTACCTTCCTGAACTTCGTCCGGTTTGAGTTTCTTATCGCGCGCCCGCCGGACCCGATCGTCAATCTCACGGGTCAGATCCCAGAACCCCTTGCGCTGCGCGTCCCGCACCACGGGCACGATCAATCCACCGCTGTCGAGGGCAACCGCGATTCCCAGGTTGATAAAGCGCTTGATCAGAATCTTTTCTCCCTCGACCGAGGCATTGATCCAAGGAAACTCGGCGATCGCCCGGATGACGGCGCGCGCTACGAACGGCATGTATGTCAGCTTGACCTTCTCGCGCTTCTCCAGCCGATCTCTTTCTCGTTGTCGGAAGCGCACGATCTCGGTCAGATCGCACTCCGTCACGGAAGTCACATGGGGCGAGGTGTGCACGCTTTTTACCATGTGCTGGGCGATCATCTTGCGCATGGCGTCCATGGGCACGACCTCGATTTCACCGGAAAGAGACGGGGTCACCGGAGGTCTCCCGGCCACAGCGGCACTTCGTGACACCAGGTACTTCTCGACATCCTCACGTCGTACCCGCCCGTTCCGGCCAGTGCCCGGGATCGATTCCAGCTCGCCGGCACTGATACTCGCCTCAGCCGCCATCTTCTGGACCAGCGGCGAAAGGAATCGGGCTGTACCGGCCGCACCGCGCGTGGAACCCGCACGCCCGGCGGGAGCCGCGGCAGTGCCTGCTCCGGTGGCTGTCTGGCTTGCGGCTTCACGGCGGGCGGCACCGCCAACGAGAGTCTGACCGGCCACGGCCCCCTCCTTCCCCTCGATGACGGCCAGTACCTCACCCACCGGGACGGTCTTCCCCACTGTCACCCGTACTTCGCGCAATACACCGCTGGCCGGTGAGGGGATCTCCGAATCCACCTTGTCGGTGGAAATTTCCAGAAGAGGCTCATCTCGTCGGACGTTCTCTCCCGTGTTCTTGAGCCAGCGCGTCACCGTACCTTCCACAACGCTCTCACCCATCTGAGGCATGATGACCGGAATTTCCACGGCGGATCTCAGTAGGCGGCCAGATCTTGCATGGCGGCAAGGACTTTGTCGACGCTGGGCATGAAAAATTCCTCAAGTGGCGGCGAGTACGGAACAGGCGTGTCGATGGAGGCCACACGGCGCACGGGGCCGTCCAGGCTTTCAAACGCCTCTTCGGCGATGATGGCTGCAAACTCGGCCCCCACGCCCCCCGTCCGGGTATCCTCGTGCACGATGAGGGCTTTGCCGGTCCGTTGAACCGATTCTAGAACAGCCGCCTTGTCGAACGGAAGCAAGGAACGTAGATCGATGATCTCCGCCTCACATCCCTCGGCCTGCAGTTTCTCGGCCGCCTCGAGACAAACGTGCACCATGGAACCGTAGGTGATGACGCTCATGTGCTTCCCCGGTCGTCGGCAGATCGCGACACCGATCGGCACCACGTGATCGCCCTCGGGCACGTCATCCTTGATGCGCCGGTACAGGAACTTGTGCTCGAAATACATGACCGGATTGTTGTCACGGATTGCCGCTGTCAGAAGACCCTTGGCGTCGGCCGCCGTGGCCGGCGTCACGACCTTGAGACCCGGAACATGAAAAAACCAGCTCTCCGGATTCTGCGAGTGGAACGGGCCCCCATGCACGCCTCCTCCGGAAGGACATCGGATGACCATTGGCACGCGGGCCCCCCACCGGTAGTGGATCTTTGCGGACATATTGACCACCTGGTTGAACGCGCAGGTGATGAAATCGGAAAACTGCATCTCTACCACAGGCCGCATTCCCATGAGGGCGGCTCCAGTCGCTACCCCCACGATAGCCGACTCGCTGAGCGGCGTATCGAGGACGCGGAGCGGGCCAAACTCCTCGATAAGCCCCTTGGTGATCTTGAATGCTCCCCCGTACACCCCGATGTCCTCACCCAGGCAAAACACCCGCTCGTCGCGGCGCATTTCCTCGCGCAGGGCGCTGTTGATCCCTTCCAGATAGGTCATCACAGCCACGATTCGTACTCTCCAGTCTGCTCAGTCAGCGTATACGCCCTCGAGCGCTTCGGGGCCCTCGGGCAGAGGGCTGCGCTCCGCGAAGTCGGCAGCATCGTCAATCTCCGCCAGCACCTCGCGCTCAATCTCCCTGCGTATCGTCTCCGGCAGTAGGTTGTGGTCCTGAAGGTACTTCTCGAATCTCATGATGGGATCTCTCTGGCGCCACTCTCCGAGCAACTCTTTGGGCACGTAGAATTGATCGTCGTGCTCGGAATGTCCCCTCATGCGCATGGTCTTTGCCTCGATCAGAGTGGGCCCGCCACCGTCTCTGGCCCGCTCCACGGCACGCTTGCACACGCCGTAGACTGCGAGAACATCGTTGCCGTCCACCATTTCTCCGTGTACTCCGTACCCGACGGCGCGATCCACGAGATCCTTACATGCGTACTGGAGGTGAGTGGGCGTCGAGTATGCGAACTGGTTGTTCTCGATGATGAGAACGAACGGCACCTTGTACACCGCAGCAAAGTTCAGCCCCTCGTGAAACTCCCCGATGCTCGAGCCTCCATCACCAATGTAATTCATGGCCACCTGCTTACGGCCATTCATCAGTCCAGCTAGAGATGCGCCGACGGCCACCGGAATCAGAGCCCCCAAGTGGCTGATCATTCCCAGAATGTTGAGCTCGATGTACCCCTGGTGCATGTTGCCATCCTTGCCTCTCGTCGGTCCATTACGACGACCTAGGTACTGGCACATCATGTCCCGCGGCTTCTCGCCACGTACGAAAAGCGCGCCGAGATCCCTGTGCATTGGGGCCAGGATGTCATCCTTTCCCAAGGCAGAGGCACTGCCGACCGAGACTGCCTCGTTGCCCGTACCCGTGTACACCCCTCCCACGATCTTGCCCTGGCGGTAGAGGCTCACCAATCGCATCTCGAATTCCCGCGTCATGCGCATGGCCCGGTACATGGCCAGAAGGTCGTTCTTGGCCAGCGCACGCACCTCATCGGCATGCACGCTAGCATTCAACTCCTCAACCAGGACCTTGCTCATCCATATCTCCTCACCAACGAGGGCCTCTCACCGTGGCACAGGTTCATAAACGGGCACCACCTGAATGGGGTCCGCTTCGAGCCCCTCGGCGGCCGCTCTCTCATGTTTCTCCACCAGGGCACGAGCGTCGTTCACCAGACGATCCAGGCGCACCCCTGCGCCGCGGGGCTGGTAGGGTTCAAGAAGATCACGGGCGGTGTCAAAAACCTTGCGCGCTCCGCGCAGGTTGCCATCACCGAGATGATGAAGGCTGACGGCAATCTGGATCAGGCCTTTATACAGGTTTCGCTCGCTGCCGGTTGCGACCATCCAAAGTTCCTCGAGAACTTCATGGCTCTCAAAATACTCCTGTTTCTCGAAGAGCTCCCAGAATTGTCGTACCTGAGGCTCGACACCGCTCTCTGGCATGCGGGCCTTATTGTAATCCATAAGCCCGGACAGGCAAGGAGCGCTCCACGGCCTCGAAGCGGAGACCCAACTCCCCGGCCAACGCATCCGCCAGCGCCTGTTCCAGTAGCCGGTCGTCAGGAAGATCAATCCCCTGATGCTCCAGCGATGTCATGCGCACATCAGTCAGTCCGCAGGGTACGATCCAGTCGAATAACTCGAGTCCACCACGGACGTTCAGGGCGAATCCATGAAGGGTCACGCCCCCCTGAAACCTCAGGCCGATCGAGGCAACTTTCTCCTCACCGATCCACACACCGGTCAACCCGCTTCGGCAATTCGCCCCGACGCCCAGAGCCTCCAGCGCCTTGATGATCGCCCGTTCGAGGCCGCGTAACAGCCCGTGGAGATCGGGGTGGGACCCGAGCTTTAAAATCGGATAGCCAATCACCTGACCCGGGTGGTGGACCGTCGCTCCACCTCCCCTGTCCGTGTCGACGACCTGTATGCCCGAAGATCGGAGCCAAGCCCGGTCCACCCGCAGCTGCTCGTCTCCGGCACGCCGGCCGAGCGTTACCACGGGCGGGTGAGAACAAAGGATCAGAGCCTCGGACTGTCCGGACTGAACCTCAGCGACCAGGCGGCGCTGGAGTTCCCAGGCTTCGTGGTAATCCACACAACCGAGAAGCAACAGTCGCGCAGATCGAGGAGCGGGGTGATTCATCTCTTCTAACCGTGTATGGCTTTGCCGATCGCGGCTCCGGCCGCCTCCATCACCGCTTCAGACAACGTCGGATGCGCGTGCACAACATCATGCAGTGACTCTGCGGTGGCTTCATGAGCGATGGCCACGGCTACTTCCGCCACCAGCTCTGTGACTCCGGCGCCGACCATTTGTGCGCCAAGAACTTCGCCATACGCCTTGTCGACCACCAGCTTCACAAATCCCTCACCGTCACCCGCGGTGAGTGCCCGGCCACTGGCACGCAGGGGGAACTTTCCAACCGCCACTTCGCGCCCTCCCTGGCGCGCCTCGGCCTCCGTCAATCCCACGCTTGCGACCTCCGGTTCACAGTAGACGCACCGCGGCACGCGATCTGCTCGCAGCGGCTCCGGATTCCCGCCGGCCATGGCTTCTGCCGCTCGAATACCCCGGGCCGAGGCCGCATGAGCCAGAAGTGGCGGTCCCACGAGATCGCCGATGGCGAAGATGTTGGGCACGGGGGTGCGCCCCACGCCGTCCGCCTCTAGGAAAGCGCCTTGCGGCTCCAGGCCCGCGACTTCGAGGTTCAGGTCCTCATGATTTCCCTGCACTCCGATCGACACCAGGACCCGATCGGCCCGCAGCTCGCGCTCCCCTTCCTGGCTGGCAATCTTCAGGATGACCTCGGAACCCGATACGGTGGCCTCCCTGACCTGGCTCGACACCCAGGCCTGGCAGCCATCCTTGGCGATCGATCGGGCAAGAAGAGCGGACACTTCCGGGTCTTCCTGCGGTAGCACGCGATCGAGCGTCTCCACATAGGTCACCTCGGACCCGAACGAGCGGTAATAGTACCCGAGCTCCAGGCCGATGGCGCCCGCACCAATGACGGCCAGGCGTCCCGGAATCTCCTCCAGCACCACCGCCTCACGGCTTGAGAGAACTCGCCGGCCATCGAAGGGAAGCATCGGCAACGCCCTCGGTCTCGAGCCTGTGGCCAGCAACACGAACCGGCTGCGGAGTTCGTGCAAGGGCTTCCCCTGTTCGTCCAGCACCTCGAGACGATCCTTCCCTGTCAGACGTCCGGAGCCGGTGTGCACCTCGATCCCGTGCTTCTTCATCAAGTATTCGATGCCCTGCATCAGGGTTGCACTGGCCTTGCGGCTTCGCGCCACCCCCCGGGCCGGATCGTATCGTAACGATCCGCTGCTCCAGCCGAACTCTTCACCCCGCTGCGCGGCACGGAAGAGCTCCGCGTTTCGAAGGAGTGCCTTGGTGGGAATGCACCCCCAGTGCAAACAGACTCCTCCCAGGCGTTCACGCTCGACGAGCGCCGTTCGCAGGCCGAGTTGGGCGGCGCGGATGGCGGCCACATAGCCTCCGGGTCCGCCACCGAGTACGACAAGATCCAGGGTCTGGCTCAAGAGTGGGCCTTGCGGCTCTTCTCCAGGTAATCGTTGATGGCTGCTCGAATTGCGTCTTCGGCGAGCACCGAACAATGAATCTTCACTGGCGGAAGGTTGAGCTCACGCACGATATCAGAGTTACGAATCTTCAGGGCCTCATCAACAGTCTTGCCCTTGATCCAGTCTGTGGCCAGGCTGCTGCTGGCTATGGCGCTGCCACAGCCGAAGGTCTTGAAGCACGCCTCCTTGATCGCACCGCTGGCACCGATGCGGATCTGGAGCCGCATGACATCGCCGCACTCGGGCGCACCGACGAGCCCCGTCCCGACCTGTGGATCGTTCTTGTCGAGGCTGCCGACGTTGCGTGGATTGTTGTAGTGGTCGAGCACCTGTTCGCTGTAGACCACAACCTCTCCATCCGTGCGGTGCGCGGTAAAAATGCCGCGCCTCCGCACCTGCCATTCAACCGGACTTCCAGGAGATCTTCTTGAGATCCATTCCCTGCTTAGCCATCTCGTACAGAGGCGAGAGCTCCCGCAAACGCAATACGATCTCGGTGACCCGCCCGGCGGCGTAGTCAATCTCCTCACGGGTCGTGCTGCGGCCTAGACCGAAGCGGATCGAGGTGTGGGCCAGATCATCCCCCACACCGAGAGCCTTGAGGACGTACGAGGGCTCGAGGCTCGCAGATGAGCAGGCCGAACCCGAGGAGACAGCGATATCCGTCATGCCCATCATCAGGGCTTCCCCCTCCACGTAGGCGAATGACAGGTTCAGGTTGTTGGGCAGCCGCTCCGTGGGATGGCCGTTCAGATAGACCTCATCGAGGCGATCGCGGATACCGTCATGCAGCCTCCGGGCCAGATCGTGAAGGCGCCTGGCATCGGTGTCACGCTCTGCTGCTGCAATCTCGCACGCTGTCCCGAACCCGACGAGGCCCGGCACAGGCAAGGTTCCCGACCGCATTCCCCGTTCATGACCGCCACCGAACATCTGCGGGGCCAGCCTGACGCGGGGGTTCTTTCGCCGTACGTAAAGTGCCCCGATTCCTTTGGGACCATACGCCTTATGCGCCGACAGCGACAGCAGGTCGATCCCCATCGCCTCCACATCAATCGGTACCAACGCCGGCGCCTGAGCCGCATCGGAGTGAAACAGGGCTCCCTGCTCGCGGGCGGTACGAGCCAGATCGGCGATCGGTTGCAGCGTGCCCACCTCATTGTTTGCGAACATGATTGACACCAGAAGCGTGCGACGATCAAGAGCTTTGCGCAGATCGTCCGGATCCACCCGGCCGTGTGGGTCAACTGGAAGGAACGTGAGCCGGTATCCAAGTTGCTGCAACCTCTTAGCGGTGTCGAGCACCGCCTTGTGCTCGGTGACCTGGGTGATGATGTGATCACCCTTCTCCCGGTACATTTCCGCAGCGCCCAGAAGTGCCAGATTGTTCGCCTCAGTGGCACCGCTCGTGAAGATGATCTCCTTGGGTGAGGCTCCGATCAGATCGGCGACCTGGCTGCGGGCCCACTCCACGGCTTCCTCGGCCCGCCACCCCAGGCTGTGGCTACGACTGGCGGCGTTGCCGAAGTCTTCGGTGAAGTAGGGCAGCATGCGCTCCAACACCCGGCGGTCGACGGGCGTGGTGGCGTGGTGATCGAGATAGATCGGCAGCTTCATCGAGCTCCCCCGGACTCATCCATACGCTGCATCTTCCACATTCTACACCGTTTTAGAGGAATCCCCGGCCGGCGCCACACCTCCTCTCCGGACGACCACGCCAGGAGCCTGCCACACGGGTGCCCGGACCTCCCGCACCGCCGGAGCCGGGCCGGAGTCCCGGGACGGTTCAGGGCTCCAGACGATAGTTCGGGGCTTCTTTGGTGATGATGACGTCGTGCACGTGCCCTTCGCGGAGGGCCGCGGGGGTGATGCGCAGGAAACGGGCTTTCTCCTGCAGCTCCTGAATCGTGCGGCAGCCGCAATAACCCATTCCGGCTCTGAGTCCCCCGACGAGCTGCGTGGCCAGCACGGAAAGGTCTCCCTTGTACGGAACCCTTCCCTCAATCCCTTCCGGAACCAGCTCGCTGTCGCGCTCGAGGTCCTGCTGTCCGTAGCGATCCCGGCTGCCCTTGGCCATGGCTCCCATGGAGCCCATGCCGCGGTACGTCTTAAACGTGCGCCCCTGGTAGAGCACCAGCTCGCCCGGCGCCTCTTCCGTCCCCGCGAACAGGTTCCCGACCATGACCGAACTGGCACCGGCGGCGAGCGCCTTGGTGATATCGCCGGAAAACTTGATTCCTCCATCTGCGATGATGGGTAGACCGTCGCGCTCGGCGGCGCGGCGACAGGCGGCGATGGCGGTAATCTGCGGCATGCCCGCTCCGCTGACAATGCGGGTCGTGCAGATAGAGCCCGGCCCCATGCCCACTTTGATGGCATCCGCTCCGGCCTTGATGAGGTCCCGCGTCGCCTCCGCCGTAGCGATGTTTCCGGCGATGATCTGAATCTCGGGATGCTTCTTCTTGATCTGCTGCACGGTCTCGATCACGTTCTTGCTGTGACCGTGCGCGGTATCGACCGCCAGGACATCCACCTGTGCTTCAATGAGAGCCGCGGCACGCTCCAGGGCCTCTCCCGAGACACCGACCGCCGCTCCCACCCGCAAGCGCCCCAGCTCGTCCTTGCAGGCATTGGGGTACTTGATTACCTTCTGGATGTCCTTCACGGTGATCAGGCCCTTGAGCTTGTAGTCCTTGTCAACCACCAATAGCTTTTCGATGCGGTGTTTGTGCAGAAGCGCTTTGGCGTCGTCAAAACCAATCCCTTCGGGCACAGTGATCAGACGATCGCGCCCTTGGGTCATCAGGGCGGAAACCGGAAGCTCCGTGCGGCTCTCGAAGCGCAGATCCCGATTGGTGAGTATGCCCTCCAGGGTTCCATTCTTGTCAGTGACCGGTACACCTGAGATTCGATAGCGTGACATGAGCTCGAGCGCATCGTGGATCGGGCTCTCCGGCCGCACCGTGATCGGATCGACGATCATGCCGCTCTCGGATCGCTTTACGCGGTCAACTTCGTGCGTCTGAGCCTCGATCGACATGTTGCGATGGATGACTCCAAGCCCGCCCTGCTGCGCCATGGCTATTGCCATCGGGGACTCGGTGACGGTGTCCATGGCGGCGCTGGTGAGCGGGATGTTCAATGAGATGGTTCGAGTCAGGTGCGTACAGACATCCGTGTCAGTGGGCAGGATATCCGAACGCATCGGACACAATAGGACGTCATCGAACGTAAGCCCCTCGAGCAGATCGTCTTGCAGCATCACCAAACTTCCTCCTCCCTGATCACCTTCAGATCTCCTCGAAGCGGTGTAGTGCTTTGTGAAAGTAGTACGCTGTGTGTGTCAGGGTTTGCCAGCGTGACTTCAGGGTCATGAGCACCGAGTACTCGGTCTTCCACATGTCCCGGTAGTCGATTCCGCCCCTCTTGAGAGGCGCGCCATCAGCCTTGCGGCGCAGTTCCGCCTTCCAATCTTTCTTCCAGCCCAGGCGCTCATCTAGACTGAGAACTCCTCCGGCGCGTTCGATCTCAGGATCGGTCTTGATACCAAGCATCACGTCGGTCCACTCGCTCACGGGCACCATCGACTCCAGGTAGTCGAGGGGTCCTGCCCGGCCAGCCGGCGGGCACGAAAGGATCACCAGTACGGCAATAGGAAGCTCATGCGCCAGAGCTGTCAGGCGCCGACAGAGCTGAGCGGATTCCTCCTGCATGGCAGTCCCCCACCCGGCCAGCGACGTCAAAGGATCGATCACCAACAATACGGCGCGTGCCTGCTGCCGCATCAACTGATCAATCTCACGCCTCAGGCGTTCCAGATCGGGGTCCGGCGCGGCCACCTGGACACTGATGTGGCGATGAAACGACTGGTAAATTCGCATGGCGTCCTGGAGCTCTTTTGGCTTGTTCTTCCCGCTCAGAATCTCTCCGGCATCCACCTTGCCGATCCTCGAGAGGGTCTTGAGCAGCAGCGCCTCAGGTCGCATTTGGCCGGAGAGGTAGAGAACCGGCACGGTGGGCTGACTGTCACGCTCGCGCTGAAGATTGTCAAAGGCAACTCCGGAGGCAATCTGCAGCGCAAAGCTGGTCTTGCCCTCACCGCTTGCACCCACGAGACTCACGACCTGGCCGACGTGGAAGCCCCCCTGTAGTACATGGTTCAGGCCGGTCCCTGGATTCGTCTTGGAGCCAAAAGCCGTTACAGGTATCGGAGCGAAATCTCGCGAGGTCAGCCGAGCCAGGAGGTCGGCCGCGCTGCTCTCGGAGGGCGGTGGCCTCGAGTCTCCCGGAGGGGGCGCCACCGCTACGCTCTCTTTCGGAGGGCCCTCAGGGCTCGTGGTCTTGTCGGCCATCACGGAAGTCTCCTTGCGCGCCAAGGGCGCACGTGCCGCCCGTTTCTCATCCGCCATCACCGGGGCAGACACGGCGGCAGGGGCAAAGATTTCACCCGCTTCGGAGCTCGTGCCGACCGTCGAGGCACTTGCCATGTTTTTCACGCGCCTGGCGCTGCGTGCGGCACGAACTGGCAGATCTTCTCCGAGCAACTTGAATGTCAGAGGCGTGGTTCCCGTCTCCGACTCCAGGCCAAAGAGGTAAAGGCCGCGGGCCTTGCGCTCCATCGACAACCTCAACGGGGGATCCAGCGGCTGGCGCGCCTCTCTGGCAAGCTCACGAAGATAGCGCCCGTCCTTCACCTGGATCTCCCGGAAAGAAGTCCACACCTTGTAGAGGGCTGGGCTGCTGCTCTTTGATCCTTCCGCCTGCCAAAGAAAATCGTGCACGTAGGCGTCCTGTGCCAGAGTCGGGCAGCGTGCAGGATGACCGCTTCCACCTCCTGGCAATGGCCGGGGCGGCGACTTCTCATCCACGCCCGCAAGATGAAAAGCCAGACGCCGGTAGACCTGGGCCAGCTTGGGTTCCGGTTGGGCACCGAACACGCGGTAATCAATCTCAACGTGCACGCCTTCGGCGCAGAAGTAAAAGCTGATTGCTCCCTCGGGTACGTGATAGCGCTCCTTCAGCTGGTCGCAGAAAAAGCGCGCGTCCGCCAGCGCCAGATCCAGCCCTTCCGCAGCACCTCTGGAACCGCGCAGGGTCGGCGCCCGGAATACCGCGTACAGGTTTCCAAGTAGCGGCAGATTGCCACTCTCGCGGCGCTGCCGCACCTGCCCGACCTCGTGGACCTCGGTGCGTAAAGGCGACACTCGTGCGTCCCCTGCTTGGCTTTGCACGAAGCCTGCGACATCTGCAGCCGGGATCATCTCGCGCTTGCCCTTCGCTTCCGACTCGACGTACTTGAAGCTGTCGGTCTGAGCTGCAGGCGTATCACCGATCCAGAACTCATACTCCAGATGCATCTTCTTTTGAGAAGCCAGCGCTTCCGCGACATCAGCGATATCCTGCCGCAAAACGCGGCTGTATAGCCACAACAACGATCCGCCCTGAACGAACGAGCAACGGCCATGTCGGCAGGAACCGTAGCGCGTGACTCGATCAATGCTTACAGTGCATGGTTCCGACGCCGGTGGTGCATGCAGAGGGCACGGGAAGCGCAAGTCAGCATCGGTGATCTCGAAGCTCTTCCGATCGAGGCCAAGGCCGTCCTCCAGATCCTTCACGTTCAGCAGAAGATTCAGGCGATCGAGGCCCGATTGTTTGATGCGGCGCATGACTCAGGCTCCGGAGCGCACTTCGCCCAACGCGCAGCAGCGTTTATACTTCTTGCCGCTGCCGCAGGGGCACGGCTCATTGCGACCCACACGGGCGCCGGTGCGCCGGGTGGTCGTCGCGCCCCCTTCCTTTGAGGGTGCACTGTAGACCAGATGTCGATCCTTGACACGCTCGCGCTGACGGACTTCCTGTGCCGGCTCCGCAGAAAGGAGGAAGAGGTATCGGACGATGTCATCCTCCAGGCGCTCCTTCATAGCGACGAACATGTCAAAGGATTCGCGTTTGTACTCGGCCAGAGGATCCCGCTGACCGTAACCCCGCAGCCCGATCCCTTCCTTCAGGTGATCCATGGCCAGAAGGTGATCCTTCCAGTGGGAGTCGATGATGCTGAGCATGATGTAACGCTCATGCTGGCGCATCGCTTCCTGGCCGAATTCCTTCTCCTTATCGGTATAGCGTGTAAGAACGGCGTCGCTCAACTCCTTCTGAAGCTGGTCACGGTTGAGCGACGCCAATCTGTCACGTTCCGCCTCATCCAGAGTCAATCCGAATCTCTGTATGAGCTCACGCCAGAGTTCCGGAAGCGTCCACTCGGAAGCGTCAATGTCGGTGCTGGCATGAGCGTCGAGCAGCCAGTCGAGAATGTCCTGCGCCTTGCCTAGAACATAGTCACGATGGTTGCCCCCCTCGAGCTGCTCCCGGCGGAGGCGGTAGATCTCCTCGCGTTGCTTGTTCATGACATCGTCGTACTCGAGCAAATGCTTGCGGGTCCCGAAGTTGCGTGCCTCCACCTGGGTCTGAGCCCGTTCAATGGAACGATTGATCATGGGGTGAAAAATGGGCATACCTTCTTCCATACCGAGACGCTTCATCAACCCCGAGATGCGTTCGCTGCCGAAGATACGCAGCAGTTCGTCCTCCAGGGAAAGATAGAACCGGGACGAACCGGGATCGCCCTGGCGTCCGGAGCGGCCGCGCAGCTGGTTGTCGATGCGCCGGCTCTCGTGGCGTTCCGTGCCGATGATGTGCAGGCCACCGAGTTCGACCACCTTGGCGTGCTCCTCATCCGTCAGCTTTCGAGCTTCTTCGAGAGCTACCTGCTGCTGTTCCTGAGTAGCCTGATCCGGCGCCACCCCCCGCTTCTGGAGCAGGGCCGGAGCCAGCCGGGCCGGATTGCCTCCCAGGAGAATATCCGTGCCCCGACCCGCCATATTGGTGGCGATGGTTGCCGCACCCAGACGACCGGCCTGGGCCACGATATCTGCCTCCTTCTCGTGGTACTTGGCGTTCAGCACGACGTGCGGAATGCCGCGTCGCCGCAACAGACCGCTCAGGCCCTCCGATTTCTCGATGGTGATGGTTCCCACCAGCACCGGCTGTCCCTTTTCGTGGAGCTCGGCAATCTCCTCCACCACAGCCTGGAATTTCTCACCTTCGGTGCGATACACCAGATCGGGATGCTCGTTCCGGATGAGAGTGCGGTTTGGAGGGATGGCCACCACTTCCAGCTTGTAGATGTTGTCGAACTCAACCGCTTCCGTGTCGGCGGTTCCGGTCATACCCGCCAGCTTGGAATACATGCGAAAGTAGTTCTGAAAGGTGATCGTGGCGAGCGTCTGATTTTCGCGCTCAATGCGCACCCCCTCCTTTGCCTCGACCGCCTGGTGCAGACCGTCGCTCCAGCGCCGGCCAGGCATGAGCCGGCCGGTAAACTCGTCCACAATGACAACCTGGCCATCCTTCACCATGTAATCCACATCACGCTTGAACAACGCGTGGGCCCGCAGCGCCTGATTCAAATGGTGAACGTTCTCGAGGTGAACCGGATCGTAAAGGTTGTCGATCCCTAGAATGCCCTGTGCTTTGTCGGTGCCTTCTTCGGTCAGGAACACGGTACGTGTCTTCTCCTCGACCTGGTAGTCCTCCCCCTTCTTCAGGCGGGGAATAACCTTGTCAATACGATAATACTTGTCGGTTGACTCTTCGCTCGGGCCCGAGATGATCAATGGCGTACGCGCTTCGTCGATGAGGATGCTGTCCACCTCGTCCACGATGGCATAGTTGTGCTTGCGCTGGACCATGGTGCCCAGGCTGTACTTCATATTATCTCGCAGGTAATCGAAGCCGAACTCGTTGTTTGTCCCGTAGGCAATGTCGGTGGCATAAGCCTTCTTGCGCTCGGGCTCGCCCAGAGAGTGTTGGATGATTCCAAGCTCCATTCCAAGCAGCTTGTAGATGGGCCCCATCCACTCGGCGTCGCGCCGGGCCAAGTAGTCGTTGACGGTGATAAGGTGGACGCCCTTGCCTTCGAGGGCGTTGAGGTAGGCCGGCAAGGTGGCGACCAGCGTCTTTCCCTCGCCAGTTTTCATCTCGGCAATCTTGCCCTGATGGAGCACCATGCCGCCAATCAGCTGCATATCGAAGTGACGCATCGACACGGTCCGGCGGGCCACCTCCCGCACGACAGCAAACGCCTCGATCAGCAGGTCGTCGAGAGTTGCGCCGTTCTCGAGCTTTTGGCGGAACTGGCCGGTGTGGGAGGCGAGCTCGGCGTCGCTCTGCGTGCGCAGGCGTGGCTCCAGGGCGTTGATGGCTTCCACCTTCGGCTGCAGCTTCCGCATATCGCGCTCGCCTTTGCTGCCGAAGATTCGAGTAAGGAGGGTGTTGAGCATCCGCTCTAGGTAGGCCTCGCGGAGGTAATGTTTGATCCTCCTTTATAATGCGTAAGTGCCCAGCCTGTCAAGACTTCTCTGCCCTGAGGGGGCTACAACCGGGTGTGACGGGAGGCGGGAACGGGGCCGGAGATATCAATCGCAGAGACCCGGCCGTGTTTCTAGATGCTGGGCAGGTTTTCGAGGATGTACTTCATCGGGTTGACCTTCTGGTTGTGCACCATGACTTCGTAATGCAGGTGCGGACCCGTGCTGCGGCCGGTGCTCCCCACGAAACCGATCACGCCCCCCCGGCCCACCTTCTGGCCAAGCTTCACGTTGAACTCGCTCAAATGGCCGTAATGCGTCATGATCCCGTTGCCGTGGGACAGGTAGAGCACTCGGCCATATCCCCGCACCCGTGAGACCTTGACCACGATCCCATCCGCCGGAGCCAGCACCTTACGCCCCGTGGGCGCCGAGATGTCGATCCCCGTGTGAAACTCTCTCTGCCCCGTGAACGGATCGCGCCGCCATCCGAAACCGTGGCCCAGAATTCCTTTCACCGGCAAGATGGACGGAGTCGATGCCAGCAACAGCGACTGGTCCTGGTACGCCTTCTCGAGCACCGAGTAGCTGCCACGAAGCGCCTGCGTGCGTTCCCGTAACTGCGTCAACTCGCTCCGGAGCTCGGTTACCGACGGCGCCCCTGCGGGCGCTGGCCCGAAACCCGATCCTCCCGCCGCCTCGTTCCTGCCCGGAAGCTCCTCCACACCCACCATCATGGCAAACTTGTAAGACTTGTTCTCGAACTCTGTGACGTAATCCTTGAGCTCGGCCAGCGACTCGTCGAAGCGGGTGTTGGCCTCCCGAAGCCCGGTGTTTTCCTGCTCGAGGCGCTCCACACGGATGGAGTACTGAAGGGTTTGCACCAGATAGTACGGCAGCAGGACGCCGCACAACCCCAGGAACACCGTCAGC
>JAPUKU010000163.1 GCA_027295505.1 Acidobacteriota bacterium
GCCTGCCTCGTTCCCGGAAACGGTGATCCCGGCTTAGACGAGTGGACGATTCCACTGACGTAACAGCCGTACCTGAGGATCGTCAACGAGACGCCGCAGCCGGGCAGCACCAACATCTTCCCCGAATCGCGTGGCCGGGCCAGCGTGGTGGGCGCCGGCAGCCGCCTAGTCTGCCCGTCGGACGAGCTCGGCGGCGAGCCAGGCGGCGTCAGACCGGATTTCATGGACTGGCACATCCACACCAGGGATACGTCCGACATCGCCGGCACCGACGTGAACACGCTCAGCAACCTGCCGAAGGCTTTCGGCGGCTTCAACTCCCTGCACTGGGGCCGGCACGTCTTCCCGGTGCCCGGAACGGACGATGTCACCCGCGGTGACGTTTACTGCCTGCAGTGCGTCAACGCCTTCGTCCTGGATCGTCCGGAGGGCCTGAACCTGAACCTGTCCGGGACGGAGGAGCAGCCACTGGCCCTGTCGTTCTGGCACATTATCGAGATGTGCGACCACGAGTGCTTCACCGGCTTCGTGACCGAGACCGCCGATGAGTTTGTTGCCGTCCAGCTACGGGCCGACCTGGAGTTCGGCCTGGGGACGAACTTCGGCCCCTGGGAGCGGATCGAGCCGAACATCAACCCGTACGACGGCGTGCAGGACACCCTCTACTTCACGCCGAGCTATGAGCCTGGTGACGACATCAACCCGTTGAGCCAGGAGGACCGGGAGACGACGATGTGCTCGCCGCTGTTCACCTACCTCGCCCAGGGATCCGCCAAGGGGATCAGCGACCAGTGCCAGGACGGTGACAACAACGGCTTCAACGACTGCGGATCGATTGCGGCCAAGACCAACCCGGCCGAGCGCCGTCCGGATCGGGTCGCCCGCGGCAACGCCGGCGTGGGCGTGTGGGCCTTCACCTCGGTCTCGCTGGATCGGTATGCCGGCCGCCACGTGCAGATCCGCTACATCACCAGCACGCTCGACGGCCGGGATGTCTTCGACTCGTACCTCGAAACCACGAGTACGCCGTTCAACCCGCCATCTGCCTCTTTTGATGACGGCTGGTACATCGACGACGTGAAGATCAGCGGCCTGATTCCGCAGGAGATCGTCTTCAGCATCGACCTGGAGGACGGGACGGCGACCTGCCCGCTTGATCCGACCACCGGCCAGGGCGCCTCGTGCGCGGTGATCGGGGCGAACATCGTGGCCTCGACCAACTCCACCGGTGCAACCGGCGCCACGGTCGAGCTCACAGCCGAGGGCGTGGCCACCAACTGCGTGAGCGGTGAGACACGCGTTCGCTGGCTCGCCAACGGCGCGGAGGTCAAGCCGCTCTCGACCGACTTCAGGCTCGTGGTTGCTCCACGTGGAAACACGACCTACACGGCGGAGCTCAGCTGCTCCTCCAACCCGGGTTGCTCGGCGAGCGCCAGCACCACGGTAGCGGTCTACGATGGAGCCACCGGAGAGTCGATTGTCCTGGCGTGGGTGGCACACTCAGCGCCTATCCTGTCGTTCGACGCCGTGTCCCAGCTCGAGCTGCAGGGACCCGGCATGTTCCCCGGCTACGACGTGTTCTGCGGCATGGTCCGCAGCGGCACACCACCGGCGGGCTGCTCGGGTACGGGTCTGGTGAACACCGGAACGGGCCTGGCGACCGACTATGGCGCCCTGTTCTCCACGGAGGTACAGCAGACCCCGGGAACCCCGATTCCTGTGGCCAACACGGACGTGATCGAGCCGGCAGTCGGCAACTCCCTGTTCTACCTGGCCGGGCACGCGTTCCCGACGCCGGAGAACCTGGGCTTCACGTCGAACCGGAGCCTGCGCCAGAACCTGGCCCCGTAACCGGCCAGGGCTCAGGCGAGCCAAGTTTCAAGAGGCCCTTCCCCCCCGGGGAAGGGCCTCTTGCTTTTGGGCGCGGAAACTTCCGGTAACAACTGACTATTGGCTGCGGCCGGTGTGGCTACGCGGTACGCTGGTGGCTCGAGGCGGGTGTGGAGATGGGGAGCTGAGCTACCGGTGTCAGTCGAGCAGGCGGCGTTGGCGCGGGGCGGGGCGCTGCCGGCCCGGCTCGAGACCGAGATGCCGCAGGGCCCGGGGCGTGGCGCAGCGGCCCCTGGGGGTTCGATCGACGAAGCCGATCTGCACGAGGTACGGTTCGATGAACTCCTCGATGGTGTCTTTTTCTTCTCCGATGGCGGCCGAGAGCGTGTTCAGGCCCACGGGCCCACCGCCGAACTTCTCTCCAATCGCCACCAGGAACCTCCGGTCGACCTCGTCGAGCCCGTACTCGTCCACCTGGAGGCGCTCGAGCGCGTGACGCGCCACCGCCGCATCGATCTTCTCGACCGCATCGACCTGGGCAAAATCCCGGACGCGGCGAAGCAGCCGGTTGGCGATGCGCGGCGTGCCGCGCGAACGCCGGGCGATCTCGGAGGCAGCGCCGTCCACAAGGCTCACATCCAGAAGACCCGCGGAGCGCTTCAGAATCTGGCGTAGATCGCCCTCCGGGTAATACTCCAGATGATGCACGATGCCGAACCGTTCGCGCAGAGGGGACGTGAGGAGTCCCACCCTCGTGGAGGCCCCGATCAGGGTAAAGCGAGGCAGATCGAGCTTGACCGAGCGGGCGGTGGGACCCTGGCCGACCACCAGATCGAGCTGGAAGTCTTCCATGGCAGCGTAAAGGATCTCCTCGAGGGTCGGGCTCAGGCGGTGGATCTCGTCGATGAAGAAGACGTCCAGGGGCTCGAGGTGGGTCAGGATGGCGGCCAGATCGCCGGCGCGCTCGATGGCGGGACCCGAGGTGGCCCGGATCGAGGCGCCCATCTCGTGAGCGATGACATGGGCCAGCGTGGTCTTGCCCAGCCCGGGAGGTCCGGCGAGCAGGACATGGTCGAGCGGCTCGCCCCTCTGACGGGCCGCCTCGAGGAAGACCCGGAGGTTGTCGACAATCTGCTTCTGGCCGAGGTACTCCTCGAGCGAGCGCGGCCTCAGCGCGGTCTCGACCCGCCTCTCATCCTCGCCTGCCTGTCTCTCGAGCAGCTCTCCGTCCACACACCCTCCAGGCCGAGCCATTATACTCCGTTCGATCTTGCGCCTTTCGCGCTCCGGGGGGGATTTAGGCTTCGAAACATGGCCGCGGCGTAAAGGAAGGCGCAGTGCCCAGCTCAAGGCCTGCTGGAAACGCGGCGCAGCGCCTCCCGGACCATTTCGGCCAGAGAGGCTCCGCTCGCCAGCGCCTGGCGGGCATCACGCCCCGCGCGCTCCGCCTGGCTGCTCGAGAAACCGAGATTGACCAGGGCCGACACCAGATCGGCATCCAGGCGGCCGGCCTCCGGGTCTCGAGCGACGCCGGCTGAGAGCCGGCGAGCCCTCTCGGCAAGCTCCACGGCGATGCGCTCGGCGGTCTTGCGGCCAACGCCGGGGATGCTCTGCAGACGCTGCAGATCCCGCTCGGCGATCACCTGCAGCAGGTCGGGCGCATCCACCCCCGAAAGGATGTTCGTCGCCAGCCGCGGGCCGATACCGCTCACCGTGATGAGCGCCTCGAAGACATCCCGTTCCATCTCGGTGGCGAACCCGTACAGTGCCAGGATGTCCTCGCGGACGTGGGTGTGGATGAAGAGAGATGCGATCTCTCCATCGGCGGGCAGGGCACTATAAGTGGAGAGCGGCACCACCACCCGGTAGCCCACCCCACCCACCGAAATGATCAGGTCATCCGGCCGCCGCCGGGTCAGCTTGCCTTCGAGGTAAGCGATCATGTCCGCTGTCAGCTGCTCTCGAGAAGGGTTTCACGCAGCCGCTGCACCTGGGGTTGCTGGGGCTCGACGGCGAGGGACCGCTCGACAAAACCCAGAGCCCGCTGGCGCTCGCCGTTGAGATAATACGCGTAAGCTATGGCATTGAGCAGCTCGGTGCGTTCACGATCTATTTCCTCGACATCGTCAAACATGGCCCGAGCCTCATCCGCACGTCCGAGCTTGCCGAACGCGATGATCAGGTTGACGCGGCTCTGCCAGCGCGCTCCATCAAGATCCAGCGCCCGGCGCAGAAGCGCCACCGCTTCCTCGAGACGCTCGACGTCGATGAGCAGGCTACCCAGGTTCACGAGCGTCTCGACATGGTCAGGGTCATCCTCGAGGGCGTCGCGAAAGTAAGCTTCGGCCGCTTCCCTGTCACCCCTTGCCTCTCGCACCCAGGCGAGCCAGTTACGAAGCGGCACCGAGCGCGGGTTCCCCTCCAGGGCCGAAAGCAGCGCGCGCTCGAGATCGGGCAGCCTCTCCTGCTCCTCGTAAAGTTCGAACAGCTCCTGGAGCGCGCCGACCGATCCCGGATCCACCTTCAACGCCCGCTTGAGGACCTGCTCAGCCTCGCTGCCCTTGCCCGCCTTGAGGAGCAGGATGCCCTGGCAGACCCGCGGAGCCACCCGCCGCGGCACCCGGCGTACCAAATCTCCCATCCTCTGCGCCCCCTCCTCGGCACGGTCGAGCTGCAGGAACAGTCTCGTCACCGCCAGGATCAACGTCTCGTCAGGGTCCGGACTATGCTGGAGCCCCTCCAGAGCCAGACCCAGAGCCTCTTCCGGGCGGCCCCGGCGGTGCTCGATCTCTGCCAGCCCTCCGAGCGCCGGCCCGAAATGCGGCATCTTGGCCAGGGCCACACGGTATTCCCGCTCAGCGCCGTCCAGGTCACCCTTGCGAAGCAGGATGCCCGCCAGGTTGCCATGATACGAGGCAGTCGTCCCGGCCGGCGGGGATGGAACGGTTTCATTTCCAGCCAGAGTTTCAGAGCCTCCCGGCGGTGATCCGTCCGCTGGGGGCGGGGACAAGTGATCAGCTTCCTCACCGGAATCGTCCGGTGAATCTCCGCCACCGATATACCCGAGCCGCCGCAGGTTCTCGATCATTTCCTGGGCTCCGACGCCGCCGCCGGTCGAGGAAACGGCCAGGATGCTCCCGAGATCGTCATACGAGGCGATGGTGCGCGGCTTGAATCGTTCCAACCAGCCGGGATCGATTGCGTTCTCCCAGACCTGGCCCTGCAGATCCTCGGCGCGGGGCACCCCGAGGAGCCGCAGCACCGTGGGCGCCACGTCCATCTGGTGTCCCTCTCCGAGAGCACCGGCCTGGATGACCGGACCGCTCAGGATACGGATGCCTTCGCGGATGTGCCACTTCGCGGGCCGGCCCTCAATCGAAGGTGTGGCATCACGGGGGCGCTCGATGCCGTTGGCGAAACCATGATCCGAGAGAACGATGACCACCGTGTTCTCGTCCACCCGCTCCAGAAGCTCACCCAGCAATTCGTCCTGGTACCTGTAGAAGCGTTCCAGGGTGAGGGAGTACTGCCGGAACTCCTCCTCGCTGATTCGATCCATGCGCGGCGGTGCGAAATGGGCAAAGCGATGGTTGATCTCATCAATGCCCTGATAGTAGACGGCCGTGAGCCGTCGCTGCCCCTTCGCCAGGAGATCCAGGGCGATGGTGTGGTAGTTGCGTGTGGCCGCCAGAATGCGGGTTAGATGGTTCACGGGGTGTCGATAGGCGGCGCGGGGTCGCTCCGCCACCCAGGAGCGCAGCTTCCAGAACTCCTCCCGGGTAACCTCCACAAAGCGTTTGACCTCGTCGTAGGCGATGTCATCATCGCCGACCAGCCGGGAGCGAATCTCGTCCAGGTACTCCTCCGGGTAGGTCGTGCCGTATGAGGGCGCCTCCTGCTTGACGAACGGAAACAGCGAGTAGGAAAGCCGATCGGAGACCATGGTGCCGGCGATTGGCTCGGCTGGCCAGGTCGCCCACCAGGCCACGAAATCGCTCTCCAGGCCGAAGTCTGTGAGGATGTTCCACAACGCCTTGACCCGGCGGAACGAGGCGGAGATCGGAACCATGCGTCCGCTGGCGGGATCCTTCATGAGAAAGTCCATGACGCCGTGAACGTCGGGCGAGCGGCCCGTGGCGATCGTCGTCCACAGCAGGGGCGACAGCAACGGGCCATCCGACACCAGGGAGCCCCAGGCTCCTTCACGTTTGAGGCGCGACAGGTTCGGCACCTCACCCCTTTCATCGAGCTGATCAATCAAATCCCAGTCGGCGCCATCCAGTCCCACCAGCAGGATCTTCAACCCCGTATCCTGCATCTGCTCCCGCAGCGAGGCCAGCTGCGCGCGGCGTTCCGGTGAGAGGGGCACCGCCCAGGTCAGACGGGCTTCCGGATCGATCCATACTCCGAGCGGATCGAATGTTTCTTGAAGCGCCTCTCGTAGTGCCTGGATGGCGCCCGGTGTCAGCAACTCCGGCAACGGACGCGACAGGGCCGTGGCACGGGCCGCGCTCTCGGCACGCTCCTTCAGGAAAACAACGAGCGGCCGGCCGGAGCGGGCCCGGTGAACAGCCTCCAGTCCACCATCCAGCAGCCGTACGTTCAGGCTGTACCGCATCTCGATGACCGCTCCCTCTCGGCTGGCTGCATCGAGCTCTCCCTCGAGGCGCAGGGCCACGGTCGGATAAAGGCTCACCGGCGCAAAGGGCGGCCAGCGGAAGTGCAGGCCCGGGCTGAGCTCGACCCGCAGGCTGGAATCACCTTTTTCGAGGACGCCGCGGCTCGAGCCCGGAACGTAGAACAGGCAGGCGAGCCCCAGGAGCAACACCGCTGCCGCTGCCACGGCGATCACCCATGCCCGCTGCCTCATGACCGCCGTACCCCAGCGCGAACGAGCGACTTCGACGGCGCCCGGGGTTGGGGCCACGTGCGTGAGCGCGCGTGGCATAGCGCCACGGCCAGAGCGTCAGAGGCATCGGTGGAGAGGCCTTCCGGTCTGATCTCCAGCCACCGGCACAACCATTGCTTCACCTGGATTTTCTCCGCGGAACCGGAGCCGGTGATGGCCTGCTTAACGGTGAGCGCAGCGTAAGAGATCGGAGACAGGCCGTGCTGGGACAGCGCCAGCAGGATCACCCCCCGGGCATGCCCGAGGGTGAGAGTGGTGCGCGCGTTGCGGGCATGAAACAGGTCCTCGACAGCCGCCTCACCGGGCTGCCATAAATCGAGAAGGTCGCTCAGCTTTTCATGCAGGCTGCGCAGCCGGGCGGGCAGTTCCTCCCGTGCGCTGGCCCGCAGCACACCGTGGCCCGCCACGCGCCAGGCGCGACCCCGGCGCTCGAGCACACCCCAGCCGGTCGCGGTGCTTCCGGGATCGATCCCCAGGATGCGTTCGCAGGGGGAAACAGCGTTGCGTTCAGCTTTCAGCGATTTCCGATTCGTCGATGTCGAAGTTGGCCCAGACGTGCTGCACGTCATCGTGATCCTCGAGGGCTTCCATCATCCTGAGCACTTGCTTCGCCTGCCTGCCCTCGATGTGAACCGTGGTCTTGGCTGTCATGGCCAGCTCGGAGGCCGCGACCGGGATGTTGCGTTGTGTGAGCGCTTCGTGGACTTTCTCGTAGTTTTCGGGCGCCGAGTAGATCTCGAAGCTCTGGCCATCCTCCACAAGGTCCTCGGCCCCCGCCTCGATGGCCAGCTCGAAGAGCTTCTCCTCGTCCACGCCGGCTCTCGGCACCACCCAGTACCCCTTCTTCTCGAACATCCAGGAGACACAGTTGGCCTCCCCCAGGTTACCGCCATGCTTGGAGAACAGATGACGGATTTCGGCCAGGGTGCGGTTACGGTTGTCGGTCATCACCTGCAGCATCAGGGCAACCCCGCCGGGGGCATAACCCTCGTAGACAACCTCCACATATGAAGTTCCGGCCAGCTCACCGGTCCCCTTCTGGATCGCCCGCTTGATGTTGCTGGCGGGCATGTTCACGCCACGCGCCGCCAGCATGGCGGTGCGCAGGCGCGGGTTGCCGTCCGGGTCGCCGCCGCCGTCCCGGGCCGCCACGGTGATCTCGCGGATGATCTTGGTAAAGGACTTGCCGCGCTTGGCATCAGCCGCAGCTTTCTTGTGCTTGATCGTGCTCCACTTGGAATGACCCGACATCGCGACCGACCCTCAAAGCTCAGATGGACACAAGAACGCCTCTTTATTCATGCTATCACACACTCCCCGCCCTGCTCGGACGGCCGGCACCGGCATCCGGAGCCTGTTCCGAATGGCCCGTGAACCGGGCCGGGCGGACAAAAGAGGCCCCGCTATAAAGAAGCCCGCCGCAAAGCGGCGGGCTCAAAATCCCGGCAACGACCTACTCTCCCACACCGTTGCCAGTGCAGTACCATCGGCGCTGGAGGGCTTAACTGCCGTGTTCGGGATGGGAACGGGTGGTACCCCTCCGCCACAGCCACCGGGGAAGCGATTATATCAGAAAGTGAAGCGGATACCAGCCCCCACGACGAAGGAGGTCAGGTCGATCTCCCCCCCCTGAAAGAGCACCTGCTCGTAGAGCGTAAGCAAGCGCTGGGTTTCCAGGTTGAGGTTCTGCGGGTCGATCTCGGTGCGAATGAATCGGTTCTCCCTGAAAACGTCTGGGGCAAGCTGGTTCGGGTTCTGCTCGCCGATGTACCGGAACGTGCACTGGTCTTCCTCGAACCTGCCGCGGGTGACGAGCTCGCCATTCTCGATCTCCGAAGCGATTCCGGTACAGGTGACGTTCACCTTGGCATCGGTCACCTGATACCGGGCGACCACGTAGGCCGATACGCGCTCGTTGAAATGGTAGTCGGCCCCCAGGCTGAACTGCCAGAAGAAGCTGTCCTCCACCTCCGCCTTGAGGAACGGCTCCGTCGGCATGACCGCGAAGCGGTCCAAGCTGTCGATCGCTGTGCAGGCATCGAGGATGTTTGCCTGGTCGCCGGAAATGTTCGTGCAGTCGACCTCGCGGAGAAACTCCGGGCCCACGCCTTTCGATATGTTCTGGTTCTCCCGGCTGACGAAGCCGCGTGAGATTTCCTGCACGTTGATCAGCGTGTCGGACGACTCGCTCGTGGGGACCGACATGACGCGGTTGAAGCCCCGCAGGATCTCGTTGTTGAGGTTATCAAAGCTTGTGCCCACGTCCAGATCGTTGAACATGTACCCCATACCGATCCCCAGAAACGGATTGAAGGGGCTGTCCTTGCGGAAGTGGATCAGGGCATTGATCGACACCGGAATCTGTGTGAGCTCTCCCGCCGTGATGGGAACCGAGCTGATCTCAGTGGTAAGCTGAAACTGGTTGGGCGTCTGGTTCGCCCCAGCGGCCCACCGGTCGACGCTCAGCTGCACGTCAACGGGTGAAATGTCCGCTTGGTAATAACCGACCTCGAACTGCAGCGACAGCCAGCTGGTCAGGCCATAGCCTGCGCTGAACTCGAACCGTTGCTTCTCCTCGACCTTGGTCTCCCGGTTCAGGAGATCGTCAGCGCGCGGATCCGAGACGATGATGCGATCGTTTGAAAGATCGCCGTCCGGAGGCCGGCTGGTGTCCGTCTCCTCGGTGACCACG
>JAPUKU010000164.1 GCA_027295505.1 Acidobacteriota bacterium
TCGAGCGGGCAAAGCTGATGCGACAGGCATCCGGCCTGATGAACGGAGCCACCTCCGAGGTGGAGTGCCGGCGGGGCTGGGTCGTGGAGGAAGCCCGGGAGGCGGGGGGGGGTTCGAGATCACGCTCTCCAGGAGAGATGAGGTGGTTCGCGAGCAGGTGGATCGCGTGATCGCCAACGTGGGATACCGGCCCGATCGCAGCCTGTACGAAGAGCTGCAGGTGCATGAGTGTTACGCCACACAGGGGCCGATGCGGCTGGCGGCGGCGCTGTTGGGTGAGGGTTCCGCCGACTGCCTGGGGCAGACCTCCCACGGAGCTGATTCGCTGCGCAACCCGGAGCCCGATTTCTTCATCCTGGGCGCCAAGTCTTACGGGCGCAATCCGCACTTTCTACTCACGGTGGGGCACGCGCAGATCCGTGACGCCTTCCGGGCTATCGAGAGCGACGAAAACCTCGATCTCTACGCAGCCGAGGCCGCATGATGAGGCTGAATGTGGTAGCGACACGGCCGGACGTGCCGGTGCAGCCCCTGCACGCGCTCGATCATCTATGGTTCCAGGTCGGCGGGACTCTGTGCAACCTCGAGTGCAACCATTGTTTTATCTCCTGCGGGCCGACGAACGATAGCTTCGGGATGATGGATCTGTCCCAGGTACAGCGGCTGCTGGAAGATTCGAGACGCCTGGGAGTCAAGGAGTATTACTTCACGGGGGGGGAGCCGTTTCTGAACCGGCAGCTTTTGCCCATCCTCGAGGCCACGCTGCGCTATGGCCCCGCAACCGTTCTCACCAACGCCACCGTGCTGCCGGCGCGCACTCTGGAGGAGCTTCGGCGGGTAGATCAGGCAAGCCTCTACTCTCTGGAGATCCGGGTGAGCATCGACGGCGCCTCGCCGGCCACCAACGACCCTATCCGCGGTGAGGGAACGTTCGCCAGGGCCATGGAAGGGGTGCGCGGCCTCCTGCGGTACGGATTCCTGCCGATCATCACCGCCATGCAGCCGGAGACCGGAGGCGAGAGCTTTGATGATTTTTGCCAAACCTTGCGTGCCGCGGGCTACAAACATCCCCGCATCAAGCTGCTGCCGCCCCTCAGGCTGGGGCGTGAAATTGTGCGCTCGCGCGGATACACCGAGCACGAGAGGGTCACCCGCGAGATGATGGACGGCTATGACGACTCGCAACTTCTGTGTTCCCATAGCCGCATCGCGACCGATCGCGGTGTCTATGTATGCCCGATCCTGATCGATTCCCCGGCCGCCCGCCTCGGCGACACGCTCGAGGAAGGACTCGGTCCGTTTCCGCTGGAAGCGGCCGCCTGCTACTCCTGCTACCTGTACGGGGCCATCTGTTCCAACGTGTCGGCGAGCCCGGGGCAGGCATGAGTGAAGCCACATTCTCCCGCATCGCAGCGTTCGGCGGTGTCTACAGCAACCATCTGGCGCTGGCCAGGGTCATTGAAGATGCGCGCCACAGGGGGGCGGAGGCGCTGCTCTGCCTGGGCGATCTGGGCGCGTTCGGCCCCCACCCGGATCGCACGCCGGCGATTCTCAGGGACTCCGGTGTTCAGACCATCAGGGGAAACTACGACGACTCGCTGGCGCGGGGTCTCGATGAGTGCCAGTGTGGTTACACCGATCCGCGGGATAACTATTTCGCCCGCCTCTCATACCAGTACACATTGCGCAACACCAGGGAAGAGAATCGAGCCTGGATGGGCACACTGCCGGACAGCCTTCGCTTGCGGCTGGGTAACCGGCAGGTGCTGGCGTGCCACGGCTCCCCACGCCAGATGAACGAGTTCCTGTGGGAGTCGACCACGCCCACACATTTCCTCGAGCGTCTGTGTGAACGTTATGAAGCCGATATCATCCTGTGCACGCACACGGGACTTCACTGGCAGCGCCCGCTCGAGGGCTCACGACTGTTCGCCAACGTGGGAGCAATCGGGCGCCCCGCCAACGATGGAGAGACGAATGTCTGGTATGCGCTGCTCGACGAAGGGGAGCCGCCTACCATTGAGTTCGTGCCGCTCGCCTACGATCACCAGACGCTGGCCGACGAGATGCGGGATGAAAAGCTGCCCGGGGAGTTCGTGGAGACGATCGAGACCGGCTGGTGGACGACCTGCTTGGAGATTCTTCCGTCCAAAGAGCGCCGCCGCGGCAAATACTAGGAGGAAACATGCCCGTGAACGCCCGATGGCTCTTCAAGACCGAGCCTTCCGATTACTCGTACCAGCGTCTCAGCCGGGAAGGCCGCACGGCCTGGGACGGAGTCAACAACGCGCTGGCGCTGAAGCATCTCCGGCAGGTGCGGCGCGGGGACTCCATCCTGATCTACCACACGGGGAATGAAAAGGCGGTGATCGGAATTGCGCGTGCCGTCGGCGATTCTTACCCCGACCCGAGGGATCGCTCCGGCAAGCAGGTGATTGTGGATGTTGAGCCCGATCGCGAGCTGAGGCGCCCCGTGACCCTGGCGGAGCTCAAGGCCAGAAGAGATCTGGCCGATTTCGATCTCGTTCGTCTGGGGCGCTTGTCGGTGATGCCCGTGAGCCGCGAGCGCTGGGAGATTATCCTCGGTCTGTCTCGCGGCGCTCCTGCCGCGGCCAGGCCCTCTCGTCAGGCGGGGCGAAAGTCGGCCAGGCGGGCTACCGGGCGGGCGCGACGCAGAAACTCTCCCACCCCGGTCTGATCAACCGCCGAACTTCCCCTCTACGGCCACTTCAGCGAGCGGCTTGCGGTTGTTAGGGCTCTCCTTCTCCGCCAGCTCTGGTGGGAGCTGGCTGGCGTCGCCCCTCCAGCCGATGGCGATGCCGGCCATCGCCTTGTACTTCTCCCGCGACACGTTCAGGGCCGCATAGATCTTATCCTCGTGAAAGCCGCCCATGCCGTGGGTGCACAGGCCGAGCCTGCTCGCCTGCAAAGCCAGGGACATCCACGCCGCGCCGCTGTCGAACTCCGCCCAGCGGTTCGGCTTGTCGTTGTGCTTGAATGTGAGCCTCGCAAATGCGAAAGCCAGGACGGGTGCGCGGTCCGCCCATGTGCGGTTGCCATCGACGAGGAGGGTGCGGAACAGATCCAGATCCTCTTGCTTGGTGGCGTACAGGAACAGCCACGGCTCTTCGCCGAAGCACGAAGGCGCCCAGCGCGCAGCTTCAAAGAGGGTGCGAAGTGATTCCTCCGGTACCGGTTCGGTTGAGAAGGCCCGTGGTGACCAGCGATCGATGAACATCGGATCGACGGGAACTTCGGAAATACGCGGGTTCTTGATCTTGCTCATGAGTCCGACCTCGAAACCTTCACCGGGTTGAGGCCCGGCAGGCGGGAAGAGTTGGCGGAGAGGGTGGGATTCGAACCCACGTGGCGGGGTTTAGCCGCCAAGACGCTTTCGAGGCGCCCCCGTTACGACCACTTCGGTACCTCTCCGTGCTGTAGTTGCAGGGCCAACGGGATCGACTCCGGCAGTGGCCGGTCTTGTGGCCGCCCCCGGGCCCATTCTGCTAAATGCTACCACACCCTCAGCCTGCCGACCGCCACCGATCTTTCACGGACTGACACTACAGTTCTGCTGATCGCTTGGCCCCTTCGGATCTGTTATTGCTCACTAGCTCGATGGGAAGCCGACACGCTGAATCAACTTTTGGAATTGTGGATCGCCACGCAGAGGGTCGAATCGCGGATCTACCTTGAGCCATACAATCCAATCACTCCGATCCTTGTAGGCCCTCTCCAGCCAGGCAAGGGCCTCCTGTTTATTCCCCATTCCAGCGTGGACCAGGGCAATGTCATACCCTGAGACATAACGTTGAGTTGAAAGCTGCTCTAGTTCCCTGAGAATTCCACTCGCCTTCTCCTCCTGCCCCGACGCCCCAAACGCATGTCCTAGATATGCTAGAGCCCAGGGGTTATCGTTCGACACTTCTCTAGCCATTTCAAATTGCGATATAGCTTCATGCCATTTACCTTTCTGTTCTAACACCATACCCAGTGCTCCGCGGGAGAGCATATTATTTGGATGAAGTTCAACGGCTTTCTGCAATTGCTCAACCGCTTGATCGTATTGTTGATTGAAGTGCAGCGCCAAGCCGACACTAAAGTTAACTACAACCGAGAGCGGATCTAGCTCAAGTCCTCGCTCCACTTGTACCACTGCCTCTGCAGTTCGCCCTTTCGAAAACAAACACCAGGCGTAGCCGGCGTGAGCATCTGACTCTCCAGGATTGAGTTCAAGCGCTCGTTTGAATTCTTTCTCGGCCGCGCTCCAATCATAATCGTAAAATAACTTATTCCAGCCCAGCGCACTGTGAGCAATTGCAAGCGTCTCGTCAAGTTCCAGCGCTCTAGTAGCTGCTACTTTCGCGTCTTCTTTGGCCTGTGTAGGGCTAAACAACCAGTCCGACGATGCCATGTGTGTCCACGACAACCAAGCATGCGCGGGTGCATAGTCGGGATCGAGCTGGATCGCCCGTTTCAAATACTCGGAGGCCTTGTTGAATCCTTCCTGGGTGAAGTTCTTCGAGTGATGGCGACCTAACAAGTACAACCTGTAAACTTCAGGATCTACAGTCTTCGGACTCGCAAGACGCGCCTTATCTTGCGGAGCCAGCTCGACTCTGATTTCCCGTGCTATCGCCTGTGCTATGTTGCCCTGGAGTGTCAAAATGTCGCGCAGATCCCGGTCATAACTCTCTGCCCACAAATGCTGGTCCGTTGCTGCTTCGATCAACTGAGCCGTGATCCGCACCCGATTGCCCACTCGCAACACCGATCCCTCAATCACGGCGTCCACACCCAACTCACTGGCAATCTCCGGCAGAGGCGGTCTGTCCTCACTCTTGTAGCGCATCGATGAGGTGCGGGAGATGACTTTCAGTGCACGGATCTTCGACAAAGCCGTAATGAGAGCATCTGTCATCCCGTCGACAAAGAACTCCTGCTCCGGGTCTCCCGAGAGGTTCTCGAGCGGCAGCACAGCTATGGACTCGATGTGGGCTGGGCCGCCACCACCGAACAGCCAATCTCGGACTCCACCGACATTGACGCCTACGAGTAATATGATCACCGTAGCAGCACCGATTGCAGCAACGAGGCGCACGGCACGTGCCTGTATTCCTGGAGAGACTGGGACCGCAGGTTCAGTGACGCCGCTTGGGATCCCCAGCCGCCGCAGGTCCACGCCAACTTCCTTGGCTGTCTGGTAGCGTAGTGCTGGATCTTTTTCCAGGCACTTCAGGACGATGCGCTCCAGGTCTGGCGACACCTGTGCATTCAGCGCTCGAGGAGTCACGGGTGCCTGGTGGAGAATGGCATCAGTCACCTGCGGCGATGAATCACCCTTGAATGTCCGCTGGCCGGTTGCCATCTCGTACAACACCGCGCCGAGGGCGAAGATGTCTGTTCGGGCATCCACCTTCTCAGCCCGCAATTGCTCGGGAGCCATGTAGGGCATGGTCCCCACCGTTGAGCCGGACTGGCTGATGGTTTGCACCTGCGATCCCTCGGCGACAGGCTCCAGTAGCCTTGCCAAGCCGAAGTCGAGCAGCTTCGTCTGCCCCTTGGATGTTACGATGATGTTGCCGGGCTTGAGGTCACGATGGACGACACCTTGCTCGTGCGCCTCCTCTAGCGCACTGGCAACCTGCCCTCCGAGCGTCACCACCTCCTTCTCAGGCAGCGCGCCGTCTGCCAGCTTCTCTTCGAGCGTCTGCCCGGCCACGTACTCCATCACCAGGAAGTCAGTGCCGTCCTCGGTGTCAAAGTCATAGACCGTCTCGATGTTAGGATGGTTGAGCTTCGAGAGCGCCAGGGCCTCCCTGCGGAAGCGCTTGCGGGCGGACTCATCGGCCAGCGTGCCGGTGGGCAGGACCTTGAGTGCGACCTCGCGCTCCAGCCGCTCATCCTTCACCAGATACACCTCGCCCATGCCGCCTGCACCGAGTAGGCGGATGACCTCGTAGCGTCCGAGGCGGGTGCCGGTGGCGAGGGGCATCAGATCTCTCCTCCGCCGATCTTCTCCTCGATGCGGTAGTGGTTGAGTGTGGTGCCGATCATGGTGGTGCGTCCCTCAGTGAACTGGGCGCAGGGAGGCATACGGGTGGTGCCGCCGAACGTACTGTACGCAGACCGTGCCGTCGCCGTGGAACCACGAAAACCCCCTCCTGTGGTGTGACCAGAGGCCGTATTGTCCCGCGAAAGCGCTGCGGACGCAACAGATGTGCCTCCCGCCGCCACCCCTCGGCTTGGTGGTGGTGGCAGGCGATGGTGTTGCCATCTGTCAGGGGGGGGGTGACGC
>JAPUKU010000165.1 GCA_027295505.1 Acidobacteriota bacterium
CGATCCCATCGTTCTGGCTCCGGCGCCGCGTGCGCTCCTCGGCAGAAAGATGGAGCTGTATGCCGGGATGGTGGAGAACATGGACTACCACGTGGGCCGTTTGGTTGAATACCTGAAGCGGATCGGCGAGTATGACAACACTATCTTCATCGTGTTCGGCGACAACGGCGCCGAGGGCACTGACCTCTTCAAGATGATCGCAGGTACTCCCGGAACGAGGGACTTCCTGTGGGCGGCCATCCATTGGTCCCAGACCCACCCCAAGGCGTGGGGTGATCCCGGATCGTTCGTCGGCTACGGTCCGATGTGGGCACAGGTGTCGATGACACCATTCAGCCAGTTCAAGGGCTGGCTCGCCGAAGGAGGCATCCGCAACGCCCTCATCGTCAGCGGTCCGAGAGTCAAGAGACCGGCTGGCAGCATCAACCACGGATTTTTGCACGTGGCAGACATCATGCCCACCCTGCTGGAGGTTGCAGGCGTCGACTATCCGCGAGAGCAGAATGGGAACTCCCTGCCGCCGCTCATCGGGAAGTCATGGGTCTCCATGCTCTCCGATGAGGCCGATTCTACACGGAACGACAAGGACTGGATGGCCTGGGAGCTGTTCGGAAACCGCGCCCTGCGCCAGGGAGACTGGAAGCTGCGCTGGCAGTGGAGTCCTTACGGCACCGGAAAGTGGGAGCTCTTTAACCTCGTGGAGGACCCGGCCGAGCGCCACGACCTGGCCGCAAAGCAGCCCAAGAAGCTGGCGGCAATGCTCGCGCTGTGGGAGGAGTACGTAGTGGCCAACAACGTCATCCTGCCCAGCCGCTCGGTCTTCGAGGGTCTGGATGACTCGCTTCCGCAGAGATTCCCGGACGATACGGGCTATCCGCCGTTGATTTACAAGCGTCAGTTCGTCCCGCCGGAGGACATGACAGCCGATTCTGAGGACCCAGCACCGTGAGGCAGCAGCTACCTGACGACAGGGAGTGTAAAATGTGCAACACCGTAAACGCCGAAGGGCCGAAAAGAGCTGACAAGCGACGTGCACGCTTGGTCCGTCACCTCATTATCGTCTTCGCCCTTGCGCTCTGTGCCGGTCCGTCGCTTTCGTACGCACAGGTGCCACCCCGCTTCTACTGGAAGACTCTTATGGGCAGCGAGGGCGTGCCGCTCATCTATATGTCGATGAGCGGCAACGCCAACCCGCTGGATCCGGCCTACGTGGTGACCGCCAACGCCGAGTTCGATGCCGAGATTATCATCGCTGGCTACGCAAAGATGCTGCCCCTCTTCGACCGCTCCGCGATGGGGGCAGGTTTGCTGCCCATGGGCCGTGTCTCCTCCGAGACCACACTTGGAGTGTTCAGCGCCAACCAGAATGCCAGCGGCTTCGGCGACCCGATGGTGGAGTTCAACATCAACCTGATCGGCCCTCCGCCCATCAAGAACATCCCCGATCTGATGCGCTACGAGCCGGGATTCTCTCTCGATCTGCTCGTCGACCTCTACCTCCCGATCGGCGAATACGACAGGGACGAGGCGCTAAATCTCGGTCAGAACCGATGGTACGGGCGGCTGGGCGCCCCGATCGTGTGGCAGTTCGGCCCATGGGTGCCGGGACAACGAACCACTCTCGACCTGTTGCCCTCTCTATGGTTGTTCAGCGACAACAACGACTTCCAGGGTGGCACTCTGGAGACTGACCCGATGTTCCAGGTGGAAGGGCACCTGACCCACGACCTGATCGAGACGCTCTGGGGATCGCTGGATGTCACATGGATAACAGGTGGGAAATCTACCATTGCTGGAATGTCCGGCGAGTCGCTCGACAACCTGGGGCTCGGATTTACCCTGGGCTACCAGCTTTCGGAGAAGATGCAGCTCACCATTGGCTACATGGCCTCGGTCAACGACAGCGCGCCCGACGACCTTCGGATGGACGTATTCCGCATCTCCCTGCTCTACGGCTGGCACAAGATGATCGAGGGCATGGGGCGGTTGAACGAGGACGGGTAGATCGCACGACGGACGCGACCGATGAGCCAGCGTGCCGGCGCCAGGGACACGTAGGCCGTTTTGGGTTCGAGTTGATGCCGCGACCATCGCGACGGTAGCGCCATTGCAATTAGCGTCCCCGTCTCCACAAAATGTCTCCACGACTGGGGTCGACTCCAGGGGACCCGATCGACGGTGAGAAGCGACTCACAGAAAGGGGTACAGAACATGAATGGAATTATCGGTACGAACCTGGATGGATCAAGCACTCTCCGGTGGAGCACCACGCTGCGCATCGGCGCAATTCTCCTGGTTTTTGTTGTGGGGGCGGGTGCGTCACAGGTTCACGCGGTCACGGAGGAGGAGACCGGCCAGTTCGAGCTGTTCGTGGGATCGTACGATCCGGGTCCCGACTTCGTGGATGATGACACCACCTTCGGTTTCCGGCTAGGGTACACGCCCAACGATCACTTCACCTGGCTAGGAGCAGTCGAATGGCTCGATACCGACGGAGATTTCTCCGGCCCAGTCGTGTCAGGAAGCCTGGACTATCAGGCGATCTTTATCGACTCTTACTTCATCTGGAACCTAAACCCCGAGAGCCGCTGGGTCTGGAACTTGTACGCCGGCCCCGGCTTCGCTTTCGTCGATCTTGACGCCACTGGAGTCATCGAGGATGCCATCAAGGTGTCGGTAAGCGGTCTTCAGGACGATCAGTTCACGGTGTTTGCCGGCGGCGGCGCCATTCTGGATCTGAGCGACAAGGTGTACCTGCGCTTCACCTACCATCTGCGCTGGTACGAGGACCGAGACGACGAAGAGACCGACACCGAAGGGGCGATTGCCTTCGGGTGGAACCTGGGCGGCTAAGCGCGTCAGCTCACCCGGACAATCTGCACCGGCTTTCGGCCTCGTTTGATCGGGATCTTCAGACCCTGGGCGACCTCGCCTCGCGGTCCAGCGATTCCGGGATTCGGATCAGGTCTGCCTTCCGGCCCATCTCCCTGGCGATTCCCTGGCGGAACCACCCTTCTATATTTTTGCGCAAATTTCCGGAGGAGTCTAATTCACCTGTCAGACGCGCAGGGGGGAGGGTAGGGGCGGCCACTTCGAGCAACGCCAATCTACAGTGGACCGTGGAGACGGCACTCGATCGTTGGAGGCGGACCTGTGAGGACACGTCGAGGAGCCAGGACCAGGCCGAGCGCCCCTCTCGTGAACGTCGTACTTCATACAATTCCCGACGATTGTCATTAATTAGATGTTAAATAGCTGTGGGGTCCGATTTTTTGACCATGGTGTGACCAGACGTGCTGGGACACCCCACATCACCTGTTGAAACCACAGGACTTTGGGTTGACTTTACAAGAATGGTTTGGGGTGCAGAAAGGGGCAGTAAGTCTCTGTTTGTCAGGTGATTAGAGTGATTTACCCCGGCAACCAGATCAACATCAAGTTCGAGGTCAACGGTGAGATCGAGGTTTATCCAAAATCGGATGTGCTCACCATCACCATGACCGGTGGTGGCGGAACCTCAGCTGCTGCGGCATCGGCCGCGTCTGCCCCGCAGGGGAGCGCTCCCCCGGTCGAAGCTGCTCCGGCAGAGAGCGGCGGCCTCACCGTTCCGGCTGGCACTCGCATCCTGGTGCGCATGACAGAGGCAATCGATTCCAGGAAAAACAAGGTGGGCCACCGCTTCACCTCGGTCCTGGAGGCCGATCTGGCCGTGAACGGGAAGGTAGTGGCGCCCAGGGGCGCGACCGTGTACGGGCGGTTGACCGAGGCCAAGAAGTCCCGCAGGATGACCGGAAAGACCGAGCTGACGATCGAGTTCACCGACCTCATGATCAACAACCAGCTTCGCCCCATCACTACCGGTGAGCTGACAGCAAAAAGCGGGAGCACCGGCAAGACGACAGCTCGTCGGGCGGTGCGGGGTGCCGCCATCGGCGGGCTCATCAGCGGAAGCAGCGGCGCGAAGACGGGCGCCAAGGTCGGTGTGGGCGTGTCGCTTTTGACGAGGGGGAATCAGGTGAACGTCCCCGAGGGAACGTTCGTCGAGTTCACCCTGACAGAACCCCTGGCTCTCTGAGTCCTCGAAACTCTCCTGAGGCGATTATCCTGATCGTGAAGTGATCAGCTCCGCGTGGGAGCAGCGGGCGAGTACGTGAACTCCCGGAAGCCCACCCTGAACATGAGCGAGTAAAGCAGCGGCACGATCCCCAGCGTCAGCACGGTCGCGACCACCAACCCGAAGATGATGGCGATCGCCATCGGCTCCCACATCGGCCCACCGCCGAACCACAGAGGCATCAACCCGCCGAGGGTGGTCACTGTGGTGAGAAGGATCGGGCGCAAGCGGCGCTGTCCCGCCTCGATAATGGCGTTCTGGGGGGTATGGCCGTTCTCTTCGATCTCGATGCGAATCCGATCCAGAAGGACGATGGCATTGTTGATGACGATCCCGGACAGAGAAACGATGCCGAGAAGCGTCATGAACCCGAAGTAGGATCCGGTGACCAGGAGGCCGAAGACCACTCCGATTATCCCCAGGGGAATGGTCATCAGGATGATCAACGGACGGCGGAACGAGTTGAACTGGCTGACCAGGAGCAGCACGATCACCATCATGGCGATCGGCAGCTCCGCCATGATCGACACGTTGGCCTTTCCGGAAGTCTCGATCTCTCCGCCCATCTCGTACCAGTAACCTACGGGCCATCCGGCACGTTGTTCATCCAGCCAGGGAATGATCTGCCGGTTGACCTCGTTGGCGGTCACTCCCACGACCACGTCCGACTCTACGGTGACGGTTTTGAGCCGGTCCCGCCGAAGAACCTTCGAGGGTTCCCAGGCGATCTGAATGTCGGCCACCTGCTTCAGGGGGACAGCCTGCCCCGTGGTCTGTGAATAGATGTTCAGGGTCTCGAGCTTGCCGAGATCCTGCCGGTCAGCGGCCACGGAGCGCAGCGTCACCGGAATGAGATCCTCGTCTTCCCGGAACTGGGTCGATTCGATGCCGCTCAGGATTGACTGCAGCGATACGGCGATGTCGAGGTTGGTGACTCCGGCCCTGCGCGCCCGCGCCCCGTTCACCTGCACGAGAAGCTTCTTTGTCCTGCGGCCCCAATCGTCCTCGATATTCCGGGTGCCGTTGATCGATCGAAGCTTGGCCTTCACCTGATCGGCCAGACCGAACAATATCTTCGGATCCCGGCCCGAGAGCCGAACCTGAACCGGTTTCTCGACCGGTGGGCCCAGGTCCGCGGGGCGCACGGTTGCAACGACGTCGGGGAAGTGTTGCTGGCAGAACTCCTCGATCTTCTTGATCATCGTGGCCACGATCGGGTACGACGACGTGTTCATCAACAGGTAGGCGAACGACGGTTTGGGTTCGTCCGGGCTGAATGTCAGAATGTACCGGGGCTCTCCACCTCCAATGAACGAGACCCAGCTGCTGATACCCTCCGGCCGATCTTCACTCACAAGAAGATCATCTTTGATGTACTGCTCCACCTGGTCGACCATGGCTTCGGTGGTCGCGATGTCGATGCCCAGCGGCAGCTCGAGTTGGGCGCTGAAGAACGTGTTATCCGCTTTCGGGAAGAACAGAATCGGCAAATACCCAAAGGTGTAAATTGCCAGCGCAAATACACCCACAGCCCCTCCAAGCACCAGCAAGCGATTGCGTAAAGCGTGGATGAGGAGGTTTCGATAGGTCCTGTAGAAGCGGCTATCGAAAGAGGCCTGCGAATCCTGTTTCCCGGGTTTGAGAAATTTCACGCACAGAAGAGGAGTCATGGTCAGGGACAGGACCCAGGAGCAAAGGAGGGTGATTGTCACCACGACGAAAATCACCCCCGTATATTCGCCAGCGGTCGATTTGGCCAGGTAGATGGGGAGGAACGCGGCGGCGGTCGTGAGGGACGAGGTCAGCAGAGGAACACGGAGCTCCGAACCGGAGTCGATGGCGGCCTGGACGGCGGGCTTCCCGGCCTCCATCTGGACCAAGATTGACTCCGACATGACGATGGCGTTGTCGATCAGCATTCCCAGCGCGATGATGAGCGCCGCCAGCGACATCTGATCGAGGCCGACTCCCACGAAGCTCATGACCACGAAGCTCATCAGCATGGCGGCGGGAATCAGGGAAGCAACGACCAGGCCGGTGCGAAGCCCCAGGGTGATGAGCATCACCAGGAGCACGATGAGAATGGCCTGCAGGAGGTTTCCGATGAAGTCCGAGACCTTCTTATCGACCCGGCCGGCCTGGTCAGCCAGCAACTCAAACTCGATCCCGATCGGGTAAAGCGACTCGAGGCGACGAATTGTCTCGCTCACCTGGACGCCCAGGCTGATGATATTCCCCCCCTTGCGCATGGAGATGCCCACGCCCAGACAGCGGATGCCGTTGCAGCGCATCTTGGTAAGGGGCGGATCGATGTAACCGCGATAAACGTCCGCCAGGTCCTCGAGGTAGACAACCTCCTTGCGGCCGGGCAGCTTGATGACTGTGCGGCGCAGATCTTCGATCGTCTCAAAGTTTCCGGAAGGCTCGAGCACGATACGCTCGGGCCCGATCAGAATGTCACCTCCGGGAATTATGATGTTGCGAGATTCCAGGATCTGCTCCAACTGATACACGGACATCTTGAGCTCGGCAAGGCGTGCGTTGTTGTACTCGACGAAAATCCGCTCCTCCTGGGCCCCGTAGATCTCCACCTTAGCGGCGTCCTCCAGGCGCAGGAGCTCGTCACGCACCTCGTCGGCGATATCCTTCACATCGGCGTATGAATACCCCTCGGCCGTCAACGAGAGAAGGATTCCGAACACGTCACCGAACTCATCGTTGACAATGGGGCCGACGATGCCTTCCGGAAGTTCCGCTTCGGCTTTTTCGACCTTACGCCGCAGATTGTCCCAGATGGGACGCATCTCCATGTACGATTCCTTGATGTTGACGTGGATGATCGAGACGCCCGTCCTGGATTCGCTGGTCATGTAGTCGAGTTCCGGGATTTCCTGAATGACTTCCTCGAGCTTGTCGCTGACCAGGTTCTCCACGCGCTCCGGGCTGGCACCCGGGAAATAGGTCACGACCGTCGCGGTGCGGATGGTGAAGCCAGGATCCTCGTCCTGTGGAAGGTTCCGGTAAGAGATGAAACCCCCGACAATGATGATCACCAGGGCCATGGTGGTGATGCGGTTCTTTTCGATCGCCGCACGTGTCATGAATCGGTCCCTGCTATCTTCGGAATCTTGACGGGCATGCCGTCCTGGAGTCGGCTGACGCCAGCGGTGACAATCATCTCTCCGTCTTTCAAACCTTCGAGGATCTCTATACCCTGCGGTGTCAGATCACCGACCTTCACGGACCGGCGACGAACGACTCCCAGCTCCGGCTCGGTTGTCGTGAGAATGAACACGTACCGGCCCTCGCGATCTTCGCCCACGGCGTAGGCGGGAACGAAGAAAGTCTCGGAGCCGCTGCCCGAGCTGAACCTGAACCTCACCTCGGCCGCCATGCCCGGACGCAGTTGTCGATCCTTCGAGGTGAGCCGGACCGTGACCGGGAAGGTGGTGGCCAGACCGACCGACTGGATGCCGACCTCCGTCACCCTGGCCTCGAACATCTCATCCGGCAGCGCGTCAAAGCGGACCTCGACAATCTGATCGCGTTCGATCTGAGAGATGATGAACTCCGGCACCGCAATCTCGACCTCCAGGCGCGCGCCCGAGGCGAGAAGAAGCACTTCCTGGGCGATCGCGACGTTCTCGTTCTCCTCTACCTTGACGTCGGCGACGGCGCCGCGCACCGGAGCGCGTAGCTTCGTGTAGCCGAGCTCATTGCGCGCAAGCTCCAGCCTCTTTGTCTGGGAAGCCGCCCGTGCCACGAACGTCTCATAGGCGGCGCGGCTTGCGTCCAGCTCGTTCTGGGAAGCGTTGTTGTTCTCGTACAGGCCACGCACTCTCTCGAGCTCGGCGCGAGCATTGCGCACCTGGGCCCGTGCCTGATCCAGAGCAGCCTCAGCATCCTGGACCTGCAGCTCGTAATCGGTCGGGTCCAGCTCCACGAGGACCTGGCCGGCGCGCACCAGGTCACCCACCTTGGCCGGCACCCGCTCCACCTTGCCCGATACCCGGAAGCTCAGCTTTGACTGCACTGCCGCCTGAGCGCTGCCGGTGAAGGTTCGCACCCGGCTGTCGCCGGAGGAGACGACCCGCTCGGCGCGGACCGGCCGCAGCGGCTCCTCGGCGGGAGGTTCCTTGCTGCAGGCCGGGAGGGTCAGAAGCGTGGCGATTGAAACAATCAGAGCAGGAAGATATTTTCGAGACACGGGTTACCTCCCGGAGGGTGCGGGTTCTTTTTGGGACTCTTTGAAGAATGCATCGAGCCGTTCGTACCAGGCTCGGCGCTGATCGTCGGACAGGAAGAAGTCGAAGTTCGCCGAGGATCGTTGCAGGTCCATCAGGTCCAGAAGGAAGTCGTAAACGGAGTTTGCCGCCAGCTGTTCTGTGACCAGAGCATTTCTCTGGGCGTCGAGCAGGTCGATGATGGAGACTACTCCCTGCGAGTACTGATCCGTGACCAGCTCGAGGTTCCGGTCGGCGGCGGCAGCCGACTCCCGATTGAGATCGATCGCCGGAGAGGAAGTGGCCACGCGGTACAGGGCCGTGCGGACCCTGAGCTCTACCGTCTCAGCAGCGGCCTGGCGCTCCTTCCTCAGCTGCGCCAGCTCCTCGATTGCCTGGCTGAGGCGCGCGTTACGGGCCCCACCCTCGAACAGCGGCAGGGAGGCAATGATGCCCACCGACCAGTCTGTCTCGTTGGGCCTGCGAAGGCCGAACGGAAGTGGGGCGTCACCTGAACCTACCCCTGACTCGTCTATGTCGTGAGCGAACTCACCGAACAGGGAGAGCTCGGGCGACCAGAAGCTTCGCCGAGCAATCACCAGCTCACGTTCCTGCGCGGCGATGGCGGCGTCAAACGCCATGAGCTCGGGAGCGTTCTCAACCCCTTCCTGGACCATGAAGTTGCGGAAGATCTCGAAAGAACGAGAATTATCCACGTACGATCGCAGTGTGCCGCGGCCCGAGCGCAGCTCCGGGTCATCGAGCTGGGGCTCCACCACAATGAAGCGTTGCTCCAGTGGAAGGTTGAGAGAACGGTTGAAGGCCGCGATAACGGCATCCACGCGTCTGTTGGCGGCGATCACGTCACGCCGGTCGGCGGCGAGCTGGCTCTCCCAGCGGTACACGTCAGCGGGTCCCGACACTCCCAGGGCCTGCCTCCTTCTGGCGAGCTCGAGGTTCGATTCGGTGAGCCGCAAGTTCTCTTCCTCGACACGATCAAGGGTCTGGGCACGCAGAACGTTCAGGAATCCGACCGAGGCCTTGAGCGCCACGTCGAGCCGCACCGACTCGCGGTCGTACCCGCGAGCGTCTTGGAGCCGGTGCTGGACGGTCAAGTTGCCGCGTGCCTCATCGGAGTACAGGATCTGGCTCAGTGTGCTCGATCCCGTGACTGTATCCTGGGACAGGTTACCGAAGGATGTCCTGGCGCGATCCTTGTCGACTCGGATGCCTGAGATAGCGACATCGAGTTGGGGCAGGAGCACTGAACGGGCCCGCTTCACTTCCTCGGCGCCCGCCGCAACGCCGCGGTCCACGGCCTGCAGACCGAGATTGCGGGCGATTGCCTCCATGACCGCGTCGCCCAGGCTAAACTTGCGAAGACCCAGAGTACTCTCGGTCTCGATGCGCTCCGCCTCGGTCAACACCCGCCAATTCGGATACCAGCCGATAGCGCGGGCCGTGTCCATGTTGATGACCAGGTGCTCGGGCTGCTCGAGTATCACCGGCAGGGTGCCCGCGTCTTCTCCGAGGAGGATGCGCTGCACGTTGAGCGCGACCCGTCGGGCCAGCCTTAGCAGGTTTGACTCCGGCGCCACGCCGGCGAGCACTCCTTTCAACACGTCCTGCCTGCCGGCGAGCGCGAAAGACGGAAGGCGGCGACTGCGCAGACCGGCGATGAGCTTGGCATACTCGCCGTGGCTCATCCTGGGTAGCGGGGGCAGATAGACCGCCTCCGCGTCTGCCGGCAGAAGCGCCAGTGCCGAACTGGCCGTGTCGGTGTCCCGCATCGGCACCGGGATGGTGACGGCTCCGAGGTCGGTGACCGCGTCCTGGGCATACGGGTATAGGTTCGGGAAGAACACGGGGGCGAGCGGATCGTGCAGGATGTGAACCTTGCTGAATCCCACGAGCTCGTGAAAGCGGCGCAGGTCACGCACCACGCTCTGCGGGATGGTGACGTAGTTGAGGTTGTGAACACTGGTGGTGCCGCGCTCGAACGGAAGCCCCTGGAGATCCGCATCGATGACCGCCGTGGCCACGAGCGGCTTGGGAAGATCCGGTGTCTGGCAGCCCAGCGCGCTCGAGAAGACGCCAATGGTCAGGACCAGATCGACCTCGGGATCGGCCAGCAACTGGTCGAGAGCAGCGCGCATGTCGGCCATTATCCAGCTGCCCCCCAGCAGCTTGTCATCGGGGAAACGGACGTCGAACTCGTCACCTGTCAGGGCGGCGATCTCCTGCCGGATTAGCTCGAGGGTTTGATTGCCGTTGGCGATTCCCTGAAGTTCGGGATCCCCTCCCTTGGTCCAGTCAACCACGACGCCGACTCGAACCACCGGCAGGGGGCGGGGGTCGATCTGGGCCCTTGCGCCCGCCGTGGGGAACAACACGGCCGCCAGCAAGGAGCCCGTAAACATTCGAAAGAATAAATTCATGCTGGAGATCGGCTTGGAGCCACACCTCGCGGCTCCCACCCTGCGGCGTGGGCCTCGGGGCAGGTGCCAGCAGCTTTGGTTAACTACGTGAAGGCGGCATCTTAACACGTGGAGCGCGATGGGTGGGGGGGATCCCGGTCCCGCAAAAAGGGGTGGTGGGGCTCCTCCTGAGTCAGCCGCTCATGGCACAATAAGCAGCCGTGCTCCCGCCGGCCGGGGGGAGGAGTGGAGAGAAGGAAACATGGGATCAGGCAAAAGATTCTTATCGTATCGATTCACGTTTCTGCTCGGATTCATACTGCTGCTTTTTCTGCTGAACATCTTGCTCCCCATCTCGCAGGCTAGGTCGATCCTCTTCGACGGCCTCGTCCTCGTTGTACTGGTCGCCGGTGCCAGGGCATGTCGCATACGCGGCTACTTCACCACCAGCAGCGTCTTTGTGGTCCTGCTGGTGGTACTGACGGTCGGCAAATACCTGTCACCCGGTCCGCTGGTGCTGGGCGTTCGTTCCGCGTGCATGGCGTTTCTGCTGATCTACCTCGCCGCCCGCGTTTTCAAGGAAGTTCTGATGGACAGGGAGGTGAGCACCGATACGATCATGGGATCCATCTGCGCCTATCTGCTCATCGGGGTATGCTGGAGCTTCTTCTACGGACTGGTCGCGATCATGCAGCCGGGCTCGTTCGCAATTTCGGAGCCGTTGACGGCACAGGCGCTGGCTTCGCCACAGGAGAGACTTTCCATCCTGCTCTACTTCAGCTTTGTGACCCTCACTACTCTGGGTTTCGGTGACATCACGCCGCTGACCTCCGCGGCGCGATCCCTGTGCTGGATGGAGGCTGTCGTGGGTCAGTTGTTCCTCACCATCATGGTGGCGCGCCTGGTCGGCCTCCACATCATGTCCTCTTCGATGAATCGAGACGGCTAGGCAGCCGTTAGAGCGGACACCAGCCACCGGCTCTGTCTCAGCGGGGGGAAGGGCCCGATCCGGCCTAGCGGCCGGGTGGTGGGGCTGGGGCCCGGCCCAGAAAGAGGCGCCCCCGGCGCCGGGCACGCCGGTCTCGCCAACACGCCCCCCGCACAGGGGGGCGGAAGGCAGCCTGCATCAGGTGGCTGGAGGAGAATCCTCCTCAGCGCACGAACTTCAGGCAGGCCTGATCGACAATC
>JAPUKU010000166.1 GCA_027295505.1 Acidobacteriota bacterium
AGACCTCGGCGGAATGCTGTGGGGAAACCGGGGTGGCTTCCAGTACCGCGCCGCCCTTCTCGACGGATCCGACCAGGACGCACCTCAGAGCAGCCTTCGAGGTGCCACCCGGGTGTCGTACAACTGGTTCACCCACGAGACTAAGTTCGGAGACTCCGGCACGTACCTTGGCGAAGAACGGCTCCTGCAGATCGCGGCGGACGTGGATTTCCAGAACGACCGCACCGACCCTGACGATCTCATGTTCCCAACTCTGCTCCGCGACTACCACGCGTGGGCCGCCGAGATGTTCTACGAGGAACCTTTCCGCGGTAAATGGCATCACACCGTCGAGGGAGCCTATTTAGAACGTGAGGATGACAACATCAACCCGGGTACCGACACGCGCACGATCGAGGGTTATTACGGCCAGATTGGTTTTCTACTTCCCGGAAACGTCGGACCCGGGCGCCTGCAGCTTACCGTACGCTATGAGGAGTACGACAGGGAGCGAGGCTCCAGCCTCGAAATCCAAAAGAATGTGAGCTACGGTCTCAATTTCTATGGTAGGGCGCACAATGGGAAGATTCAGTTCCAGTACACGAACCGCGACGAGGAGCCGATCGAAATTGACAACGATGAGGTCGTGCTCTCCGTGATCGCGACCTTCTGATAAATACTGGACGCTCCCGTTTCAATAGAGCAGATGACGCACATCGCTCCTTCTGGCCGGATCCAGGCCGGCTCGCACCCTGCGGCTCGGTCGGCTCCCGCCCCGCCCCTGATCGTCCTCGCCGCTCTCATACTCTGCTCCGGTGTTGCCACCCCACAGCCCTCCGCTTCCGGGGAACCCGCGGGTGGCTCGATGATCCTAGCTACCACGACCAGCACCTACGACACGGGACTGCTCGACGCACTCATCCCGCCTTTCTCGACGCGCACCGGCGTCAACGTGAAGGTGATTGCTGTAGGTTCAGGTCAGGCCCTGGCGATGGCGGCACGGGGCGAGGCCGACCTGGTGCTCACTCACGCCCCCGAGGCGGAGGCCCGCTTCATGGAGCGAGGACACGGATTGCTGCGCCGCAGGATGATGTACAACGATTTCGTCCTGGTTGGCCCCCCCACGGATCCAGCGGGCGTTCGGCGCAGTTCCGACGTAAGAAAGGCACTGGCGAGCATACAACGGAGCGGCAGCACCTTCGCATCACGCGCAGATGAGTCCGGGACCCACATGATGGAACAGAAGCTCTGGTACTCAACCGGCCTGGAGCCGCCCTCAGGGTCTTCCTACCTCGAGACCGGGCAGGGTATGGCGGCCACGCTGCGGGTGGCCTCGCAGAAACGGGCCTACACGCTCACCGACCGGGGAACCTTTCTAGCCCAGAAGCATGTTCTGGATCTCGAGATTTTGGTCGAGGGAGATCCGGCTCTACAGAACATCTACCACCTCATCGTCGTCAACCCGGAGAACGGGCCCCGCGTGAACGTCGACGGCGCAAAATCACTGGCCCGCTATCTGCTGGGGGAAAAAGTCCTGAGACAGGTGGGTGAGTTCGGACGCGATCGTTACGGCCAGCCCCTGTTCATCCCGGATGCCGAGCTGTATTCCGAACCCTGATCCACGCCCCCCCGAGCACGGATCCAGGCTTCCCTTCATGCGCATGAAGCTCCTCTCGCTGTTCAGGCCCACGCAGGGGCGAGCCTGTCAAATCCTGAGTCGTCCGGGTGCTTTCCTCCTGACCGGTGCCTTTTTTCTTGCGGCAGCAATCCTCCCCGGACGCTCTCTTGCAGCCGACACCTCGAGGCCCGTTGTCTTTGCGGTTGGCACCAGCACCTATGACACCGAGCTTCTCGATCTCCTGCTCCCGGATTTCGAGGCCGAGACCGGCACCCTCGTCAAGGTGGTCGCCATCGGCTCGGGACAGGCGCTGGCCATGGCGGAACGGGGAGAAGCCGATCTCGTCCTGTCGCATGCCCCTGAGGCAGAGAAGGCGTTCATGGCCCGCGGGCTGGGCTCCGGGCGATGGCGCATGATGACCAACGACTTTGTGGTGGTCGGGCCCTCATCCGATCCGGCCCGAGTGCAACACGCACAGAGCGCGCGCGAGGTGTTCCAGCGAATCGAGAGATCAGAGGCGCTATTCATCTCGCGGGGTGACGAATCCGGCACCCACATGCTCGAGAAGCGGTTATGGCGCCTGACGGAGCATCCGCCGCCACCGGCGGCGCGCTACATCGAGACCGGACAGGGGCAGGGCATGACTCTCCGGATTGCCTCGGAGAAAGGGGCGTACGCCCTGGCCGACCGCGCGACGTTCCTGATTCAGGTGCAGGTGATCGATCTCGAGGTTCTGTACGAGGGAGATCCGATTTTGCGAAACGTGTACCATCTGATCATCAGCAGTCCGGAGAACGGCCCGCGCGTCAACGAGGAAGGTGCGCGGCAGCTGGCACGTTATCTGTTATCGCCCCGGGTGCTTGGTGTCCTGGAGGAGTTCGGCCGCACCCGTTTCGGCCGGCCCCTTTTTGTGCCCGACGCAGAGCCGTTCAATATGGACGCGCACTGATGGAGCGTGAGTCGTGCAGCTGATTCTTGAAGCGATCCGGGAAGCCGGTTCCCGCCTTCTGTCTCCCGATTCGGATCTTCTGAGCGCAACCTGGCGCACGCTCCAGGTGTCAGGGACGGCAACCTTCATCAGCCTCCTCCTGGGCGTTCCGTCCGGAGTGGCGCTAGCTCTTTACCGTTTTCCCGGACGCATCTTCATCGTCGCGCTCATCAACACGGGGATGGGGTTGCCTCCGGTTGTGGTGGGTCTGTTTGTCATGCTGCTGCTGTGGCGCAGCGGCCCGTTCGGCGCGCTCGAGCTGCTGTACACGCCCTCCGCGATGGTGATCGCGCAGACGCTCATCGCCCTGCCAGTGGTGGCGGGCCTGAGCCTGGCCGCGCTCCAGTCGCTCCCGGCGCGCTTGCGGCTTCAGCTTCAGGCTCTGGGAGCCTCGACGCTGCAGACCGCCTGGCTGCTGTCACGTGAAGCTCGGCTGCCGTTACTGGCGGCGCTCATGGCGGGCTTCGGTGCCGTGATCAGCGAGGTCGGGGCGTCGCTCATGGTGGGTGGCAATCTGCGGGGCTCGACCCGCGTCCTCACCACCGCTGTCGTGCTCGAAGCCAGCAAGGGAAATTTCGCGAGCGGCATCGCGCTGGGTCTAGTGTTGTTGGTTCTGGCCTACGCGATCAATGACGTGCTGACGCGGCTTCAGCAGCGCGGCCGCGAACGGAAATCATGACAGCGGTTCGGCAGACGGTTCTGGAGATCGCGGACCTCACCGTGGCCCGCGGGGAACATTTCCAGTTGAGGGTGCCCCACCTCGAGGCCCGCAGCGGTGAGACACTCGCCATCCTGGGACCGAACGGGGCTGGCAAGTCGACTCTGCTCGAGGTTCTTGCACTGCTTCGCCTGCCGGACCAGGGCAAGGTTTCCTTTCTCGGCGCACCGGTGCGGGGGCACAGGCAGCGGCTCCAGTTCCGGCGCCGGATCAGCCTGGCGATGCAGGATCCCTTCCTGCTCTCAGGGTGCGTCATCGACAACGTTGCCCTGCCTCTCAAGCTGCGTGGCGGAAACCGTGAGGAGGCCCGGCAGCACGCGCGCTTCTGGCTGGAGCGTTTCGGAATCCCGCACCTGTCTGAGCGCCAGGCCCACTCCCTCTCGGGAGGAGAAGCGCGGCGTGCCAGTCTGGCCCGGGCGCTGGTGAGTGATCCCGCCCTGCTCCTTCTGGACGAGCCGTTCTCCGCCCTCGATCCTCCCAGCCGGGACGGCCTGCTGCGGGACTTCCAGCACGCGCTCACACCGCACACGGCGGTCATCCTGGTTACACACGATCGGTCAGTGGCCCTCAGTCTGGCGCAGCAGGTGGCGGTCCTGGCGGCTGGACGTGTGCAGCAGGTGGGCAGCACGGAGGAGGTGTTTCGCCAGCCCGCGTGCGAGACAGTGGCCGAGCTGGTGGGCCTGGAGACGATTCTCTCGGGACCGGTGACGGCCTGCGAGTACGGCCTGTGCCGGGTCGAGGTGAGTCCGGGCGTGGGTGTGGAAGCTTCTGGCGAGTCAGTGCCGGGAGATTATGTCACGCTGTGCGTCCATCCCGAGGAAGTTACCATCGAACGCCAGTCCGATCCATCGCGCACCACGGCCCGCAATGTGTTCGACGCCCGCATTCGTTCGATCACTCCGCATGGGCCGGGGCGCCGTGTGGAGATGGAGTGCCCGTTTCCCCTGGTGGCACTGGTCACGCGCCGCTCGGCCGAGTTGCTTGCGCTCAAGCCGGGTGAGGTTGTCTCTGCGTCGTTCAAGGCAAGCGCCGTGCACGTCTTCCCGTCGCGGCACGCGCACGACTGAGCCGCGCCGCTTGCAGAAATTTCTCGAGACGCGAAGCGATGCCTGTGACATGTGTTGCTCTCCAGAAAACACGATCACAGGTGGGGCAGCGCCGAAAACGGCGGCGGGTGGCATGCACGTACGGCGGCACCCGGCGCCGCGCCGCCTCGCGCGACAGCGGCACGATACGCGTGTTGCAGTCCCCGCAACGTGTCATGAGCCGGTTGCGGTCGGGCCGCAGATTGCACGCCACGACCAGCTCGGACCACTGTCTGCACAGCTGCGGAGATCGAAGAAGGATCACGCCTTTCGCGTCGCGACGGCCGGCGAGCTCGCGGTCGCGCGTGACCAGCAGGCGTCTCCGCGCGCGCGCGCGCGACAGCAGCACAGAGTCCTCGCCTTCGTTGAAGTAGAGCGTGTCGTATCCCAGAAGGCGCAGCCACCGGGCGAGGCTGCCGAGCATGACGTCGAGAAGGAAGCGTGGCTGTGATCCTTGCCGCATCAATGATGCCTATGTTATCGTGATTGCCGTCGGCGGCGACGCCGGCCCCCGCATTCTGTCCCCGCCGTGCACCTGACCATACTCGGATCCGGCACCCTGGTGCCTTCGCTGCGCCGGCAGCCCTCCGGCTATCTGCTGTCCGCCGGTAAACATCGTATTCTGATCGACTGCGGATCGGGGACGATGAGGCGTCTGCTGCAGGTGGGCACCCATGTGGACGACATTGATCTCATCCTCATCAGCCACGTCCACATCGATCATGTCTCCGAGCTTCCACTCTTCCTGTTCGCGGCCCGGTACTCGCCCGAGCCTCGACAGCGGCCCCTCCGCGTGCTCGGATCTTCAGACACCCTCGAGTTCATTGCAGGGCTTGAAAAACTGCACGGCGATTCGATCGCCGCTGCGACTTACGAGAGACGGCTGGAAAGGATCGACAAGGGTGGTGAAGTTCGAGTGGGTGATGTGCGCCTCCGCGCCGGGGCGGTTGTCCATGCGCTTTCGAGCCTGGCTTTTCGCATCGAGCACGCTGAAACGAGCCTGGTCTACACGGGCGACACGGAGTATTGTGAAAGCATGGTCGAGCTGGCTCGTGACTGCGATCTCCTGCTGTGCGAGTGCTCCTTTCCTGACGGCGCCGCGGTTCCCGGGCACCTGACACCCTCGCTGGCCGGTCGCATCGCACGCGAGGCGGGTGCCCGTAGCCTGCTGCTGACGCATCTGTACCCGCCGTGCGACGATGTGGATGTGGCGGCGCAGGTGCGCAGCGTCTACGATGGGGATCTAAAAGTGGGTGAGGACCTGCTCGAGGTTAGCGTGGAGGGGGTTTGATGCGTCCGGCCGTGTGGATTGTCCTGGTGCTGGCTGTGACGGCCGGTCCCACTCCGCTCCCGGCGGCGGTCCGTTCCGAGATGCGCGGCACCGCTCTCGAGGCCAGCAAGCATACCCCCCTCACCGGGGCCGTGGTGATGCTCTACAGCCAGGTCGAGGACGGCACCCACTACCTGACGAGCAGCGACCCGCAGGGACACTTCCTGTTCCACAGTCTGAGCCGGGGCACCTACGACCTCGAGGTGACCCTGCCCGGTTACCGAACCGGGCGCAAGACCGACTTGCAGGTGCGCCCGCCCTTTCGTTCGATCGTGGAAGTGCTCCTCGAGCCCGGCGCTGAGCCGGAGACATCTCCCACGCCTGTCGACACACCTGCGGTCGCAGCGGATGAGGAGATTCCGGAAAGGGGAAAGGGTGTCGTCCTGACCCTGCAGCTCACGGGTCCGGATAATGAGCCCGTGCCGGAGGGGCTCACTTCACTCGTGCCTCTCAGCTTCGGGGGAAACCGGCGGTACGAGCGCAGCGACCTTCAGGGCAATGTGTCGTTTACCGGCCAGCGGCCCGGGCGCTACCGGCTGGTGGCCTCCGCCCCCGGTTATCTGACGGTGCGCAGTGAGCGCATCGATCTGGCTCCGGGGGGAGTTTCACATGTGATCGTTATCCTCACACCGTACCCGCTCGACTACGCGGGCAACCTAGAGGACCTGCTCCCTCCCGAGGAGCCTCTGTTGCCACGACGCCTGGAAATCGATATTCCGGAAGTCGATCAGAGCGGGCGCACACCATAATACCCGGTGCGCGTCCGCACCTTGGTTTTCCGCTCCTTCATCTTCAGCGAGATCTCTCGCCACTGGCCGTCCCAGTTCTGATTGGAAGGCGCGTAGGTCAGGTAGTACTGGTGTGAGAGCTCCCGGATAATTTCCTCATAGACACCCTTGAGCTCGTCGGCTTTGGACGCGAAGAAAGCCCGGCCTCCCGTCACGCGCGCGATCTCCTTGAGGCGTGATCTCAGGGAAACATCGAGGAAGGTTGATCCGAGCCCAATCGTGTAGATCACGACTTCCGACAGCTGCACCCGCTCGAGCAGACCGCCGTAGGTTGTCTGGCTGGAGGTGTCGGCGCCGTCGGTGAGCAGTACGATGGCGCGGCGCCCCTCGATCTTTCCGAGACGGCGCAGGGAGGCCAGCAGGGCGTCATACATGGCGGTGGGGCCCTGGGCCTCGGTGCTGGCGATCGACTCGAGCAGGAGATCGCGTCGATCCGTCAGATCCTGGAGCAGGTATACCTTGTCGTTAAACTCGATCACCATGCCCCGGTCTTCGCTGCCTAGAGCCTGCACGAACCCGGAGGCGGCGCTGTGCACATCGCCCATCTCTTCCCTGAGGCTTCCGCTGCTGTCGAGCAGCATCGCCACGGAGAGCGGGCGGCGCTCAAGGTAAAAGTCGATGACGTTCTGCGGAACTCCGTCCTCCTTGAGGATGAAAGCGTCCTTGCCAAGGTTGAGCACGTATTCGCTGTCCTTCACGCGCGAGGTGACGACCGCGTTGAGAACGACCCGGTTGACCTCCACAATGAAGTCAATATCGATTCTTCGGGTCACCACCGTGTCCTCGCGCTGGCGACCATCCGCAGAGCGCGCCACGGCATGGATCACCCATGAACGTGGAACATCCCCGAAGTCGTAAACTGTCTGGTAGGGAGCTTCGTTATCGATGAAAACGATTTCTTCTCCAACCTTGAACTCAACCCATTCGATGCGAACCTCGCCCTCGGTGGGTACCTCGGCCGTGATCTTCGAGCGTCCGAATATGTAGCTGCCGTCCGCCGGCTCGATGATGCGGATGGCAAAGTTCGTGCGCGTGCGTGACGCGGCGGCAAGGAGCGAACTTCCAGCACACACCCCGGCCACCAGCAGAAGAGCACCTGTGAGCGTCTTCTTCCACGGGCTCATTGATTCCCTCCGTTCGCCGCCACGCTGGAGGCGGTGGCCCCCTCCTGGTGATTTCCCCGCAGTTCTTCCAGCACACCGAGGATCTTCCGCACACGACCCAATGCCTCCTCGCCCGGAGAGAGCTTCAGGTAGGCCTGGTACGACTCTGTGGCGCGCGCGTACTCCCCCAGACGCAGGTAGAGATTGCCGAGGTACATGAGCGCTTCAGCCCCCCGTGGATTCAGCCTCAGGGACGCGCGGTACGATTCGATGGCCTCATCGTACCGGCCGACCCCCGCCTGGGCAATCCCGAGGTTCACGTAGGCCGCGTAGTCATCGAGCTGGCGCTGCGTCAACGTCTCGAAGGTGATCTGTGCATCCTTGTACCGGCGCGCTTTGATCTGGTAGAAACCCCACTCGGCAATCAGCAGCGGATCTTCCGTCTCCAGATCGACGAGACCTTCCAGAGCACGGCTGGCGTTCTCGTAGTCTCCGACGTTCCCATGGTGCCGCGCCAGCGCCAGAGCGGCCGTGACGCTTCCATCAATCTCGACGCGCTCGCGCAGGCTCTCCAGGCGGTCGCGCTCCATCTCGTAGATTGCCAGCTCGTTCCGAAGCCGGTCACGACCCTCGTGCCAGTCCACTGCGATGAGTCCCTGCTCAATGGTGGCCAGAGCTGATTCATAGTCTCCCAACCTGCGCTCGAGTGCAGCGATCTCGAGGTAGACCTCCGCGAAGGTAGGATCAAGCGCCCGCGCACGCTCCAGTGATTCACGCGCCCAGCGCAGCGAGCCGAGCTCACGGTAGATCCGCCCTAGCGTGAGCGGGTGGCGCGGATTTCTGGGCTCCAGTTCCCCGGCCTTGCGCAGTGTCGCGATTGCCTCCTGCCAGAGCTGCTGCTTGGCGTACACGACGCCCAGGCGGTTGTAGGCGGCGGCGAAATTCGGACGGATCTGGATGGCCTTGAGCAACAGGGTGGTCGCCTCCTGCAGGCGCCCCTGGCGGTGATAGAGATCGCCCAGGTTGAGGTGCGCGTCCGGGTACCCGACGTTCACCTCGATTGCCTTGCGGTACATCCGTATGCCGTCATCCGGCCGGCCCTTCGCCTCCATGAGGCGCCCGAGACCATCGTAAGCCGCCGCGTAATCCGGCTGCAGCTCCAGGGCACGCTGGTATTCGGCCTCGGCTTCCACCGTATCGCCCAGCTTGAGGTGGCAGTCACCCATGCCCACGTGCGCCTGCAGATGTCTAGGATTCAGATCCAGCGCCACGCCCAGAGGCTCGAGGGCCTGTTCGTAGAGGCGCGCATCACGCAAGGCCAGTCCCAGCTGATAATGCGCCTGGAACGAGTTGAGACTGATCCGCGCGGCCTCCCGCAGCTCGTGCACGGCGCCACGGTAATCCCCCTGCTCATAGAGGAGGGTCCCCTTGTTGAGCTTTTCAAACGCCCGCTTCTTGGCTTCCTGGGAGGTCAATCCAAAAGCAGCACTGAATCCCAAGACGAGGCATAGGATCCATCCCATGGGACGCAGCATCGGGATCATGGCGGTGAGGCTTTGGGGTTGCTGAGGCGGCCGGTGAGCTGCAATACCAGAGGCCGACCACTCTCCGGTTCCATCGGCGGATCGATGCGACGCGGCTTCCCGGGCTCGAGGACGATCTGCAGTCCGTCATCGGTTCGCCTGGCCTCCGGGCCGCTCCCTGAAGGAGCAAAACGGTAGTCGAAGAGAACGATCTGCTTCCGGCCGGCGTCGTAGTGCGGAATGAACTGGAGCTCGTACTCGCCATGGAGTCCGAGGTGTGCGGTGATCGGCTCATCCAGCTTTCCGCTCAGGGTATGCACCGACAGCAGCGCCGGTGGCATCTGCCGGCTCGTGGGAATGCGCATCAGTAATGCCTTGAACTCGATCTCGGCGTCCGGGTCCGCTCCCACGAACGGCATCAGCGGCAGGGCCGACTCGGGGGCGGGGCTGAGTTCGATGACCCGCAGTTCGCTACCCGCCGTCCAGCGGCGTTTTTGCCTGCGCGCACGCAGAGTGATCATGAGTCCAAAGATGAGGAGCAGGCCGATGGCCAGCCACACAACGCGCCGTGAGGGGGCCACGGGCCGGTAACGGGCCCGTCCACCCCATCGCCCGCCCCGCTCCAAGCTGAAGCGATGTTTCTTGTTACCATCGTCCGGAGACGGCATCACGCAACTCGCGCACAGCTCGATCAACACCCACCAAGCAGGCGCGGGACACGAAAGCGTGGCCGACGTGAATCTCCTCCACTTCGTCGATCCTGCCTACCCAACCGGCGGTGCGGTAGCCGAGCCCACCGCCGGCGATCACGCGAAGACCCATCTTGTGCGCGGCGCGCGTGGCGTCGACCAGGCGGCGTTGCTCGTTGGCCTGCTGCCCGCCGTCCACACTTTCACCCAACTTCCCAGTAAAGAAGTGAATCCATTTCGCTCCCAGCTTGTAGGTGCTCTTGACCTGATCGAGGTCGGGTTCGACCATCAGGGCCACATGCAGTCCCGCTTCACGCAGAGAGTCGTGGCTCTTCCTGAGGTGGGCAGCGTTTAGAAGAACGTCAAGCCCCGCTTCGGTGCCCTGCTCATCGCGGCGCTCGGGCACCAGAGTGACCGATTCCGGTTTGAGCGACAGGGCCGTCTTGATCATATCCGTGGTCGCCGCCATGTACAGGTGCAGATCGATGCCGATCATGCGCCGCATCAGCTCGGCATCGCGCTCCTGGGTTCCACGCCTGTTGCCGCGCAGGTGGACGGCAACACGGTCGGCGCCGGCCAGCTCCGCAAGCACGGCCGCTGCCACGGGATTCGGTTCGCGACCCCGCCGCTGCTCCCTCAAGAGGGCGAACCCGTCCAGCTTCACTGTTACTCGTTTCATGCGTTGTCGCTCTCCACGCCAATTTCGCGCTCAATTAATTCTGCTAGATCCTGAGCCACACTTTTCACGAGCTTTTCCTCGGACCCTTCGACCATGACACGGACCAGAGGCTCAGTCCCGGAGTAGCGTACCAGCAAGCGGCCCTGGTCACCCAGATTTGTTTCGGCTCTCTTGATCGCCTTGCCGATGATCGGATGATCGCCGAGAACCGGCTGATGTCTCACCTTCACGTTGATGAGGACCTGGGGGCAGGGTTCGTACTGCTCCGCCCACCTGGAGAGGGGTACTCCCGCCCTGCGCACCGAGTCGGCCAGCCGCACACCCGTGAGGATACCGTCTCCAGTGGTGCTCTGGTCCAGGTAGATGATATGGCCGGACTGCTCTCCACCAAGCGAGGCACCCGTTCGAAGCATTTCCTCGAGGACATACTTATCGCCCACCGGCGCCCGGAGCAAGTTGATTCCCTCCCGTCGCAGTACCTGCTCCAGCCACAGATTGCTCATCACGGTTGCCACGACCATGGATTTGGCCAGCCGGTTTCGGGCCTTGAGATCGAGAGCAGCACGCCACAACAGGAAATCTCCATCAAGGAGCCTGCCGGTGTCGTCCACGGCCAGGGCACGGTCCGCATCACCGTCGAAGGCAATGCCGAGATCGGCCCCCGACTCCCGGACCTTGCGGGAGAGCTTCTCTGGATGAAGAGACCCGCAGTCCAGGTTGATGTTACGTCCGTCCGGCTGGCAGTGAATGGTCTGTACTTTCGCACCCAGAGCCTCAAACACCTGGGGCGCGAGCCTGTAGGCGGCCCCCTGGGCGCAATCGAGAACCACACTCAGCCCGCTCAGAGTGGTGTCGCCTCCCAGCCCATCCCGGAATCGGTCCAGGTACCGTTTCTCGTGGAGGCCAGGATCCTCGACGGGCTCCGGCGTTGCGGCGCTTCCAGCCTCGGTCGCGTGTTCCGACATCAGCCTCTCGAGCTCGATCTCCTGCTCGTCGGACAGCTTGAAGCCATCACCCGAGATCACCTTGACGCCGTTATCATGGTACGGATTGTGCGAGGCGCTCACCATGATGCCGATATCATATTTTCCATCGAGCGTGAGAAAGGCCAAGACCGGGGTAGGAAGCACGCCCGCCACCTCGGGTCGGGCGCCCGCAACTTCGAGGGACGAAGCCAGCGTGGCGGCAATTCCCGCCCCCGACTCCCGCGTGTCACGCGCCAGCAGGATCCGCGGAGAGGGCGATGTCTGCCGAAGCATGACGGCAAGAGCGGTTCCCATCGACCACAGGGTCTCATGGTCCAGGGGATGTTTCCCGGCAACGCCCCGGATTCCGTCGGTCCCAAAGAGTTGCTTCCGAGCGCTGGCATTCATCTGCCGGGCTCCGATGTCAGATCCACTTTCACGGTCACCACGGTATCCCCGACTACGCGAAGGAGTGGATTCCCCGAGAGAACGTTCACCTGCGTTTCAAATGATTCCCTGCGGTCACCGATCGACACGCGCTCGGTGCTGACGACACTCACGGCCAACACCGCACCCTCCGGTCCCTCGACAGCGACCTGGCTCGGTTCCACCTCGACGCCTGCGATGCGGATACCCTCCAACGGCACACCTTCAACACGTACGTCCACGGGGATTTCTCGCAAGACTTTCGGTTCGATGATCACGGGCACCACTTCGGGCGTCACGGTGAGCAGTTCGGCGCTGAACGGGATGCTCACCTGATCGCGCCTCAGAGGCAGCAGGTACTCGCCGGGCGTCAGGCCGGTCAGATCCAGGCGCACGCCGATGTCGCCCGCGGTGAGGCCCCTGAGTAGCGCTTCCGGGGCGCGCAACCGCACCACGACCTGATCGATAGGCATCTGTGCGAGCGCCATGGTCTCCGGCAAACCCCGCAGAACCAGGGGGGCGGGAAATGAGAACTCGAGCTTTTCTTCACCGATCACCACCAGCCAGATGCCGATCGCCAGAGCGAGCGACAGGATCTTCAGCAGCAGATTACCGGTCAGCCAGCTTCTCACGAAATCGTTGCCATCCTTTCGCGCGGCTCGACGTCACGGACTTCAAGCGCTTCTCCAGAAGACGTTTCAGCTCGGAGCGCAGGGTGGGCGCATCGAGGTCACGTTGGATTTCCCCATCATGGGCCAGGCTCAGGCTACCTCTCTCCTCGGAGACCACTAGAGCAACGGCATCGGCCTCCTCGGTGATGCCGATGGCGGCGCGATGTCTCGATCCGAACTCCGTGGACAAATGCG
>JAPUKU010000167.1 GCA_027295505.1 Acidobacteriota bacterium
ATGCGCCTGGAAGCTGAAAACACACGCTCCCGGATGAGAAAATGTTCAGTGAACCTCGATCTCATCATCGCACCCATCAGGTTGGGCCTCACCGTCCAACCACCTTTCGAGTTCGGTTCGGCGTTGATGCGGCGCATCGAGATTGGCAATCTGCAGATCCACCCCTCTCGCGGCGGCCTCCGTGCGGCACCCTTGAAGCTCATCCACCCCAACCCTGTCGATGCGGGTCATTCCCCGGAGGTTGATGATGATCTTGTCGCAGCCGTCCCCCATCAGCTGCCTCACGTGTTCTCTTAGAACACCGGAACCGTTGCCCGAGATGAGTTCCCCAACCAGGTCGATCACGAGAATGTTTCCATGCCGGCGGATAGTCGTAGTCATGTTCTCCTCCCTCCTGCATCGCCTCCAGCGGCTGACAATCCAGTTCAGTAACCGGCTCAACCCCATGGATGGTCACTCCCTTGCGAATCGGAGCAACCCGCATGCCAGCAAGGAGCGTTCAAACCATGGCATCGCCCCAACCCCTGCAACCCGTTCTCTGTGTGTGAGATACAGGCGTCTATCCGGGCATGATGGGTCGCTCAGGCCTGACAGGGTTTGAAGAGAAAGCTATCCAATCGGATAGCAGACTCTCCTTTCGGATACCTTCTCAACGCCTGCACTCTCCCCTACATAGAGTGAAATGCTGGTGAGGGCTCAAACCGCACGGACTCTCGCGCGGAGGGTCGGATTGAGCGGCTCCCGGGCGAGGAGAGCCGGATCAGGATTTCTGGCTTGCGGGGAGAGGGCTTGCGGCGGAGAAATTCCAGATCTGGCCGAGCCAGAGGGTGGCCGCTTCGATTCCCAGGTTGATGTACGGCAGCACAACCAGGGTGAGAACGGTCGAGGACAGGAGGCCTCCGATGACCGTGCGCGCCAGGGGGTAATAGTAAACGCCGCCCACGCCGGTGGTGCCGACCGCCAGGGGGATGAGCCCCACCACGGTCGTGATGGCGGTCATCAGGATAGGCCGCAGTCGATCGCGGCCGGCCTGCAGGATCGCTTCGTCGCGCGGCATCCCCGAACGCCGGAGCTGGTTGAGATGGTCGAGGAGCACGATCCCGTTGTTGACAACGATCCCCATCAGGATGAGGAGACCAATCTGACTCATCATGTTGAAGGGTGAGCCGGTCGCCGCGAGCAGCCACGCGGCGCCTGGCACGGCAAACGGAATCGAGAACAGGATGGCCAGAGGCTGAGCCACCGATTCGAACAGGGAGGCCATGACGATATAGACCAGCAGGATGGCCAGCAGGAAGTTGATCCCCATCTCACGGTTCTGGGTGTCCTGCTCGAGGATTCGATCATCCCAGGACCAGAACGTTCCCGGGGGCAGATGCATGGCGTCAACCTTTTTCTCGATATCCTCGCGCACTTCTGCCCATTTGTCCCCTTCATACGTGGCGTTGAGGGCAACGCGAATCTTCCGGTTCTCACGCACGATTTCCCGCGGGCTGCGAACGATCTCAAACGCCGCAATGTCTGCCAGGCGCAGGGAACGGCCGTCCCCGGTGCGGATGGTGAGCTGCTGGAGATCATCCAGACTCTGGCGATCCTCCAGCCTCAGAGCCACCCAGGTCTCGACCTCCCGTTCGCCCGTGTTGAAACGTCTCAGTCGGAGTCCCCCGAGCGTGAAGGAGAAGATATCCGAGATATCCTGTGCGGTGAGTCCGTAGAGGCGCGCCTTGGCCCGGTCGATCCGCACCTGGATCTCCTTGCGCCCCTTTGTGAATGATGAGGAGATGTCCTCGATTCCAGGCGTGTTCTCGAGTAGCGCTTCCGCAGTCCGGGCAACACCTCGCAGCGTCTCACTGTCCGCACCGTAAAATTTAAGAGCGAAGTAAGTGCTATCTCCGCCCATTTCTGCATCTTCGTGGAAATAGATGCGGACTCCCGCTAGATCGGGCAGACCGTCGCGGATCTTCTGGCGCAGTTCGCGGATCGCCTCGTCGCCGAGGTCCTCGCGTGTCAGGTTAATGACCGTTCCCGCGTCGTTTTCTCCGAAATAGCTGTAGATGGAACTGAACAGGAACTCCTCCTCGTTTTCGAACAGGTACTCCTCCACTTCGTTGACGGCACGCTCCGCTTCCGACTTGTACACGAAGTCGCTGAACTCATAGTTAAGAAACAGGCGGCGATTGATTGCCGCCGCGAACGGGCTGGTGTCAACGAGCTCCGCGGCGAATGGAACGATCCCCACCCCGAGACCCAGGATCAGGAGGACGAACGTCCAGACCTTGTGCCGCAGTGTCCAGCGCAGGGCGTCGACGTACCGGCACTCAATCCAGACCAGGGAAGAGGGCGTTGGGGTGACCCGCCGCCGGAGAACATAGGTCGACATCAGCGGAATCAGCGTCAGGGATGAGAAGAGCGAGCACAGCAGGGCGATCGAGATCGTGATGCCGACCTCCTGCAACCAGGTGGTCAGCTCCGAGCGTCCCCCGACGATGAGCGGCAGAAACACGATGACGCTCGTGAGCGTCGCCGAGATCACCGCCAGCAACACTCCATTCGATCCCTCCAGCGCCGCGCGGCGGGCGGAGACATTGTCCCGATAGCGCCGCTCGATCGATTCCAGAACCACCACGGCGTTGTCCACCAGCATGCCAATCCCAAGCATCAAGCCCATCATCGACAGGATGTTGAGCGACTTACCCATGAAAAACAGCATGCCGCAAGCAGCGATGATCGAAAACGGTATAGACAGCGAGACGATCAACGTCGCGTCGAACCGGCGCAGGAAGAAATAGAGGACCAGGATCGCCAGGAACCCTCCGATGATTCCGGACCGCAGGAGGCCATCGATGCCCCGGGTGATCTCCTTCGCCTGATCCTGAAAAACAAGCAAGTTGACACCCTGCAGGAGCGGATCCCCGTCGATGTCCTCGTGGATGACGCGCATGATCTTCTGCACGACCTCAACGGTGTTGGCGGTTGATTCCTTGTAGACGTCCAGGCCGACGGCGTAGCTACGATTGAGGTGGCGACCATAGCGAATCGGTGGTTCTTCGTATGAAATCTCGGCAATCTCCGACAGCTTGAGCCCGCGTTCGTTCACGGGCATGTCCTTGATGGCCTGGAGCGAGTCGAAGGCACCCACCGCCCGCGCGCTGAAACGCAGGCCGCCGTGACGCACCTGCCCAAGAACCAGATTGGAGGAGGCGCCGCTCAACCGCCCGATGAGGGCTCCAGCATCAACGTTGTGCTCCTTGATGCGGTCGAGGATCAGATCGATTCGCACCTCGTGCGGAGCCACTCCTAGCAGATCAACGCGCGCCACACCTGGCACACGCCGGAGGCGATTGACGACACGGCTCTCGAGAAGCTCGTAGTTTCCGGAGAGATCGATGCCCTTCGAGGAGATGCGGCCCTGCACAACAGGAATGTCAGACGTATTGAAGGAGAAGATTAGGATCTCGCCGATCCCCTCGGGCAGCCAACCCTTGGCCTGTTCCATCTTTTCGCTGACCTGCATGCGCACGATATCGAGATCTTCACCCCACTGGAATTGCAGCTCGAACTCGGCCTCATCCACACCGGAAACGGAGCGTAGCTTCTTGACTCCGGAGAGCGTTGACAAAATCTCCTCGACTGGCTTGGTAATCTCCTTCTCGATTTGAGTCGGGCTCGAGTTCGGGTAAGGAATGATGATGGCGATGAACGGCAGGTCCAGCCTGGGCAGGAAATCCAGCGGCAGGCGCACCATGGCGATGCCGCCGATGACCAGCACGCTCAGCAGCGCCATGAAGGTCGTGATGGGCCGGCTGACAGCCAGTTTCGGCAGGTTCATTCCGGCGCTCCGGGATCACTGAAGCGTGCGGAAGCGATCGATGCCACGCCCTGCGGCGAAGGCACGACGCCCGGCGGCGGATGGACGGTTGCTTCGACTGCCACCGGGCTGTACTCCTTGCGGTCAAACAGGGAATAGACGACCGGAATGATGATAAGCGTCAGCACGCTGGCCACGCTCAACCCCCCGATGACCGTGATCGCCAGCGGGGCGCGCAGCTCGGCGCCCTCTCCCAGGCCGAGCGCCATGGGGAGCAGGCCGAGGATGGTGGTGGATGACGTCATCAGGATGGGGCGCAGGCGCGACAGGCCCGCCTGCACGAGCGCGTCCTCCCGGCCGGCGCCCGCCCGGCGGCGCTGGTTGACGGTGTCGATCAACAGGATGGCGTTGTTGACGACGATACCCGCGAGCATCACCGCTCCAATGAGGGTCACGACACTGAGGCTCGTTCCCGTGAGCGCCAGAGCCGCCACCGCGCCCACGCCCCCAAGAGGCACGGTGAACATGACCACGAACGGGTGCAGGAGCGATTCGAACTGGGAAGCCATGACCAGATAGACCAGGAAAAGCGCCAGGCCGAGCGCCAGAAGCAGTGACTGCAACGAACGCTGACGCTCCTCCTCCTGGCCGCTGAGACCGGCCACGACCCCGGGCGGCAGGGGCGTGTCGCGAATGCGCTGTCTGACTTCGGCCGCCGCCGAGCCCATATCGCGGCCGAGCAGGCTGGCCGTCAGAACCGAGGCCCGCTTCTGGCCGATGCGGCGGATCTCGGCAGGCCCCTCGCGAAGCTCTATCTCCGCCACGGTCTTCAGCCGGATCGGTATGCCATTGCGGTCGCCGATGATCAGATTACCGACATCCTCAACTGACGCCTCCCCCACCGCCAGCGACCGCACACGAATGCCGATCTCCCTGTCGCCTTCGGTAAGACGGGTGGCCACCTCGCCCTGGACCTTCTGGCGCAGCGTGCCCGCGACTTCGAACAGGTCGAGCCCCAGCAGCGCCAGCTGTTCCCGGTCGAAGCGCACCTGGAGCTCGGGGCTGCCCCCGTCGGATGTCGATTTCACGTCGACGAGCCCCTCCACCGCTTCCAGACCCTGTTTCAGCACGCCGGAGGCGGCGCGCAGCTCGTCGAGATCATCGCTGTACACCTCGACCTCAATCGGGGTGCGGATGGTGAATACCGTGGGGCGCTCGAGCTTGACGCGCACCGCCCGCGAGGTCTCCAGATGACGGCGCAACGCCTCCGCCACCTGCTGCTCGTCGCTGCGGCTGGCATCAGGTTGCATGCGCACCAGCAACCTGGCGACGTTCTCACCCTCCAGTCCGGTTCGGGTCAGCGACATGCCGGCGCCGCCGATCACCGTGGAACGGGAGGCGACACGCGGGTCCGATTCCAGGCTACGTTCCATTTTCTGCATGAAGCGATCGGTGGCATTGAGCGGCGTGCCTTCGGGCAGGACTACCTGAAAGCTGAACTCCCCCTGAGACAGCGGCGGAATCAGATCGAGGCCGAGCCCCCGGGCCATACCGAAAGTCGCCAGCAACAAAAAGAGTGCCGAAACCACAATAAGCCCTCGGGATCGAAGGGCTGACCTCAACACCACCGGGTAGGCACGGCTCACCAGGCCAAGTGCCCGATCGAACGTGGCCGTCGCGGGCCGTGCGGCAGTGGCAAGGGAATCGCCTATCCATGCCAGTCCCATGCGGATACCACGCACTCCCGCGGCGCCAAACCGAACGGAGGCCCCCAGGCGATCACCGGAGACACCTCCAACCGGTGTGGGTCTTTTTCCACTGCCGACCGCCGAGAGGACGGGGATCAACGTCAGCGCCACGGCCAGCGACGCGATCAGCGAGAACGACACGGTGAGGGCGAGATCACGGAATATCTGGGCCGCGATCCCCTCGACGAACACAACCGGGAGAAAGACCGCAACCGTGGTCAGCGTCGATGCGACCACCGCGCGACCCACCTCAGAGGCTCCTTCCGAGGCGGCCTGCAGCCAGGACTCTCCGGTCTCCCGCTTCTTGAAGATCGCTTCCAGGACGACGATGGCATTATCCACGAGCAGGCCGACACCGAGCGCCAGCCCTCCGAGCGACATCAGGTTGAGGCTGATGCCGGCCGTGTACATGAGGAAGAAGGAGCTGACGATCGAAATTGGGATCGAAATGGCGATGATCAAGGTGCTGCGCACCTGCTTCAGGAAGAAGAGCAGCACGATGACGGCAATGAGTCCCCCGGCGGCCGCGTTGAGGACGACCTCCCTGATCGAGGCCTGGATGAAGCGTGACTGATCGGCTCCGGTGACGATCTCGATGCCGTCCGGCAGCTCCTCACCCACCTGAACCAGCCGTCCATTCACGGCACGGGCGACCGAAACCGTGTTGGCGTCCCCCTCATTGTAGATCGCCAGCTCCACCGTCTCACGACCGCCGTGACGGGTGATGACCTCCCTCTGGCGGTGGCCGCGCTTTACCTCGGCGACATCGCCGAGCGTGACGTTGCGGCCATCACGCACGACCAGAACGGTGGCGCGAATGTCTTCCAGGTCCTGGAACTCGTTGCGGGCGCGCACCAGGTACCGCGCCTCAAACTCGTACAGGCTGCCACCCGCCTGATTGACGTTCTCGCGCGACAGCTTCTGCTTGACCTCCTCGATATCGAGGCCCACGAGGGGCAGCTTGCCCTCGTCCACCTTCACCTCGATCTCCACCTCGAAGCCACCATTCACCTTGATGGCGGCCACTCCTTCGGTCGATTCGAGGCCTTTCTTGGCGATTTCCTCAGCGACGTACCGTAGCCGGTACAGATCGGCGTCGCCCGTCAGGTAGAGGCGCATCACCGGCTCGTTGGCCGGATCGAGACGCAAAAGTAGCGGCTTGTCGGCCTCCCGGGGGAGCCTCACCATGTCGAGCTTCTGGCGCACATCGAGGGCGGCGAAATCCATGTTCCGCCCCCATTCAAACTCCAGAACCACCTGTGACAGGCCCGGGCGCGAGATCGACACCAGGCGCCGCACACCGCTGACCACGCCCACGGCCTCTTCCACGGGGCGGCTGATCAGGACCTCTACTTCTCCGGGCGCGGCACCCGGGAATCGGGTCTCGACGGTGAGGCTAGGGTAGGTGAGATCGGGGAGCAGGTTGACGGGCAGCCGCGTGAAGGCGACGACCCCGAAGATGAGGAGCGCCAGGGCGGCCATGGCGACGGTGACCGGGCGGCGCAGCGCCAAGCGGACCGTTTCCATGATCAGCCGCGGATGGGTTGGGGATCAGGCTCGCGCTGTGCGCCAGCCTTTGAGGGGGAGACGACCCGGATCGACGTGCCGTCCTTGAGCCCGCCATGTCCGGAGATGACGACCCTCTCACCCTCACTGACGCCCGAGACCACTTCGATCCGGCGGCCTTCCTCGAGGCCGAGGATGACGGAGCGGCGCTCCGCGACGCCACCGGCCACGACGAACACGTAGGCCTCCTGCAGCTCCCGGATCACGGCATCGCGGGGAACCACAATGGCGGTAGGGTGGTGCTCACGAACGATACCGATAGCGACAAACGACCCCGGACGCACCTGGGCGGGAGGCTCAGACGCCTCGATCGTGAGCTTGACGGTCCCGGTAGCGGTGTCCACCACCGGGCTGATCTGGCGGATGCGTCCAAAGAACGACACATCCTCATTCGCCTTCAGCGAGATGCGCACGTCCCGCCCCTCCTGGAGTCCGAAGACATCTTTTTCTGGAAGGTAGACGCGTGCAATCAGAGGATCAAAATCGGTGACCGTGAACAGATCATCTCCCGGCTTGACGTGCTGGCCGACCCGTGTGTTGCGCAGCGTGATGCGGCCATTGAACGGAGCCCGAACGGTTTTCTTTTTGAGCCTCCACCGCGCCTCCTCCAGCTCCTGATCCGCCACGTCCCTCTCGAGCCCGAGGCGGTCGAATTCTTCCTGGCTCACCAGCTCCTCAGCCACCAGCTGGAGGGCACGTTCGTATGCGTTACGGGCGTTCGCAGCCCTGAGCTCGGTCTTCTTCACCGCGATCTCCGCCTCATCGCGCATGAGCGTGGCCAGGATCTGACCCGCCTGCACTTGATCACCCTCCTCCACCTTGAGCGTGACGATGCGTCCCTCAGACTCGGCGAGAACCTTGACTTCGTTCTCGGCCACCAGGTTCGCCGTGGCAGAGATGTAGGAGGAGACACTTCCGATGCGACTCTTGAGGACTCGCACCGGCACGCCTTCGTCATTGGAGGAGTCTTCTCCGGCATCCGGCTCCTCTAGGCTGGCCAGCCTGGAGCCTGGAGGAGCGCTGTCGTGTTCAGCCCGCTCCGATGTTGAGGCCTGGAGTGCCTCCTCGCCCGATGCCGCGGCTGGAGTGCCGAAGCCGTCAAAAAAGCCGGTCGCCATCGCCACCATGACCAGGAGTCCGGCAAGACCGGCGAGCAGCAACCCGATACGCTTGTTTCGTGAGGACATGGCAGGTTTTCCTTGCTTGTGCGGGGACCGGGACGCTCCCAGGCCCGTCAATGAAACTCAACGCAGGACCGGGGCCGACGGTTCCCGGAAAGTGTCTCCATCATAAAGAATTTGATACAGATCACCCCCGCCGGGGTTCCAAAAAGTGCGTAGCGTGGAACTTTCAGCCCTTTGCCAGCAACCTTTTGAGCAGCTCGCTGGCGGTTAAGCCCTTGATCTGCACGATCTTGTCCGGGGAGGCCACACCTTTCACGATCTCCACCCGCCCGGCGGGAAGCCCGAGCGCCCCTGAAATCAGATCGAGCACGGCCCGGTTCGCCTGGCCCCGCTGCGGTGGGGCGTTCACCGATACTTTCAGGGCTCCGCCGTGGGGGCCAATGATCCGTTCCTGCCTGGCACCGGCGCGCACGCGCAGGGCCAATCTGCAGCCGGAGGGGACCTCAGTCACGTTGAGGGGGGAACGACTCACGGGACCGGAAAAAAATCTTGACCCAGAGGCTTTTACGGTCGGTTGACCGCCCCGGCTGACCAAGCCGTGGACCTCTGGGTCCGGTGGCCTGCTGGTATTCCATAGGCGGACACCAGCGACGGCCTTTCGATATATCCGAAGGTGGCCGCCTACGTTCCAGGCACCTCGCAGGTCTTAGATCTAGGAATTGAACTTTTCACTCGACCACCTCCTTTCTTGCGTAGGGGAAGCATAGCGTGCGTGCCCAGTGGACGCAACCGGGCGAGCTGACCCTGGGACGACCTGTTTTGCCCATCTGTGCAGCAGCGACACCATCTGCTACGATTCATGCTTCCCTGGCCGGCTGGAGACCGGATGCCCCCGATCAATATTTGCATCGCGAGGAGTTGAAAATGCACGCCCGCCGTCATTCCCTGATCTCCCCTCTTGGTCTCGGCCTGAGCCTGGTGCTCATACCCTTCAGCCCGGGTGCGCTGGCTGCCGAGGAGCGGTTCCTGACGCTGGATGACCTCGCCCAGCTTCGCAAAGTCGAGGATCCGCAGATCTCTCCGGACGGCGAATGGGTTGCCTACACTGTGACGAGCGTGAACGCGGATAAGGACGCCTACAGCACTGACATCTGGATGACCCGCTGGGATGGCAGTCAATCCGTCCAGCTCACGTTCAGCAACGATGACGAGAAAAGCCCCCGATGGAGCCCGGACGGAAAGTACCTGGCATTTCTCTCTAGCCGCCGGGCCAAAAACTCGGTCACCCAGGTGTGGCTGTTGAACCGAGGCGGCGGTGAAGCCCGGAAGCTGACCGACCTCAGAGGAAGCATCTCCGATTACACCTGGTCGCCGGACAGCAGCCGACTGGCGCTGATTGCGAAAGATCCTGACCCGCCGGAGACAGAGGATACCGGCGGCAAACCCAGGACCCCGAAACCGATCGTGCTGGATCGGTTCCAGTTCATGAGAGATTTCGTCGGCTTTCTGGGCGATCAGTACAGCCATCTCTACCTGTTTGACCTGAAGGATCGTAAGAGCACGCCCCTCACCCACGGTGAGTTCACCGACACGCTCCCCTCCTGGTCTCCCGACGGACGTTTGATCGCTTTCGTGAGCAAGCGCGGTGCGGAACCGGATCGCCACAACAACTGGGACATCTACCTGATCGAGCCGCGTGAGGGTGCCAGGGCCCACCAGCTCACGAAGTTCGAGGGCGCCGACGCCGCGCCTGGCTGGAGCAGCCCGCCGGCCTGGAGCCCAGACGGGAAGCAGATCGTCTATATGCAGGACGGCTCCATAAAGATGAACCAGTACATGACCCACGATCTGGTGACCATTCCTGTGGGCGGTGGAGAGCCCAGACTGCTGGCACCCAGCCTGGATCGGTCCGTGAAGGAGCCACGCTGGTCGGCGGACGGCCAGAAAATCCTCTTCCTCCTCGAAGGGGATCGCCGTTACAACCTGGCCAGCATCTCCAGCACCGGCGGCGACATCGAGATGGTGTTCGAAGGCGATCATGAGATCCGGCATTTCACCGTGAGCCCCGGTGGGAACATGGCGCTCCTGCGCACGACCTCCCACGAACCGGCTGAGGTCTTCGCCCTGGAGAACGATAATTTGCGCCCTCTGTCCCGTCAGAACGAAGAGTGGCTGGCCGGGGTGAAGCTGGGATCGGTCGAGGGCATGCGCTACAAGAGCCCGGACGGCGCTGAGGTTCACGGCCTCATGATCAAACCGCCGAACTTCAAGAAGCGGAAGAAATATCCGACGTTGCTGCGGATGCACGGTGGGCCGGTTGATCAGCGCTTTTTCGAGTTCCGCTTCGACTGGCAGTTCTTTGCAGCGAACGGTTATGTCGTCGTCTCGCCAAACTACCGGGGAAGCTCCGGGCGTGGGGAGGATTTTTCCCTGGCCATCAATGCTGATTGGGGCAATGAAGACGCCGTGGATTCACGCGCGGCCATCGACCACGTCCTGCGCGAGGGAATCGCCGACCCGGACCGCCTTGGCGTCGGGGGCCTGAGCTGGGGGGGGATTCTCACGAACTATGTCATCGCCCGGGACCCGCGCTTCAAGGCTGCCGTGAGCCGGGCCGGAGCCTCCAACTTCCTGGCAGGGTACGGAACCGATCATTATGCCCAGTTGTGGGAGGCGGAGCTCGGCCGCCCGTGGGAGAACCCCCAACTTTATATCGATCTTTCCTACCCGTTCTTCGAAGTCGACAAAATCACCACTCCAACCCTCTTTCTCTGCGGGGAAAAGGACTGGAACGTACCCCTCATCAATTCTGAACAGATGTACCAGGCACTTCGAAGCCTCGGCATCGATACTCAGCTCGTGGTTTATCCCAACCAGCACCACACGTTCACCGTACCCAGCTACGATCACGATCGGCTCGAGCGCACCCTCGCCTGGTATGATAAGTATCTGAAGAAGTGAAACACCGCACCCCGGAGCGCCCGCTTCCCCATCCAGGGGCCCAAGCACTATAATTAAGAGTTCGAGAGAGACCTTGACCGAGAAGCAACCCATGCGCCGCAAGGACATTCGCAACATCGCCATCATCGCCCATGTTGATCATGGCAAGACGACTCTGGTGGACCGCCTGCTCCAGCAGACGGGGACCTTCCGCGCCAACGAACGGGTGATCGATCGCGTCATGGACAGCAACGACCTGGAGCGCGAGCGCGGAATCACCATCCTGGCCAAGAACACCTCCGTGCGGTACGGCAAAGTCAAGATCAACATCGTCGACACGCCCGGGCACGCCGATTTCGGCGGTGAGGTGGAGCGCATTCTGGGCATGGTGGACGGCGCCCTCCTGCTCGTTGATGCCGCCGAAGGCCCGCTCCCCCAGACCCGCTTCGTCCTGAAGAAAGCCCTGGAACGGGGCCTGCGTCTCATCGTGGTCATCAACAAAATCGACCGCAGCGACGCGCGGCCCGATGAAGTTCTGGATGAGGTCTTCCAGCTCATGATCGACCTGGAGGCCGCCGACGAGCAGCTCGATTTCCCCCATCTGTACGCCTCCGCCAAACTGGGTTACGTGCGGCGGGAGCTGAGTGCCTCGAACACCGACGTCATGCCCCTCCTCGATACGATCGTCGAGAGTGTTCCCTGCCCTCCCGGAGACATCAAAGCGAGCCTGCAGCTGCAGGTCACGAGCCTCGACTACAACGATTACGTAGGGCGCATCGGCATCGGCCGCATCTACCGCGGCACGCTTCGCTCGAGCGTGGACATTTCGGTGATCGGGCACGGCGGAGAACCCCAGACGGCACGGGTGACGCGACTCGAAGTGTTCGAGGGGTTGAAGCGCCACGAGGTGAACGAAGCCACCGCCGGGGAGATCGTCGCCCTGGCCGGTATCCCCGACATCCAGATCGGCGACACGCTCTGCGATCCGGACGCTCCCGAAGCGCTCGAGCGCATCAGCGTCGACGAGCCCACGCTGGCGATCGACTTCATGGTTAACGACTCCCCGTTCTCGGGCCGGGACGGGCGCTTCGTCACCTCCCGGCACTTGCGGGAACGCCTGTTCCGTGAGGCCCGTTCCAACGTGGCGATGCGGGTCGAGGAGACCGACTCCGCGGACGCCCTGAGGGTGTCAGGCCGTGGTGAGCTGCATCTCGCCATCCTGGCGGAAACGCTGCGGCGGGAGGGGTACGAGTTTCAGCTATCCAAACCGCAGGTCCTTTACCGCCACGACGAGAAAGGACGGCTGCTCGAGCCGATCGAGTACCTGGTCCTCGATCTCGAGGAAGCGTACATGGGCCCGGTCATGGAGATGCTGGGCCCACGGCGCGCCGAGCTGGCCAACATGTCCGGCGCGGGTACCGGTCGGGTGCGGCTCGAGTTCACCGTTCCATCACGCGGCCTGCTCGGATTCCGCCGTGATTTTCTGTGCGAAACCCGGGGCACGGGAATCCTGTCCCACGTCTTCCACGAGTACGGCTCACACCGCGGTGAAATCCCCGGGCGCGCCCGAGGATCCCTGGTGGTCAAGGAGCCCGGAGAGACCGTGACCTACGCGCTGCACAACCTCGAACCCCGGGGCACGATCTTCGTGGGACCGGGATTGCCCGTTTACGAAGGCATGATCATCGGCGAGCACTCACGTGACAACGATCTCGTGGTCAACCCTAGCAAGAAGAAGCAGCTCACTAACATGCGCGCTGCGGCAGCGGACGAGGCCCTGAGGTTGACGCCACCGCGCCTCATGGATCTCGAGGACTGCATGGAGTTCATCGCCGACGATGAGCTGGTCGAGCTGACGCCGAAGTCGATCCGCCTGCGCAAACGCCTGCGCCGCGCTGAAGATCGTAAGCGCAGCGAGAAGCAGAAAGCAGCCGCCGTCCAGCAGCTCTGAGCCGGCACCACCTCGTTTCATCCGGCGGGAGCAGCCCCAGGTGAGCGGCCAGCCAATCCGTCCCCATCCGTGAACCCTTTCGTCTCCATCGTCGTTCCGCTTCTCAACGAGGAAGCCTACGTAGAGCGCCTGTGCCGCTCCCTTCTGGAGCAGGATTATCCGCATGATCGTTACGAGATTCTCATGGCGGACGGCGGCTCTGTCGATCGCACGCTGGAGCTGCTGCGCCGCGTCGACACGGACGGGCGCGTGCGCATCCTGGATAATCCCGGCCGTACCGCCCCCGCCGCGCTGAACGTGACCCTCCGCGCCGCCCGCGGCGATATCATCACCCGCATCGACGGGCACTCATTCGTGGCTCCAGACTACCTGAGCCGCATCGTCTCGGTCATGGAAGAAACCCAGGAGAGCGTGGTGGGCGGCCCGGTGCTCATGGCAGCGGACACGCCTTTCCGGCGGGCCCTGGTGCAAGCCCTTTACTCGAAAGTTGGAGTCGGCTCGGTTCCCTATCGGACCTTGCGCCGTCGTGCCTACGTGGAGTCCCTTCAAACCGGTTCTTTTCGCCGCCAGGTCCTCGACCAGGTAGGCCCCTTTGATGAGTCGCTGGCTGTGGTCGAGGATCTGGACATGAACACGCGGATCCGCAAGGCAGGGTACCGCCTGCTGCTCGATCCCTCCATCCGGTTCTGGTACCTGCCACGGCCGGACCTGCGTGCCGTGTGGCGACAGATTTTCATGGTCGGGGTGGTCAAGGCTCGGATTCTTCGAAAGCATCCGGACATCTTCAAATGGAAATATGTGCTGCCCACCCTGTTCGTGCTCGGCGCTCTGGCAAGTGCGATCACGCTCGCGATACCGATCGGCCTGGGCGGTTCCCTGGTGGTGTTAGCGGCCAAGGGTTTTCTGGGCATTTACGCGCTCGCCGTCCTGGTGTTCGCGCTCAGCAGGCTGCCGAAGCTCGGAGCAAACTGCGCGCGGCTGCTCGCCATCCTGCCGACGCTGCACTTCGGGTACGGTCTTGGACTTCTACGCGGTGCCCTCGAGATGATCGGTCTGCCGCGCTATCCCCAGTGAGGTAGCGCCAGTACCGTCTTTGACACATCCCTGGAGGGCTGTTACGGTTGCGCGACGACTGACGGATCCCTTCATTGTTCATGAGCACGGTCAGCGGCCCTCCACCCACCATAGAGTTTCACGGCGTTTCGTATTCGCTTAGCGACGGACGCCCCATCCTGCACCCGCTGAGCCTGAGCGTGGAGCACGGTGAGACGCTGGTCCTTCTGGGGCGCAGCGGCGCAGGAAAAACCACGCTTCTCAAGCTTGTCAACCGGCTCCTGGATCCCAGCGGGGGTGAGGTGCAGGTCAACGGGCGCGCCACCTCCGGTCTCGACCCGATCCGCCTGCGCCGCGGTATCGGATACGCAATCCAGGAGGTCGGCCTGTTTCCACACCTGACGGTCGAGAAGAACATCGGGCTTCTCCCCAGAGTGGAGGGCTGGCCTCCCGAAAGAACGCACCGGCGGGTTAGTGAGCTCCTGGATCTTGTCGGTCTCGGAGCCGGCCTGGGCTCCCGCTACCCCCACCAGCTTTCCGGCGGACAGCGACAGCGCGTGGGTGTGGCCCGCGCCCTGGTGATCGATCCCCCCATTCTCTTGATGGATGAGCCGTTCGGGGCGCTCGATCCGATTACCCGTACGGAGATTCGCTCAGAGTTTCAACTGCTGCAACGTCGCCTGAAAAAGACAATCCTGTTCGTAACCCATGACCTGCACGAGGCACTCCATCTGGCTACGCGAATCGCCTTCTTCGAGGCCGGCCGGCTGCTCGGTACCTATACTCCCGCTGAGTTCCTCGGGGATCCGCACCCGATGATCACAGCCTACCGCAACGCCTTTGACGCCGGTCCGCAATCGCGGCCAGACGGCTCAGGGTGACATGTGAGCCTGTTGCAATTCATGTTCGACCGGCGCGCCGAGATACTCGATCTCACGCTCGAGCACCTGTGGCTCGTCGGGATCGCCATGCTGGTGGCGATCTCAGTGGGCTTGCCTCTGGGGATTTTGATTACCCGCTCCCCCGCCCTGCGCAAACCCGTGCTCGGAAGCGCCAACATCATGCAGACGATTCCAAGCCTGGCCCTTTTTGGATTTCTGCTCCCCCTCCCGTTCATCGGACAGCGCGCTGATATTCTGGCCATCGTGGCTCTGACGCTTTACGCCCTGCTGCCGGTCATCCGAAACACCTACGCGGGGATCGAGGGAGTCGACCCGGCGATGGTGGAGGCCGCGCGGGGTATGGGACTGAGCGATCGTCAGCTTCTCCTGCACGTGCAGCTGCCACTGGCGCTGGGAGTCATCATTGCGGGGATCCGGGTGGCCACAGTCATCTCGGTGGGCACCGCCACCATCGCCGCGGCGGTCGGGGCCGGTGGGCTCGGTAGCTTCATCTTCCGGGGCGTGGCCATGGTAAGCAACTCCCTGATCATGGCCGGAGCGGTTCCGGCGGCACTACTGGCAATCCTCGCCGATGTCTCGCTGGGGTTCCTCGAGCGGCGCCTGCGGCGGGGCTGGTGAACAGGAGAGGCCGACACCGCGCTCGGACCCTGGTCGGGCTCATCGCCATCGCAGTCCTGCTCCTTTCCGCCTGCGGATCCGACTCCACCGAGCGAATCGTCATCGGCTCCAAGAACTTCACAGAACAGGCTGTCCTGGCCGAGATCCTGGCCCAGCACCTGGAGAGGCGAACCGATCTGTCGGTCGAGCGCCGCCTCTTTCTGGCGGGGACCCTCATCTGTCACCAATCGATCATCTCAGGAAGTATTGACATGTATGTCGAATACACGGGTACCGCGCTGACGGCCATCCTGCACGAGCCCATGCGTGCCGATGAAGGAGAGGTCCTGGAGCACACGCGCCGACTCTACGCCCAGCGTTTTGGCCTGGAGATGCTCGATCCTCTCGGCTTCAACAACACGTTTGCCATGCTAGTGCGCAATGAGGACGCAGAGCGTCTCGGCCTGCGCACAATCTCGGACGCCGTTCCTCACGCCCGGGAATGGCGCCTCGGCTTCGGCTACGAGTTCCTCGAGCGCCCAGACGGTTTTCCGGGTTTCTCAAAAGCGTACGGACTCGAGATGGAGCCCCCCCCCCGCCTCATGGACCTCGGTCTGGTCTACAGGACCCTGCGAGACGGCCAGATCGATCTCGCCGTCGGAAACTCCACCGACGGCCTCATCGGCGCTCTGAACCTGTTTATTCTCGAGGACGACCTCGGCTTTTTTCCTCCGTACGAGGCGGTTCCGGTCGTGCGTCGAGAGACCCTCTCGCGCCATCCGGAGATCGCCGAAGCGCTCGCCGAGCTCTCAGGCAAGATCGACGAGGCCGAGATGCGGAACCTCAACTACGCCATCGACGGTGAACACCGCAATCTCAAGGAAGTTGTCCGGGAGTTCCTGGACGTCGAATTCCCCTGATCACCGCAGGCGCTGAGTTGACCGCCACCGGGGTGAAAAAAGCCCGGCTGCGCTCATGGCGCGGCCGGGCTCATGGTTTCCTGAACAGGACGCCAGGCGTCCGGTCAAGCTCACCACTATTTTTTGAAAGCTCCCTCCACCAGCGACTTCAGCTCACCCTTCTGGTGCATCTCGGTGACGATGTCACAGCCACCCACGAACTGACCCTCGATGAAAACCTGGGGGATAGTGGGCCAGTTGCTGACGCCCGAGAGCGCCTGGCGGATACGCGGGTCCGGCAGGATATCAACCGTCTTGAACGGCTTGCCCAGCTCCTGAAAGATACCAATCGTACGGCCTGAGAAGCCGCACATCGGCATCGATTCGGTCCCCTTGATGAACAGGACGATCTTGTTCTTCTCGATTTCGTCCTTGATCTGCTTCAGTATTTCCTCGCTCATGGGTTACTTCTCCTCGGATGTGACGCCCTGATCCTTCGCCTCTTCGGGCGTCCAGGTTTTCAGGGCCAGGGCATGGATGATCTGGTTGGCCATCTCCTCGCGGACAGCGGCATAGACCATCTGATGCTGCTGGACGCGGGTCTTGCCCTCAAAAGATGAAGACACGACCACGGCACTGTAATGATCGTCCTCCCCGATGACCGAGACCCGGGCTCCGGGAATGGCCTGTTCGATCTTCTGCTCGATTTGCTTTGGTTCCAAAAGCGGTAACCTCCCTAGAAGAGGACTAGGATTGTACTCTATCTCCAGCCGATCGACGAGTGCCCGAGCCCGGGTGCCTCCGATCGGAAGTGCCCGGCCCGGGGCCCACCCCTTCAGCGGAACGACTTGACGCCGACACAGGCCAGCGATACGCTTCGCACCGCAAAGACCGGGTGGGACGGTGGCTGTGGCCCGCCCGCATCGCTGGTCAAACACTAATGCATCGCTTGAGACCCTCAGGGTAACTGCCTCTAAATATGCTCACACTCAATACATTCGGCTGCCGCACACAACTCAAAGTCGGCAGGATGAGATACCGGATCTACCGGCTGGGCGCGCTCGAGAAGCATGGATTCTTGGTCTCGCGCCTTCCCTACTCGCTCAAGATCCTGCTTGAAAACCTGCTGCGACGTGAGGATGGTAAGAGCGT
>JAPUKU010000168.1 GCA_027295505.1 Acidobacteriota bacterium
CAGCGACGGTCAGAGGGGCCATCACGAACGACGAGATGACCATCTCCCGGCAGTATTCAAGCTCAGCGCCCGCTTCCGGGGGCCGCTCGTCGAGACTGGAGATGCGAACCTGCTCCCCTGTCGCGAGCCTGCAGGTCAGCCAATCGAAGCGCTCTTCCACACGCACGAAAAGGAGGCCCGGATCCGGCGCGATCCCCTCGAGCGGCTGCACGTGCGTGACCCTCAGCTCCGTGTGGTCTTCCGAAAGCTGGAGGAAAACCACGCGGTCCACACCCATCAATCGTCCCAGCCGTTCGAGCGCCCGGCCGATCTCCTTTTCAACCTCCTGTACCGGCAGGTTCACGAACATTCGGGAGATTTCCGTCAGAAATTCCTCGAAGCGCAACCGGCTTTCTAGCTCTTTCTCCTTGCGTCCGCGTACCAGGGCATTACCGAAGATCTCACCGAGCACCCGCAACCGCCGGATGATTTGATCGGTCCACGTCTGTCGTTTCCGGATCGAGAAGAATTCTACGGAACCCCACACCTCGCCCCCGACCATGAGGGGGATGCACAGGCCCGACTGAATGCGAAGTCCCTGCCAGTAGCGCCGCTCGTTCACCGCAGACGGTGGAAAGTCATCGAGCTTGTTCAGGAGGAGAGTTTCACCCACCCGCATCTTCTCCGTGCACCACGGAAAGTCGTCCTCCAGATCCAGACCCAGGGTTGAGAACTCTGGATCAACTCCGTCCCTGGCCCAGGCGTGGGTTGTCCGGAACCGTGCACCGCCGTCGGAAAACTGGTTGAAGTAGCACTGATCGATGTCGAGGAACTCACCGATCATCTGGAGGCCGGAGTCCACCTGCTGCTCTATCTCACTGGCAGGCAGGTTCACGAACCGGGAGGAGATCTCAGTCAGAAGATCCCACAGGTCGCGCTGCCCGGATCGCGGGAGGTCTTCGGCCCCCGCCCTCCCGATAGGGATCGCCGGCGTGCGCAGGCGCACCCGTATCTTCCTGCGGGGCATAGGGGGACTGGGGTTCTTCAGCAATGTGGCCTTTTCAGAGATTGATTACCCTTAGGATCTCCAAAATCAGAACCCTAAGTCAAGCTTTTTCAGAAGCTTCCCCGCCGCACGATTCTTGGGACATCCTGCGGCGGCGGCCGTGGTATCTTCCTCTAGCTACTCTTCTTCCGGAGGCCCCCGATGGCAGCCACATCCAGAGAGTTCGCGGGCGCTCGTCCCCTCCTCTCCGTCATTGTCTTCTTGCTCCTGGTGGCAGCCCTTCAGGCCGCCAAGCCGATCGTTATCCCGATCCTGCTCGCCGCGTTCTTGACCTCAATCGGAGCGCCCGGCGTCTTCTGGCTGACCCGCAGGCGCGTGCCTACTGCCGTGGCAGTTCTACTGGTCGTCGGGTTCATGATGACCTTCGTGGCCCTCATCGGCATGCTCGTCGGGACTTCAGTCAACCAGTTCACCAGCCGGCTGCCCCAATACGCTCAACGGCTGGACGAAGAGGCCGTCGCGTTCACCGGAGTGCTGAGCAGACTGGGTGTCGACCTTCCTGTTGAGGAGCTGATCAAGAAGGTAAACCCGGGGGTAGCCATGAACCTCGCGGCGAGATTTCTGACAGAGCTCCGGGGCATGCTCACCAACACGTTCCTCATCATCTTCACCATGATCTTCATGCTGATGGAGGCCTCGACCTTTCCGACCAAGCTGCGCGCGGCTCTGGGCGGATCGGATGAAAAGCTCGGCCCCTTCCGGAAGTTCGCCGAGAACCTCAACCGCTACGTGGTGCTGAAGTCGGCTTTCAGCCTGCTCACCGGGATCTGCGTGGCCCTCTGGGTGGCCATCCTCGGGGTTGATTTTCCGCTGCTCTGGGGGCTGCTTGCATTCCTCTTCAACTACATCCCGACCATCGGATCGATCCTTGTCGCCGTGCCGGTCGTCTTGCTCGGCTTCATCCAGTTCGGGTTGGGCAAGGCCGTGCTCGTGGCCATTGGCTTCCTGGCCATCAATGTGCTGATCGGGACCGTGATGGAGCCCCGGGTCATGGGGCGCGGGCTGGGTCTCTCGACGCTCGTGGTGTTTCTCTCGCTGGTGTTCTGGGGGTGGGTATTGGGCCCTGTGGGCATGCTGCTCTCGGTACCGCTGACGATGACGCTTCAGATCGGGCTGGAGAGCAACGAGGGCACGCGCTGGATTGCCATCCTGCTCGGCCCCGAGTCGCACAGGACGGCCACCTGAACGCCGGCGCCGCAGAGTGACACCTGAACCGGCCCAGAGTCTTGTGGGAGTGGTATCTCTCGCGGGATCCTAGGGTTTCGCCCCGCTGGAGTTTCCTCGAGCGAACAGGCTGCGGTCGAGGACACCGGAGGCCGCGAGAAACCTGACCTGAGCCAGGTTGAAGGAGGCGATCGTTCTCGCCAGGTCGAACCGGGACTGCGCCAGAGTGTCCTGGGCGTCGAAGACCTCGAGGGCGATGGCCGTTCCCTCTCGAAAACGCGCCATGGTGATCCGCAGGTTTGTGTTAGCAGCATCGAGAGCCTCATGGGCGAAAGGAATGCGTTCCTGAGCCGATTCGATCTCATGACGCACGATCTCGATTTCCGACAGAGCCCGATCCTGCACATCGGCCACCCTCAACCGCGCCGCTTCCTCTTCCGCCTGCCGCTGGTGTATACGGCCGATCTTCTCGATGCTCAAACCCCACATCAATACCACGCCGTATTCGTGGCGCGAGCGCAGATCGTCCGTGTCCTCACCCAGGTTGACTGTGCCCACACCTGCGGCCAGATCAGGTCCGAAGAGATCCCACCAGGCAGCCGTCTTGCGGCTGGCCGCAGCGTCGAGGTTTTTCCGCGCGGCCTCGACATCCGGGCGCCCCAGTGCCTGCCGGCGATCTTCCGTGCCTTTCTCGGGCAGAGGCAGGCTCACGGGAGACAACTGGCTCTCCACGGGATCCAGTGGGATCGAAGGGTCGGCTCGGATCGTCTGCGCAAGCCGCACGCTCGCCGTCCGCCACAAAGCCCGGGCTCTTATCTGCTCCTGCCGGTCGGACGCAAGTCTGGCCTTAGCCCGGGCTACATCCGAACCCAGACCAAGTCCCGTGTTTGCCCGTGCCGACGTTATACGCATGAGCTGCTCGCTATGATCAACGAGCTGGCCGGAGATGGCGACGCCAATCTTTGTGAGGAGCAGATCGTGATATAGCTCGGTGACGCGCAGGATGATCCGCTGCTCCTTGTCGAGCCTCTGCAGCACCGCAGTGTCCAGGTCACGGCGCGAGGCAATCGAATCGTAAATCTCCTCCAGGATGTTAAGCCGGTACGCCAGTCCCACGCGTTCCTCGTAGGTGCTGAATTCCAGGCCGTCCACAATATTTCCGAACGACCCCTGGATGCGTCCGTCCCGTCGGCGATACAGCCCACCGAACTCCAGCGACGGGTAGAAGGACCCCAGCTCCGCTCCATAGCGTCCCCGCGCGATCTCCTCCTCGGCTCGGGCGAGCGCTATGTCGAGGTTTTCCGACAACGACCGGTCA
>JAPUKU010000169.1 GCA_027295505.1 Acidobacteriota bacterium
GCGGTCAGTTTCCGTCGCCGCTACGAGCTTCTCCTGACCAGGAACGAGCGTGGCAAAATACGATGCGGCACCCAGATCGTGCCCCCACAGACGCTCTCCACCGGCAAGGTCGTAAGCCACGAGGCTCCGGGCCGCCGGCAGGATCACGCGCCCGTCACGCAAGAGCGCACCCGAGCGGGCCGCGGTCGGAAGCTCGACTCGCCATGAGACCTTCCCGTCCTCGCTGTTCAGACGGCTCAGGTGAGCCTCCTCGATGAGCAGGACATCCCCGTCATCCGGAATAGGAGCGAAATAGACGCTCAGCAGCCACTTGTTCCGGATTGGATCGAGCAGCCGGTCCCAGGCAATCTGTCCGCTCTCGAGCCGGTGACCGCGCAGCAGACTTCTATCATCCACCACGAGCCAGTGATCGCCATGGGCCACCGCGGTCCAGAGATCGGCCTGGGCCGGGTGGCTCCACACTATCTTTCCGTTTGTAGTGTCGATGGCGTGCAGTTCAGCGTTGCCATCTGACACCAGCAGGTAGGACGGTTCCACCCGAAGCCATTCCACGCCAGCATGGACCTCAAGCGACCAGCGCTGCTCCCCCCCTGTCCCGAGCAGGAGGATCTTCTCCTCTGCCTCGATGACGATGGCCTCGGTGTTGTCGCCCCCCCAGAGGGGATCCCGGTGGAGACGGACGGTCCCCTCTATCGGATAGGTCCAGACGCTGGTCAGGCTGGTCGCCCCACGTCCTTCTGCCGCTGCAACCGGCGAGGTTACGGGAGCCAGACCGGACAAGGCCACCGGCAGAAGGCAGGCAGACAGGATGGGCAAGGCGCGCATGCTGATTGCGGGTTCGGGGGGAGATGATAGCACGCGCCGCCGGGTGGGGCGGAGCAGGGGGCTACGGGCATAGCCCGGAAAGGATGTGCGGGCTGGAACGGGGAGAGCTCTGCTAGAGCACCAGGACGGAATCAGGGCTCGATGAACATTCGCTCGAGCGCTTCGAGACGTTCCTCGACATCCTGAAGCCGGCCCTGGATCTCCCGCATCGAATCGCCGCGGACCGGAGCGCTCTTGCGCGCGGCTACGAGCGGCGTGGTGCTCGGGAAGAGGAACACCTGACGGATCGACGCGTACTCGATGGTGACCGACCTCGTGGGATCGAACGTGGAGGGGAGCAGGACCAGGCCCGAAGTGCTGGCCCCGGTCTCTAGCCGACCGCCAAAGGCCCCCTCGAGCGCCAGCAGGTCGCTGCGACCGGGCTCCATTCGCTCTCCGTCCTGTTCGAAAGCCAGAGAGGTGCCGTAGAACTGGGTGGAGCGCGCGGCGGTTGCGGTCACCACAAAGGCCGGCTGGCCTCCAGTGGCGGCGGCCACCTCATTTCGGATCTCTTCGCTCTCGAACATCGCCTCCAGCACCGGACGGCTCAGGTACGTGACCTTCAGGTCCAGAACCTCTCCGATCCCCTCGGCGGAGAGGCTCAGGTGGCAGGTATTCCCCGCGATCGTCTCATCCATCGCCATCGTGGCCGGGCTCAGGACCCAGGCCGTCAACCCCAAACAAATCCAGAATTTCCTCATAGCTTCACCTCGCTGCATGACGTTTTTTTTCGGGCCGCAAATCTTCTCTGCGGCAGCCCCTGTCGGGCATCCAGGCCGGGTCGGACGGGTGGGAAGAGAATTCCCGGCTCATAAGTAAGCGTACCGGCTGGACACCGCCGTGCACGTCTTTTTTGAGTTCGGAGATGCGGCAAGCTACGGGAGCGGCCAGGGCCGCGGCGGGGAGATGCGCCAGTTCCCGCGGTCAACCCGATTTGAAAAGATCACCGGGATCGGATCTCCCGTGTCGAAGACCATCGGCAGCACGACATCAAACTCCAGGACGCCTTCGGGTGGAGGAATTTCGAACAGCGCCAGGGGCAGATCGATGCTGTGGCCGGGGTTGGCATACTTGCCGCACCAGTGCGCCTCGCGCGGCGCCAGCCGGGCCACCGTCGTGTTATCGCGGTCACAGGCCGGCCGCAGGGTCTGATCCGCCTCTCCTGGGCGGCGCAGGGTTATCTGATCGAGGCTGGCATAGATCGGCGCTTTGGTCAGGTTCTTGAGGCGCAGCAGCACGAAGGGGAATTTCTTGTCACCCCCTTCATGGTACCGAAGGGAGACATCAAGCGTCTTGCTGCGCAGATGGGTGGAGCTGCGCCGCACCAGATCATGAGGACCGGGCTCAGCCTGAGAGATATCCGCCTGGCGCCGCGAGGAGCACCCGGTGCACAGGACCGCCATGCTCGCCACGAGCAGTAGCGTGTGACCGACTGCCAGACAGGTTCGCGGGCCAGTACCAACCGTGCTCTGCATCTTTCGGTTCAGGTTGTGGGCGGCTGCATCCTACCACACGCGGCACGGGCTGTTCTTCCGGCTGCCGCATTGCCGATCTATAATGGCACCATGGCTCGTGAACGTTTGACTCGACAGGAAATCAAGCACGACGAGTTCGTCTCGTTCGTCGTGCGCATGGCTAATTGGCTCGAGGACAACCGCAGGATCGTCATTCCGGCCGTCGTGGGGCTGGTCCTGGTCATGGTTCTGGGAGCGGGCGGGCGCGCCTGGTGGCAGGCCCGGGAGCAGAAAGCGCTCTCCGCGCTCGGCGAGGTGGAAGGCCGCTACAACGCCACCGTCGAGGGGGAGCAACAGCAGGTTTTCCAGGACACCTCGGCCGGGCTCAGTTATCCCACCAGGGAGGAGAAGTACCAGGCGGTGCTCGAATCGGTCGACGAGCTCACTGAGAAGTACCGCACCGGTGCGGCGGTCACCCAGGCGATTTACTACCGGGGTCTGGCCCTGCGCCAGATGGACCGGCACGAGGAGGCCGTCACGGCCTTCGAGGAAGTCCTGTCGCGCCGCCCCAGCCCGCTCGCACGGGCCCTCTCACGGGTCGCCCTGGCTGAGACACACGAAGCGTCTGGCCTCTGGAGCGAGGCCGAAAGTGTGTACCGCATGCTGTTTGACGAAGCCCCAGCGATTTTTCCGCGTGAAATGGCGCTTCTCGGCCGGGCGCGCTGCCTCGAGCAGGTCAACGAGCTCGCCGAAGCGAAAGCGCTGTACAACCAGCTGATCGACTCGTATCCGAACTCGCCCTACGAGCGGGAGGCGCGCCAGCGCCTCGAAGAGCTCGGCTGAGCCCGGCGCCTTTCCTCTGTCATGGATTCCCGCCTTCGGGCGGGCTCAGAAAGGAATGTCGTCCTCGGAGTATTCGTTTCCGTCCGCCGGAGCGGGTTCGGCCGCTTCGGCCGGCGCAGCCGACGGCTGACGCGCTCCACCCTCCGGACGTCCGAGCATCAGCACCCGGTTGGCCCGGATCTCCGTGGTGTAACGCTTGTTGCCCGACTTGTCGTCCCAGCTACGGGTCTGCAGTGAGCCCTCGACATACACCTGACGGCCCTTGCTGAGGTAACCGCTCAGGACCTCGGCCTGCTTCCCCCAAACCACAACACGGTGCCACTCCGTGCGCTCCTTCTTCTCACCGCTCTTGTCGGTCCAGCTCTCATTCGTAGCGAGATTCAGGTTCGCGACAGCCATGCCCGAGGGCGTGTAGCGCAGCTCGGGATCGCGGCCCAGATTGCCGATCAAGATGACCTTGTTTATGCTGGCCATGACCTGCTACCTCCTTGCACGGGGGAAACCGTTGTTAGCGTACCACACTCACCGGAGCGTCGAAAGTCCGCCTTCGTGCCGGTATTCGCCGAGGCCGAAGCGACGGTGAGCCGCAGTGATCTGTGGCGCATGCCGCGGATCCCGCCTTCTCCGGGGCACTGCGGCGGTGGGGCTTCCATGCTAGAATGCCCGCCGCCCAAGTGCTTATTCTGGGGCGAGCTATCCTTCTGGGCGTGGCTCTCACCACCGTGATGGCCCGTCTTCTGGGAGCATCCGAACCGGCCGGGCTGATCGAGGCTCTACGCCCACAACGGAAAGAACGTGGTTTCTGGTGAAACGTGGAATCAATGCAAAAGCGGGCTGGGCAAGGCTTTCAACGGAATCAGTGCAACGTGCTAGAACACAGTAATCTACCCACCACTGGCCATCGACTGGCCATCCGTGGGTTCACACCATCGGCGCCCCAGCGGCTGTGCACCGTGGCCG
>JAPUKU010000017.1 GCA_027295505.1 Acidobacteriota bacterium
TCACCCCTGATGGCAAGGTGAAAGTTCTCGACTTCGGGCTCGCCAAGGCGTTCGAGACCGACCCGACATCGGGAGGGGAAGATCTGTCCCAGTCACCGACGGCGTCATTCCGGGGCAGTGGTGATGGAGTGATCCTGGGCACCGCCGCTTACATGTCCCCGGAGCAGGCGCGGGGCAAGCCTGTGGACAAGCGCACCGACATCTGGTCCTTCGGCTGTGTCCTGTACGAGGTGCTCACCGGCAAGCAGGCGTTTGCAGGGGAGACGGCGTCCGACACCATCTCGGCCATCCTCAAGGACGAGCCGGACTGGAATCGACTGCCGCAAACCGTAACGGTGGGGATCCGGCGGCTGCTCCGCCGCTGCCTCGCAAAGAACCAGCGCGAGCGTCTCCATGACATCGCCGATGCCAGGATCGAGATCGACGAATCGATGTCGGCCTCCGACACCGGCCACTCGACGGAGGAGCGAGCGGTCGGAGTTTCACGGCCACGCACGTGGTGGGTTGCGCTCGGCGCCGCGGTCGCCGGATTCGCTGTGGGACTCACCGTTTCCCTGGCACCGAACGAACCGGTCGTCACCGACTCGGCGACACCCGTACACTTCGGGATCGATCTACCCCTGGTTCACGGAAAGATGATGGTAAGAAATCCGGTCATCTCTCCCGATGGCACGACAATCGTCTACGGCGGGTATTCGGAGAATAACCATCGGCTCTACGTGCGATCGCTGGGCGAACTCGAATCCCGCCCGATCGCAGGGACGGAGGGAGCGGGCATGCCCTTCTTCTCGCCGGATGGGCGCTGGGTCGGATTCTTCGCGGGTGGAAAGATCAAAAAGATCTCCATCCGTGGAGGACAGCCTCTGGTGGTGTGCGATGCTTCCCAGAGTTCTCCTGGGGCTGCCTGGGGCTCCGACAATTCAATCCTGTTCTCGACCTGGAACTCGGGTCTCAAGCGGGTCTCTGCGGATGGGGGAAGGGTCGAGACCCTCACCACGCCTGATGAAGAGAGTGGGGAGATGGGTCACTGGTGGCCGGAGTTCCTGCCGGGCGGGGACAAAGTACTCTTCACTGTCTGGACAACCGCCGGAAGCCTAGACATGGCGCGTATCAAGGTGCTTGACCTTGCAACCGGCCGGATCGATGACATCAGGGCGGGAGCGTCTCCTCATTACATCCCTACGGGACACCTCATTTACTACTGGGGTGGGATGTACAATGCTGCTCCTTTCTCAATATCAAGATTGGAGCTGACCGGCGAGCCGGTGCCGGTCCTGGAAGACGTACGCAAGCACCACCCCAACGGTTCTTCGACCCGGTTCATGTCGTTCTCTGCGAACGGCACGCTCGTCTACGTGCCGGGTCGCGACTTTTTCCCCCTCAGCTCGCTTCACTGGGTCAACCATTCGGGAGAGACGGAGCCTTACCCTCTGGAACCCCAGGTGTTCACCGAGTTCAGCATCGCACCCGACAATCGGCGCATCGCCTTCACGAGGCTCCATGAGGGCCGCTTCAATATCTGGATCCACGATCCGGACCGCGGGACGTACGAACAGATTACGCAGCAAGCGAACAATGCCAACCCCGTGTGGCATCCGGACGGAGAACGCCTGTTCTTCATGTCAACACAACGGGGCAATTTTGATATCTATATGAAGCGGCTGAACACTCCCGATCCTCCAGTCCCGATCACTGGTGGTCGGGAGGATGAGCAACCACTGGCAATTACATCCGACGGCAAGAGCCTCCTGATCTCTGAATACGTTCCGGGAACCGGCGAGGATCTCTGGCTGCACGACCTTGGAACAGCAGGCGGGAAGAGGTTGGTCGTTAGCACACCTGTGACTGAGGGGTTTGGAACTTTTTCACCCGATGGACAGTGGCTGGCCTACGTGTCGAACGTGTCGGGCCGCGAGGAGGTGTACGTCAAGCCGATCCTTGTGGAGGGCGGTGGCCTCAAGATCTCGACGGAGGGGGGCACAACACCCCGCTGGTCACAAACGAAGGACGAACTCTATTACAAAGTTGGAGACAAAGTTCTAGCCGTTCCGTATGTGATCCTGAACGGCCGCTTTAGTGCTGGTCGTTCAACCGTTCTGTTCTCGACGGATCCCAAGCATCCCTTCGCCAACCAGAGCGACTTCGACATCTCACCGGATGGCGAGCGTTTCCTGACGAAGAAGGTGGCTGAAGGGGATTCGCTCCCAAACCAGATCAACGTTGTCCTCAACTGGTTTGAAGAGCTCGAGCGCCGCGTGCCGGCGGGGGAGAGCCGGTGATTGGCGCATGCCCTCAATGGTAGTCGGGGTAAGCCGGCTTTTGATGTACGGGCGGTGGGTTCTGTCGTAGATCGTCGAGAACAACCTCCACCGCCTTCTCCAGCTGCGGATCGCCTCCCCGTCGCCAGGCGTGCGGATCAAATTCCACTTCGATGTCGGGGTCCACGCCGTAGTTCTCCACTTCCCAGGAGCCTTCCGGATTCCAGAACGCGAAGTGCGGTGCGCTCACCCATCCGCCGTCGATCAGCCCCCCTGAAGCCCGAAACTAGCCCCGGGGCAGGCCCCACATATATTGGCTAGACCGCGCCTCCGGCGAAGAGCGCACAGCCATGCTCATCATCCCTATCAGCCATGAGCACCAGAGGGTCAAGCGTTACCCATGGGTGACGTTCAGCATCATGGGGATCTGCATCCTGGCCCACTTTTGGGTCGCCTTCCAGGCACCTTCCGAATACGCGGACCCGATGAAGAACATCCAGGGGGCACAGGATTACTTCATACAGCACCCGCACATTGACCTTTCCCGTGAAGCGAAAGAGATCATCTTTCGCGGATTTGACAGAGAGACCCGGGAAGGGCTCATTGAGATGTACCGCAACGGTCGGCGGCCGCCGCGAACCTCCGTCGTCAGGATGAAGCAGCAGAGGGAGTTCGAGGGGCTCCTCGAGAAGACGAGTGAGATCGTGTCCGGACCCATCGACGATTTGTACCGCCGCTGGGGTCTTGTCCCCACATCTCCCACGGCAGTGAGCTTCATCACGCACATGTTCATGCACGGCGGGTTCATGCACCTTCTGGGCAACATGTTCCTGCTCTACCTGACCGGACCCTACCTCGAGGATGTGTGGGGCCGGTGGATCTACTCGGGTTTTTACCTGGTCTCGGGCCTCCTTGCCGCCGAGACGTTCATCCTGCATCAGCCGGAGCTCGACCTGCCGCTCATCGGTGCTTCCGGCGCCGTCGCCGGCTTGATGGGAGCCTTCCTGGTGCGGTACTGGAAGACGCGGATCCGCTTCTTCTACTACGTGATGTTTTTCATCCACGGCACGTTTATGGCTCCCGCATGGCTAATGTTGCCCCTGTGGCTGGTCTCGCAGTTCTTCATGGCCTCCCTCACCTCTTCGAGCATGGCGCAAGGGGGGGTGGCCTACTGGGCGCACATCGGCGGTTTCACGTTCGGAGCCATGATCGCATGGGGAATTAAAGGCTGGGACATCGAGGAGCGTTACCTGCGGCCGGTGCTCGGTCCAGGGATCGACGAGCCGATTGTGGAGAACAAGATCGTGGAGTTGGCGATGGATGCCTACGCGACCGGAAACGTCGACCGCGCTCTCGAGATCCTCACCGCCGAGCTGAAATCGGATCCGTCCAATGACGACGCGGCGCTCGCCCTGTGGAACGTGGCGATTGACCGGGGCCGTGCCGTGGAGGTCGCGCCGGCCCTCCTGAGGGTGATCGACCAGGAACTGCGCAGCGGCCAGACCGATCTGGCGATCGAGCACTGGCTCGATCTCACCAACCAGGTCCCCGACGTGAAGGCCAATCCCATGCTCTGCATCCGCATGGCTCGGACCATGGCCGGCTCGGGGGACAAGCCAGGAGCCGCCGCCGCCCTGCGCCTGGCACTTCTGGGCCAGGGCTCTGGCCTCCACGCTTCGATAGCCCTGCGGATTGCCCGGGAGTCGATGAGGCTGGAGCCCCAGGTGGCCATGGCGGCTGTTCGGCTGGCCCTGTCCCGCCCTGATCTCACCCAGGAGGAGCGGGCCGCCGCCGAGCTTCTGGAGCGCCAGCTGAAGGCTCAGGCCCACAGCGCCGCGCCCGTGCCTGTCGGCTGATTCGCCCATTTTCCCCGGAACCGACGCTGCCTGGGGGAGCCCCCTCGGAACCCGCTACCGCCCCGTCACCCTCCGGGCCGGAACTGGCCCTCACCGGGACCGGGGACTAGATTGGCCGCAGATCTGGAGGGAGAGACACCATGACGATGAGACAGCCAGGCAGCTCAGGTTCAGGAATGCGTGCTCCGCTGGTGGCCACTGGCGCTGCCATCCTGGCTGCTGCTGTGGCCCTGACCGGGTGCGGAGCCAGCGGCAAGATCGATCCGCGCTCCAGCATCGAT
>JAPUKU010000170.1 GCA_027295505.1 Acidobacteriota bacterium
ATCGATCCGGATGGTCGTATCGATATTGTCCTGGCGAAATCCACCAACCCGGATCTGGAACTTCTCTCGCGGCTCTGCCCCATCGTAGCGCTCCTGGGCCTGAACGGGCGCTGCCAGACCGGCGAACAAGATCGTCACCACGAAGAAGAGCGAACTGCGGCACAGGAACATCTTTCGGGGACCGCGACCGCAACAAGAGTCTGAATGGACCATGCGAGAACCTCCTCCGTTCTGGTGCATCAAATAGGTAAGCGAAGGATAGCATGAGACTCACGGGTCCAAGCATCCCCGGAGCTGTAGGACAGGCTGAGTTGGGGTATTCTGATCAGTAATAGAATTTCATGAAGAGTTGGACCCCGTTGTGACTGCGTTCGAGTTCCCCTCTCCAATCATCATCGTCGATCTCAAGTTGGGTCAAGAAGGATGAGAGTGCCCCTCCAAAGCCGATGTGGTTGAAGGTGTTGTGCTCCAACGTGAGCGTGACTTCCTGAAGCCTACCCTCATAGTCCCCGTACGCGAGATCGAACAGTTCCCAGCGGGCGCTGAGCTGGGTTTTCTCCGTGAAGTTGTACCTGCCGCCGAAGTTAACGGTGGGCAGGGGGAAGACGACACCCTCATCTTCCACAAAGATTTCCGTTCCTGTCTGTCCAACAAACCTGAAGGAAAAATCGTTAAAATTCAATCCACCACCCAGGTAAAACTCGTATTTTCTGACATTGATAAATGACCAGCTGTAGCCAATCTTCAGCAGGGATGACTTGAGTTCGCTCTCAACGCTCGCCCCGGCGGGGAATATTTGATCCCCGATCTCAAGATCTTCCTCGAGGGTGGTTAAGCCTTCGCGGTTCGAAACATACCAGGTCCAGTCGATCCGGTGCCGGGGGTTGAAGCGGTAGAAACCGTCCACCCGCAATACCGACAACTCAGAGTCCACGTCGAGATTGTCCTCGAGCTCGAGGAATGATCCGAGATTTACAGACGTGGAATCGATCCGGAGGGTCGTTTTGATATCCCTCTGGTAATACCCGCCAACTCGTATCTGGAACTTCTCTCGCGGCTTGCTGTCGTCGTAGCGCTCCTGGGCTTGAACGGGTGCTGCCAGACCGGCACATAAGAGAGTCACCACGAAGAAAAGCAACGTGCGGCACAGAAACATCTTTCGAGGATCCCGAGTGTGACAGGAGCCTGAATGGACCATGCGAGAACCTCCTCCGGTCTGAGGCATCGACAGGAAACGGGATGGTACCATACGACTTATGGGTTCAAGTACCACCGATGAGCGGCATCATCCAACGCGCCTGCGACCTGAGGGTATGACGGACGAAGAGAGGCCTGAATGAAACGGTGCGTACGGGTTGTCGCTGTAGGATTGTTCTTCCTGGCCCTGTGGACCCCTGCTTTTCTGCAGGCCGAGGATGCCTCCGAGGAGCGGCTGGAAATTGCCGAGGTCCAGCGCCTGAAAGAACAGGCCCTGAACCAGGCGGACCTGGACGAGGACCTTGGCACCCGCATTCAGACCCTCTATGACGAAGCAATCGGCTTCCTGGAGTCCAGGGTCAACCGTGAGTCGGAGAAAGCTCGTTTCGAACGGGAACGGACCGATATCGACCGGCAAGTGGAATCCAATCGGGCTGGCTCGGGCAGGGCCGATCCTCTCTCCGGCGCTGAGTTACCGGAGTACCGCTCGGTGGAGGAGGCGAAGGGGGCTCTGGAGCGGGAGCGATCACGACTCGAAGCCTACCGGTCGGCCCTGCGGGAAGCGGACCGTCTCGCCGAGGAACACGCCGGTGCCCGGAACGAAATATCCCGCCGTCTCGGTGCTCTCGATCAGAAGATCGAATCCATCGGGGACGAGGTGCGGGCCGCACGGCAGCGCGATACGCACCCCGACCTGAAGCGCGCGGTCCGGACCCGCCTGCTGGCCAGCCGGGAGAACGCACTTGCAACCATCGAAACCCTCCGAGCCGAGCGCGCCCTCCTCGACTCTCGCGGCACCCTCCTCCCCTTGAGAATCGATATCGCCCAGCAACGGGTTGCCCGTACCGAGCGACTGGAAGAGCGGATCCAGACCGTCGCACGGGGTCTGCGCCGCCGCGAGGCCGAATCGTCCCTGAGGCGCCTCCGCGTCCTTGCCGGAGGGATCGGGGAAAAATGGGAAAGGATGGCCAGAATCACCTCCGAAACCGAGGAGCTGGCCGAGTCGCTGTGGGGCCCGGAGGGCGTCCAGGTCCGGTCCGAAGACACCGCAAAGGCCCTGCTGGACACCCGCAAACACCTGGGCGACCTGGGACGGATTTCAGATCTCACCCGCAGAAAATTCGCGGCGTTTCGCTACAGCGGCAACGTCCGCCGCTGGTGGCCGGAGTTTCCCACCGGATTCCCCACCAGGGAGGATATCAACGAAATCCTCCTCCGGCTCGACTGGGTCATTCCGGAAGTGCAGCACGATCAGATCCAGTTCGAACAACTGCGTTCCCGCGCTCGGGAACGTGAGAACGAGATCCTGGACAAGCTCCGGATCGCCCCCCAGGAGGAGGCCGGGCCGGAACTGCAACGACAGGTAGCGAATCTTCTTACTGCGCGCAGGGACATCCTCGATGATTTGATTCAGGCCAACGGTCAATACTCCAGCCGGCTCGTCGAGTTCCGCTCGGTCTCCCAGAATTTTCTCAACCAGGAGGCGCAGATCACCGCCTTCATCTTCGAAAGAGGCCTCTGGGTGCGGAGCGTGCCCCGGCCGAACATTCCCACGCCAGGTGATATAGGCAGGGGATTCCTGTGGCTGGTGTCCTGGGAAAACGTAAGCGAGGTGGCAAGGACAGCCTGGGCCAATCTACTGGCACCGTCCCGGACGGTCCTGCTGTACTTGATTCTGCTGGGAGTCGCACTGGGGGGACGACGGTGGAGCCGCCGACGGCTGAAACTCCTGGCTGAAAAGGTGGCGATTCCGGCTACCGATTCGTTTGGAGCCACACTCCAGGCCCTGCTGCATACCGTATTGCTGGCTTCCCTGTTGCCCCTGGCCCTGATCCTCGGGAGCGAGCTCACTGTCCAATCCAGCCCCTCCTATTACCTCGTTGCCACTACAAGTGCACTCTATTATCTGGCCTGGATCGCCGCCCTCCTCTGTTTCAACCGCTTCCTGTTCGCTTCCCAGGGGCTCGCGGTCGTCCATTTCGGAGCGCAGGAAGAGATCGCGCGACCGATCCGCAGGAATCTCGGGCGATCGACTCTTTACTTCCTCCCGCTCGCGTTCATCGCCATCCAGCTCGCCTCCGCTGGACTCCGTACTGTCGGCTCGGAAGAGCTGCAGGTTCAGAACAACGCCCTTGGCCGGATCGCATTCATCATCGGCATGCTGGTCCTCGGTTCTGTCCTTCTGCGCCTGGTTCCCCTGAAACGGTCCGTGGGAAGCCTCGTGCCAGAGGAGAAATTCTCCGGCCCGCGCCCGGTTTACCTGTTCACCTACCTCATCATCGCCCTGGCCACCTACCTGCCGGCGCTCCTCGCCATTTTTGGTTTCTACATCACTGGGTATCTTCTCGGCTACCAGATGCTCCGCTCTCTCACGGTACTGGTGGCTGTCGTGCTATTAGGGAGTCTCCTCCTCCGCTGGCGCTCCGCCCGAGCACATGCATCCGCACCGACCAAGCCCGCCGACGACGAGGCAGCCGCTACAGCACAATCCATGGCCATCGAGGCGCAGATCCGCAAGCTGTTCAGGTTTTCGGTGATCCTGGTGGGAGTGATGGGCCTTTACGCCATCTGGTCGGACGCTCTGCCTATGCTGCAGATCGTGAAACGAGTGCAGATCTGGCCGCAGGTCACCCTGATCCGGAGCGCGGAGATGTCAGCGCCGGGCTCCTTCGACATGACCACCACCTCCGACACCGGCAACAAGCCCGTGGAGGAAGCCGCAGACGAGACCGGGACAGCCCTGAAGATTCCCGGACTGCCGGGCGTGGGATCGGTGGGGTCGGCGGAGGCGGACAAGACGACGATCTTGACCCTCTGGAATCTTATCGCCGCCTTGCTGGCAGGAGCGATCACTCTAGGCCTTGTCCGGAGCGTGCCCGGCCTCATCGAGTTGATCCTGCAAGCCCGTCCCTCCATCGAGATGGGCTCGCGGCTCGCCACCAGCACACTGGTTCGATATACCATTCTCATCCTCGGGGTGAGCATCTCCTTCGGCCTGCTGGGAATCTCCTGGTCCAAGGTGCAATGGCTCGCCGCCGCACTCACCTTCGGTCTCGGGTTTGGATTGCAGGAGATCGTCGCCAATTTCGTGTCGGGCCTGATCCTCCTGGTGGAACGGCCGATCCGGGTGGGTGACGTGGTCACCATCGGAACCCTGATGGGGACGGTCTCGAAGATCCAGATGAGGGCGACCACCATCAAGCTCTGGGATCTGAGCGAGATGATCGTTCCCAACAAGGAATTCATCACCACCAAGCTGGTCAACTGGACCCTCTCCGACTCAAAGCGGCGCCTCACCATCCCCTTGCGGGTGGCATACGGCACCGATCTGCAGAAGGTGAGGGATGTCCTCCTCGAAGTGGCATGCGCACATCCCCTTGTCCTTAAAAATCCGAAGCCCTACACGAATCTGGAGGACTTCGGGGACGACGCGGTCCACTTCGAGCTTCGGTGTTTCGTGGAATTCGGCCATGGCTTGCAAGCCAAGGACGAACTGCAGATGGCCATCGATGGGGCCTTCAAGAAGTGCGGGATCGAATTCGCCATCCCTCAATTGCATCTCCAGGTTCCGCCGGAATTCAAGAAGTGAGATGGCGACCGACTAAGCTGCACGCCAAGAGCTCAGGCGGGAGCACGGCATCGGGTTCTGCAATATCACCAAGTGCTGCACCAAGGTCTGTCCGGAGGAGATCGCCATCACCGACAACGCCATCCTCCCGCTCAAGGAACGGGTGGCGGATCAGTCTTACGATCCCGTGAGAAAGTTGCTATTGTTATTCAGTGGCAAGTGAGCCGGGAGCTATGTCCATGGAGCTAAGGCCTCTGAGCAAGAACGGCCTGGAGACCGCACTTGAAAAGGCAGAACACTACCGCTTGCTGAACGAGGCTCAGGAAGCCGAGAGCATCTGCCTTGACGTGCTGCAGCTCGATCCAGACAACCCGCGTGCTATGGTGACGCTGATACTCGCAGTCACCGATCAGTTCGGCCGTGCGGTAGGTGCGACGGTCAGCCGTGCGGAAGAGCTGATCGATCACCTGAAGAGCGAATACGAACGTGTCTATTACTCAGGCATCATCTGCGAGCGCTGGGCGAAGGCGCAGATTCGCCAGGGCACGCCTGGCTCGGGTGAGAACGCATATCACTGGCTTCAAAAGGCGTTCGACTGGTACGAGAAGGCGATCGCGCTTCAACCTGCAGGTACCGAGGATGCAGTGCTGCGCTGGAACACCTGCGTTCGCATCATGGAACGGCACCACCACGTTCAGCCCGAGACGGACGACGGCTCCCAGCCGTTTTTGGAATAGGCCTGCGATGGTTCAGCAACCACCCGGATTGCGACAACCCGCTCGATCATGCCCCCCACCTCGCAACCTGGTGAAAAAACTGGTGGGCCCGCTTAAAGCATGTCCAGACTATTGGGCAGGGGTTTGCCGATGAGATCTTTCGCGTCTTCGCCGCCATGCTCCAGCATGTGCAGATAGCGGCAAATTCCAGTTAAGATGATCTACAATCACAACATGGCGAGAATTTTCAGCGTGGCAATGATGCTGGTCGTTCTGAGTCTCGGAGTCTCATCTGAGGCCCGAGGCTATGGCGGTGACACGCACTACTATCTTCGCTTCGCGACGGCCCTGGAGGTGTGCTTTACCTGGGACGAAGCCCACCTGATCGCCAGCGCGGACTACATGCTGGACAAGAACCGCGCCACCACAGCCGAGAAACATCCCTTCAAGAAACACAACAAGATCAACTGGCACGCCTTTGGCGGAAATGAGGAGCGATTCAACGAACTCTGGGAGCGCGTTTTGAACGAGAAGGACCCGCAGCTTCAACTGATCAAGCTGGGCCAGTTTCTGCACTTCATCTCGGACTGGGAGTCCCATTACGGCTACGGGGTCCGCATGGGTCACGGCATCCCTACGGTCACCGGCAGAGATCCCGACTCTCTCGGCGCCAACCGCATGAATAACTTCCGCATGATTGATCAGACCATCGATCACATGGTGGAAGTCTGCATGGCCTGGGGCCGGAATGTATGGTCCGGAAGCGATCCGGATCAATTCCGGGCCAACCTCTACAAAGACCTGGCATCCGAGTCGGTTCTCGACGACATGTTTCTCTACAACAGCCGCAAGTGGAAATCCTGGGGCGTGCGCGGGAAAAAGGGAAAGGAGATCCTGGCTCACAATCATCTGCTCATCGAGCAGTTGATTGAACGGCGCCGCACCAAGACTCCCAAGCGAAACGTTCCGGAAGACTTTCAACCGGGCGATCCCGAAAAGGGCATCCCGCCGCCTTTGGGCATTCGCTACGATAGCGAAGGCCGACCGCTACAGATCTATGGTGTCGAAGTCGAGTTGATGCCAGAGTTCCAGGGACCCGACACCTTCGGCGAC
>JAPUKU010000171.1 GCA_027295505.1 Acidobacteriota bacterium
CGGATTTCACCCGCACGCGGCTTTCACGTACAGCAGAGCCCGGCAGCCCGACGGTCGTGAGCACGGGCAGGCCTGGTGACACGTCGACCTCCACCACCAGGGGGTGGGCCTCGACGCCCCACAGGGCCGTACTGCCGATGCGCGCCACGGGCATGGTTCAACCCCGGCGCGTCCATCGATCGTGCTGTGCGGGAAGGTGTCGTGCGGCTCTCTCATTCACTCTACCATGGAGCCCAAAGACCCATCAAGCAGTCCTTTCCGGGTACCCGCTTTGCTAGACTCTGGGAACTTTTCAGAGGAGAGGATGACGATCCAGGAGAGGTTCGATTCGCTGCCGTTGCGCGGGTTCCATTACCGGCTGGTGATCCTGTGCGGCCTCCTCGGTGGCGCGCGTTGGCGGCATTCTGGCCCCCCTGGCCGTGCCCACAGTTCTGAGCGCCACGGGCAGCCAGACGTATGTGTTCGCCATGTTCGCGGGGGTTCTTCTGGCGACGGCGGTGGTCGCGTTCGCGGGAGAGGAGACCGGAGGCCAGAGCCTGGAGGCAATCTCGAAGTAAGGGATGGGTTCGGGCCGGCGCACAGCCGGCTCAATCATTGGGTGTAGATGGAGAGTGTGGTGCCGGGCATCAGAACCGCCGATGCACTGATGCCGTTCCATCTGCAAATTTTCTTGACCGAGGTGCGATAGCGGCGCGCGATCGACCACAACGTCTCACCCCGGCGGACACGGTGCACCACGGTGCTTCCCGCTCCGCTCGGAGGGGCGCGGCGCGGTGTGGAACTCTTCGCCACCTGGACCTGGCTCGGCCTGGACTTGGTGGTCCGATAGTAGACGACCAGCCGGCGTCCCGGATGCAGAAGAGTCGAGGAGCCCAGGCTGTTCCAGCGCTGGATGGCCCGCACCGACGTGCGGTAGCGCCGGGCGATGCCGTAGAGTGTCTGCCCTCGGCGCACGCGGTGGATGATGCGCTGTCCCCGCTGGTAGCGGTTGCGGCTCGTGGAGCGCGCATCCCGCACGGCATGGATCTCTCCGGCCGGCCCGAGCGGAACTGTGAGCACCTGCCCCACCGAAATCCGGTGACGGTTGCGAATGTTGTTGGTTTTCTGCAGCGCTCTGACATTCGTGTTGTAGCGCCGCGCGATGGTGCTCAGGGTCTCCCCTTTCCTGACCCGGTGCCGGGTGTAGGTGAGCCGCTTGTCGCGCGGTAGCTCACCGAACGCCTTGGCGAACCGATCCCGGGTTCCGGGAGGAAGCTTGATCTCATAGACGCCGGAGTCCGGAGGCGTCATGCGGCGGCGCAGTTCCAGGTTGTAGGAGCCCATCTCCTTGGCACTCACCCCGGCGCACTCGCCAATGACTCGCAGCTCGGTGGCGGAATCCACCTCGGCGGTCTCGTAGCGCCACTCGGGGTCGTACTCCGCCTTGAATCCGTAACGCTCCGGATCCTTCATGATCAGGATGCTGGCGATAATGGCGGGGATATAGTTCCGCGTTTCCCGCCTCAAGTATCGCGATCGACTCAGGCGCCAGAAATCGCGACTCCCCGTACGGCGGATGGCCCGCTTGACCTTCCCGGGCCCGGCGTTGTACGCGGCCATGGCCAGGTACCAGTCGCCGAAGAGTTCGTGCAGGTCTCGCATGTGGCGCGCAGCCGCCCGCGTGGCCTTCACCGGATCGGCCCGTTCGTCGATCCAGTAGTTGCGGCGCAGCCCGTAGCTGCGCCCTGTCGAGGCGATGAACTGCCAGAGACCCTTGGCGTGCGCGCGCGAGTAGGCTCTGTCCTTGAACATGCTCTCGACCTGCACCATGTAGACGAGGTCCTGGGGAACACCCTCCTCCGCCAGAATCCGCCGCATCATTTTCATGTAACGGCCGGAACGGCGGATTCCTCCCTGATACTGATCCTTGAGACGCGTCTGGTACACCTCGATCAACGCCAGAACCTTGTCGTTGACGACGATGGGCAGGTCGGAGAAGACCTGCGGCAGCGCTTCTTCCACCAGGCGCCGCTGGCGTTCGGCATCCGCCGGGCTCAGGAACGCCTCGATGTTCTTGAGCTCGTCGGACGACGCCCCGACATGCTCGCCGTGGCCGTTGTACGCCTCCAGCTCCAGCACGTGGATGCTGTCCACTATTTCCTGGAGGGCGGCGCTCACCGCGGGCTCCCCGCGGATCGATTCGGGCGCGTGCAGGAGGCGATGCACGGCCGAGTCGAAGCGTCTCATCGCCTTCCTGAACTTCTCGTTGCGGTACGCCTCCACGCCCCGTGCGAACTCCTCCTCGCTTTCTGCGATCAGAGCTGCTGCTGCGGGGCTGGGACCCCCTTCCAGCGGCGGTTCTTCGGCGCTCACCACGGCCGAGCCGGCCCACCCGAACGGCTCCGGATCTTCAGGGACGGCCCCGGTCACGGCTTCAGACGGAGGTTCAGGCGTGCTGGTGATTGGCTTTGCGGCCGGACGCCCGCAGCCGCCCAGCACCAGGAGGAGCGGGAGCGTGTAGAGGGGAAGAAAGGGTAGAGACCGAGACGACATACGAGGTTCAGAACCGCTGTCCCTCGTGCTCCAGGGTGCGGCTGAGGGGGGAATATAGTGGCGAAGCAAGATTCTGTCAAGAACCTCTTATCGTGCTAACACATTGAGGAGCTGAACCTTAGGCCTCAATTTTCCGGCGGGCCCCGGGCTTTCCGACTGCGCCCGACAGGGCGAGAATTTCTCCTTCCTTGACAGCTTTTCCGGCCCCCCGTTAAGATGCGCCCGAGCAGACAGCCGCACCCCATTCACGCCTGCCCGCGCGCCTCACCGCCGTCGGTGCTCTGGGCAGGGCGTTAAGGAGTTTTTATGCCCCAGGAATCAGCCAACGCCAGCAAAGCCATCGACCTCGCCGTATCCCAGATCGAACGCCAGTTCGGCAAGGGAGCCATCATGCGCCTCGGTTCGCGCGAGCACGTAGAGATTCCCGTCATCTCCACGACATCTCTGTCCCTCGATGCCGCCCTCGGCGTGGGCGGTGTGCCACGCGGCCGCGTCACGGAGATCTACGGCCCCGAGGCCTCAGGAAAGACGACCCTGGCCCTGCACATCGTGGCCGAGGCACAGCGGTGCGGCGGCCTGGCGGCATTCGTCGACGCGGAGCACGCGCTGGATCCGGGTTACTCACGCAAGCTGGGCGTGGATGTGGATCAGCTTCTGGTCTCGCAGCCGGACAGCGGAGAGCAGGGGCTGGAGATCGCCGAGATGCTGGTGCGCTCGGGCGCCATAACCGCGCTGGTCATTGACTCAGTCGCGGCTCTGGTGCCCCGCGCCGAGCTCGAGGGAGAGATGGGAGACTCACACATGGGGCTGCAGGCGCGGCTCATGTCACAGGCCCTGCGCAAGCTGACCGCCATCGTCAGCAAGTCGAGCACCACGCTGATCTTCATCAACCAGATCCGCGAGAAGATCGGCGTCATGTTCGGCAACCCGGAGACAACCACAGGTGGCCGCGCCCTGAAGTTCTACGCCTCGGTGCGGATCGACATCCGTCGTATCGGCACCATCAAGGAGGGTGAGGTGGCGATCGGCAACCGCACGAGGGCGAAGGTGGTCAAGAACAAGCTCGCCGCACCGTTCCGCCAGGCGGAGTTCGACATCATCTTCGGGCAGGGAATTTCTCGCGAAGGAGATCTCGTGGATCTCGGCCTGCAGAACCAGCTCATCGAGAGGAGCGGCGCCTGGTTCTCATACGGGGAGGTACGCCTCGGCCAGGGGCGTGAAAACGTCAAGAACTTCCTGAAGGAGAACCGGGATCTGTCCTCGGAGATCGAGCAGAAGCTCCGGACCCTGCTGGGACTCTTGAAACCGGTGGCCAAGGAGGCAGAGCAGACTGCCGCGCCCGCGGCGTCCCGCCCCACCGCTTCCGCCGCGCCTCCGGCGCGCAGGCCCCAGCCCGGCCGGCCGGCCTCCGATGCCGGACGTGCCCGCCCCAAGTCGGTGGCGCCCTGAACGCGGTGGCACTCCTTGACAGAGCCCGGATCCTCCCACAGAATGAATGGCTTCGAACACTTCTCACCCACGCGCCCCTGTAGCTCAGTCGGTAGAGCGAAGGACTGAAAATCCTTGCGTCGGCGGTTCAATTCCGTCCGGGGGCACCATTGTTTATCGGTACTTACCCCCTGCCCAGGATCGCGCTTCCCCCCTGATTGTGTCAGAACTGTGTCAGTTCTCGCTGCACGGGCCTCAGAAAGCGATACCACCTTACATGCTAATCCGCTGGCAGCCTCATGGAGGATGGTGAGTTTTCCGACCCCCTCTGCCAAGTCAGCCTCAGACACGATCGCATACCTTCGATAGACACTCTCCGTCTTGTGTCCCGTAAGCTTCATGGCTACCGACCGAGGGACACCCGCACGTTCCAGGTTCCTGACGGCCGTCCGCCGAAGGTCATGAACGAGGCGTCCTGCTAGACCTGCCTTTTTGCAGGCTGTCCCCCAGGCCCTCCGGAAGCTCTTTATGGGTATCCCGTCACGGTGAAATACCCAGAGGGTAATTTCTCCCGTCGCCCGCTCCAATGTCGCG
>JAPUKU010000172.1 GCA_027295505.1 Acidobacteriota bacterium
CCACTTCGCAGTTGGAGCCATTCTCGATGTCTTCGCAGACGAAGTCGCCGCAGCAGGAGCTTGCAGCCGGCGTTTGGCTGCAGTCGAATTCTCTCGAGGTGCAGCGTGAATCAGCGCAGTCAGTCGGATTTTGTCCACCCCCGTTACCACAGCAGAATTGCTTGCTGAATTTGCCACTCTGTTTCCCGCTGCAGTCCGATGGGCAAGATACACAGTCCTCAGCGTTGCCTGTCTCGCAGATACCATTACCGCAGGATGCGCCGTCTCCAGAGATACACTCGCCGGGACACAAGTGGCAGTTTTCGCCCGCCTCGCACACGCCGTCCTCGTCGCACGCCGTCAGCAGTACGAACTCGGCGATGGATGGCACCCCGGTCTGATTCACGAGGAACAACATATAGACGCCGGGAGGCGCCACATTCGTGTCCGGCGGTGCGGTGATCTCAAGCTCGCCAGAGCCGACCGTGAAGTCCAGCGGCACATAGCGCTGGTTCTGGTCGAAGCCATGGGTGACTGAGCTTGGCCGCATAAGCGAGACCGAGGCGATAGACGCGGCATCCGGAGTCTCCACCGTGAAGGTCAGGCCAACCAAGACGGAGCCGGGTGCCGCCGTCACGCTGGGCCGCGCGCCCTGAAAGAGATAGGGCGGTGAGTAGACCTGATAGGAGGGGAAGTCGTTTCCTCCCGCCACAAACACCCGTCCGTCGGGCAGGAGTACGGCGGTCGAGTGATACATCCGTGGGTCCCCGATCGGGGCCATGGTCGCCCAGGTTCCCGTGTTCGGATCCCACAACTCCGCCTCCAGCACTGAATTGCTGGGGTCTTCCCCAACAACGCTGCCCGCAGAGGTGCCTCCGACCGCGAGCACCTTGCCGTCCGCCAGAAGCACCAGGTTGTGGCTCCGCCGCGCCAGAGCCATTGGCCCAACGGCCTGCCACACCGGTGCGACTTCCGTCATGTCGATGACATCAGCGCCGTTGAGGGGAGGATTGCCTCCGCCGCTCTTGAGCACCTTGCCCGGCAGATACATCGCAGCCGAGTCGCCGAGAACATTGCTGACGCTGACTATCTTCCAGGTCTCGGTGTTCAGGTCGAGCGTGGCCGTGAAGATCCCGGGCCCGGCATAGAAGATCTGTCCGTCCGGCAGGACGAAAATGAACGGATACTGGGGCAGGGACAGGTCAGCAGCGGGCAGTGGGGTCCACTCATCTCTGTTCACTTCGTAGACTTCCGGCGTGGTGGCTACGCTGTCAAGGTTAATGAGCCCCGAAGTTGCTAGGACGCGCCCATCCGCAAGAGTGGTGGCGGTCGGATACCAACGCCCGAAGTTCATCAACGCCCTCTGGCTCCACGCTTCCGAGGCGGGATCGAAAACGTTGGTACTCCGAAGCCCGGTGGCAAAAGCCACCTCACCACCGATGCTAAGGAGACGACCGTCGGCGAGCGAAGCATGCCCGGAGCAATAGAGCTCCGTGGTGTTATTGACTGCGGACTGGAAGCCCAGCAGCGGATCCCATAGGTAGGCCTCGGTCCCGTTGCGGCCCAGAGAGTCGAATTGCGGCCAGAGGAGCACCTTTCCGCTAGGCAGCAGCGAGCTGTGGACGGCAACGACGGGCGACGATTGCACCGGTCCCCACGCCCCGATCTCTTCAGGATTCTGCGCCGCGGCCGGTCCGGCTCCGCCGAGGCAAACCATGACCGGAAGGGAAATGAGCCATCGCTGTGTTCCCATCGTGCTGGACTCCTACGCGCTGGTTACTAGAGAGAGGCCGCCAAGATCCATTTAGACGGCAGGGTAGGGCGGAGTCAACCGAAATCCTTCGATTGGCGATCCTAGGCCCGCCATGGTTGTCAGGGGTCGATGCCCCAGACCGCACACCTCGAAGCACACCTGGGTGTTCCGCACGCCAATATCCCCGGGCTAAGTACCCGACACAGGGATGGATCGGACCAGGCCGCTGGGGTTACCCTACAGCCGATGGGAGCGGCGTATACACTTGTTGAGGTAATTATGCTAAGAAACCATATGACCGCGCCGCGTGAGAGCGCGCGGGCTCCCAGAGCTTGCTGGGGAGCAAGGGCTCGCAGGGGGGCACGCTCCGCGGGCTTACGGCGCGGAGGCGCGGTCATGTACCTCTACTCTTCACGAATCGGGAGGGGAGACCCCGTCCGGTCCCGGGCGACCTGTACGGAAAGCACCCCCGCAGCCTAATCCCCTCACGTTGGTGCGACCGCTCTTCATCCTGCGGTCTCCAACGGTACTTCTGCGGGACGCGGCTCTCGAGTTCCTCGACTTTCTTCGGACCACGAGCCTGCGCAAGAGGGTCCAGTCGGCTGGCGCCGAGGAGAGGATCAGAGATCAACGGGGTTGAACCGTCATGGGGCGACGGCGCTGGGTGAGTCGAAGCCGTGGGGATGGTAGGTGCCGACACACAGGTTCTCCAGCAGGCCATAGCCGATCTCGCCGCTGCTCAGCTCGAAGCGGCAGAGTGTCTCGTACAGTGGGCCGAGGCCCGCGCGAGCCTCGGCGCTACTGACATCCCAGCTCTTTCCCTCCACCTTGAGCTCACCCTGATACATGCCATGCGCCCAGTCGGGCTGCGGGATATAGCCCGAGCCGGCGGCGAGGTAGACGGTTCTCAGCGGTGTGGCGACGACGCGCAACGGTTTGCCGGATGGGTCCTCCAGCTCGATCACGGCCCGCTCGAGTTCGCGCGTTCCCGAGCGGTAGGCATAGTCGAAATGGGGCGGGCCCATCGGCTCGATCTTGCCGCCTGCCTCGAAGGTGTGAATCTTGACGGACTCCTCCACCAGCCGCTCCCCATTCATGTCTTCCTCGGCGAAGAGCTTGAGTTGGCAGTCGTTGAGCTGAAGCGGGATCCAGGTGTGGAAGAAGCCAAAGCCCTGCAGGAC
>JAPUKU010000173.1 GCA_027295505.1 Acidobacteriota bacterium
TGGCGCTCTCGCCCGCGGGGGTGAGCCATGCCATCCTCTGGAGGCCCCACTGTGCGAGCGTCCCCAAAGCGCTGAAGCCGGTCCACACCAGAAGATAACCCGCCAGGAAGGTGGCTGTGGACACGACGGGATCCCGCGTGCCGGCCTGCTTGCGGCTGATGGCTGAAAAGACCAGGACCATCGGGGCGGTCGAGGGCAGCATCATGGCCGCCATCATCACGGCCCACATGACAAACAGGAGCGCCAGCTCGGTACTGCCCCACGCGCCCGTGTGGGGCAGGGTCAGGCTCGGGACCGGAGCCGCTACAGCATGTCCGTGCGGGAGAGTCCGCGCCATCTGGGCCGTGGCGATCCAGGCCAACGCCGACAAAGCGGCCAGGCCGCCCAGGACCAGCGCCCGGTCACGCTTCAGGATGGCTTCGAGAGTGTCGGCCGCGTGCAAGCTCGCCTCTAATCGGCCGGAAGTGTCCTGTCATCAATGCGTTGCCGGGAGTGGCAGCGCTTCTTCGAGCCGTTCAGGTTCCGGAAATGCTTGACAATTTTGCCAGTATACAGCATAAAAGGAGGGCTCATCATCCCGATAGGACGGTTCCTGCGGGACGGCAGCCGGTCTGCGAAGAGGCCCTGCCGGGAGGATCTCTTACGCCCGCGGGGCCCGGGTCAGTGGGCCCGGCCATGCATGCCGGCGACGGCACGGGCCGACCCGTGAGCCAATCCAGCAAAGAAGCAGATTCAGGAGAGAACAACAATGGAGCTTTGTGAACTCGGACAGAAACCACCCCTGGGAGAAGCACCGGAGAAGATGTACGCCTTCCTCGTGCGGCAGGACCGTTTCGGCCAGCCGCGCGATGCCTTCAAGCGCGAGGTGATCCCCACGCCTGGCCTCGGCCCTGAGGACGTGCTGGTTTATGTCATGGCCACCGGAATCAACTACAACAATGTATGGGCCGCTCTCGGCAAGCCGCTCGACGTGATCGCCGAGCGCCAGAAGAAAGGGGAGCCGGAAGATTTTCATGCGGGCGGCAGCGACTGCTCCGGCATCGTCTGGAAAGTCGGCGAGAAGGTGAAGAACGTCAAGCCCGGTGACGAGGTCGTGGTCCACAGCGGCTGGTGGGCACCGGACGATCCGTGGGTTCTCTCCGGCAAGGATCCCATGCTCGCCGAGAGCACGCGCATCTGGGGTTACCAGACCAACTACGGTAGCTTTTGCCAGTTCGCGCGCGCCCAGTCGCACCAGTGCCAGCCCAAGCCGAAGCACCTGAGCTGGGAGCAGGCCGGCTGTTACATGCTGTGTGCCTCGACCGCCTACCGCATGCTGATGGGCTGGGAGCCCAATACCATCAAGGAAGGGGACTACGTCCTCGTATGGGGCGCCGCCGGAGGCCTGGGCAGCATGGCGCTGCAGATCACCCGGGCGTTGGGCGGCAAGGCGATCGCCGTCATATCGGACGACGCCAAGAAGCAGTTCTGCCTCGACCACGGCGCGGTCGGCGTCATCAACCGCAAGAACTTCGACCACTGGGGGCCGTTGCCCGATACGGGCAGCCCCGAGTTCGGCCCCTGGTTCAAGGGAGCGCGCGCCTTTGGAAAGGCACTCTGGGAGGCAGCCGGCGCCAAAGTTAGCCCGGCCATCGTTTTTGAGCACCCCGGACAGGCGACGCTGCCGACCTCCGGGTTCCTGTGCTCCACTGGCGGCATGATCGCCATCTGCGCTGGCACCACAGGCTACAACGCCACGCTCGATCTCCGGTACCACTGGATGCGCCAGAAGCGCTTCCAGGGAAGCCACCTCTCCAACGACGAGCAGGCCGCCTCGGTCAATAAGCTCGTCATGGAGAAGAAAATCGATCCGTGTCTGTCGAAAGTTTACAAGTTCGACGAGATCGGTGACGCACACCAGCTCATGCTGGATAACAAGCATCCGTATGGCAACATGGCTTGTCTGGTGAACGCCACCCAAGAAGGGGAGGGCGCTTCGATTTGAGCGCCCGGCCGGCCGCCACCGCCTCCCGGTAGCCGGCACCTCATTTAACGCCCCCGCCCGGTATCACGTACCGGGCGGGGGTTTTTTTGGCGTAGACAGGTGGCGGCGAGTCCCCGTTCCGCGGCGAGCTGCGCCCTCGTAAGGTGCTGGATCAATGCTTTGCTGGCTCTGTGCCAGAGCCGGCCGAGGCGTACTGCGGGCTGGTCAGGGCCTCCATGAAGGCGACCAAATCCTTCTTCTCCTGTTCGGCCAGGTTCAGGGGGAAGATCGCCGCATCAAGGAGAGGGTTGGGGTAGCCTCCCTTGTCGTAATACTCGACCACCTCCATCAGCGTCTTCTGGCTCCCGTCGTGCATGTACGGCGCGGTCAGCGCCACGTTTCTCAGGCCCGGCGTCTTGAAGCGGCCAATGTCGGAGACGGTGTGGGTGACGTTGAATCGGCCGAGCTCGGAACGCGGTGCCTCCGTGTAGATGGTGTCGTTAAATTCCTGTCCCGCGTCCCTGGCGGCCCAGTAGGCGTCCACGAACCGGGGAAGATCCGACTCGATGCGCTCGAATCCGACTCCCAGGTTGTAGAAGCGGTTGTCGGTGAAGGTGGCGCTTTTCCAGACGATCTCGTGACAGTTGGCGCAGTTGCCCTTCATACGGAACAGCTCCAGTCCGCGGGCGGCCGACTCCGAGAGGACCGTCTTGTCGCCACCGAAGAAGTAGCGGTCGAACGGCGAATCACCGGAGACCAGGGTTCGCTCGAAGCTGGTGATCGCACGGACAAAGTGGTCAGTCGAGATTTCGGCGGGCGCGACCCCGAAAGCTTTTTGAAACTGCCCGGGATATCTCTCATCCTTGCGAATCACCGTAAGCACGGCTTTCAGATCGTTCAGGCCGTGCTCGATCGGATTGGTCAACGGGCCCAGAACCTGCTCTTCAAGGCTGGCGGCACGGCCGTCCAGGAAGAACGTGTCGTAGAAGGCCACGTTGATCAGGCTCGGGACGTTGCGTGTGCCCTCGATGTCCTGGATCCCACGTGCCCGGGGGAGGCCATCACTGAATAGCTTCCCCGGCAGGTGACAGCTAGAGCAGGCGATGGTGCCGTCGGCGCTGAATCGCGTGTCCTTGAAGAGCATCTCTCCGAGAGCGACCCTCTCCGATGTAAGCGGCTCTTTCTCCGGAATCCGGAGCGGCGGCAATCCCAGAGGCTGCTCCGCCACGCAGACAGAGTGCGCGAGCAGGCAGGCGATCAGCGCCGTCACGACAGAACGCATCAGGTGCTCCAGCAGGACAATAGCGGTGGCGCCGGAGCCGCAGGAAGCTCTGGCACCGCCGTTGTTTGATCACCGGGTTGGTGGATTCCATCCCGGCGTTGGGTCTACTTACAGATCAGGTAGATCCTGAACGATCAGCACATGCGGCTCGCCTATGGGGAACTCATCTCCGAGCTTCCAGGTGTAGATGACCTTGCCGTAGGTCTCGTTGAGCGCGGGGAGCAGGGCCTGTAACTCCTCGTCGGTCAGATCCGGTAGCTCCGCCTTCGCCCTGGGGATCTCGGTCTTGTGGTAATGCCAGTACCGCTTCTCCTTCGCCGGCAGCGTGTTGTACTGGTCGGTGGGGATGATGTACTCGAAGCCGTGGGGCTTGTCCTGATCCTTCATGCCGGTCGGGAACATGAGGCAGGTGAACGTGCCGTCGTCGTACCCCTTGCAGTGGTGATGGACGATGACGTTGAGCCGGCTGTTGTCTCCCTCCGGCATGATGTGTCGGATGGCCTGGATGTGCAGGTCGTTGAAGCCAACATGGTTGGCGTACTCCTTCTGGCGCGGGTTGAACGTATCGCCGTAAAGCTTCTCCTTTTCGACCCGCATCTTCTGGGTCGACTGGGCCACCACTCCGGTGACGAATAGAGCCGCAACCGCGACCATCATCAGTAGCTTCCCATTGCGCATTTGACTCTCCTTTCAGGTTAACTGCAGGCGAGTGAGGTTCACTTTTCGGTTCAATGGCTGGGTTCACCGATGAAGAGGGTGATCACGCCCGTGATGATGAGCGCCCCGGCCCATATGAGATCCAGGTTGACCCAGGCCCTGCGCAGAATCGCCACCCCCAGCTTCTCGTATACCAGGACCGCCGCCAGCGCCGTCACCAGGAGGTATCCGAGTGTGTGAATCAAGGTGGCGCTCAGCCCCATAGGCAGAGCTTCATGTCCTCCGAGGGCCAGGAAATGCCCCTGGTTGTGTGCCGCATGCTCGCCACCGACCGGAGCGGCGGTGGCTGCGGAAACCTCCACCGGCGTGCCGGGTATTCCTATGACGACCGGAAGAACCATAAAGCCGGCCCCGTGCGCCGAGGCCATCAGGAACGACCACAGGGTCAGACCGGCCATGCCGACGCGCATGCCGCCGCCCTTCGGGTGCCGGTGGCGGAACAGTCGGTAAGCGCCCAGCGCGATGAGGATGGCTGCGACCGGGTAACGAATGGATCCCACGGGGATGACCAGCCCCACCGCGGCAGCCAGGGCGATGACCGCTCCAATCGCCAGGGCGTGGCCCAGCGTAATCGGCAGCAGCGATCGCCATACCGCGACGCGGCTGTTATCCTGCAGTCCCAGCGCAACAGCGAATAGCCAGCCCATCCCCGGGTTGATGCCGTGATAGGCCCCCAGGAGAAACAGCGTCAGCCAGGGCCAGACGCTGCCCTCACTCAAGAGGGGTAGCAGTACGAGTCAGAGGACGCGTCGCCCCCTTCCAGGCGAACCTGGTGTGGCCGCAGCACCGCCTCGGACTCCAGGAAGAATTTCGGATCGATGTGGAGGCCACCCTTGACCGGATCGGTCTCCAGCTTGACCATCCAGCCCTTGATCCCCTCGGGGTAGAACTGATCGTCCCAGGAGGCGTAGAGCGAGTTGGTGAAGTAGATACGCCTGCCGTCCCGGCTGACCTCCACCATCTGCGGGCCGCCGTTGATCGGTTGCTTCGGGTTTCTCGGATGTGGTGTCTTCTTGACGATGCCGCCAAGACGGACCGACCCGGTCAGCTTCGGGTTGAACGGATCGCTCACGTCGTACTGGCGGAACTCCCCGGTACCCCAGCAGGAAATGTAGAGGAACCGGTCATCCACCGACAGGTCGATATCGGTGATGAGCGGCGGGACCGCCTTGAACCCCTTGAGCAGCTCCGGCAGGTCATCCGGATCGGCAGGCTCGGCCGGAATCTCGATCACCTTCTTGATCTTCCAGTTGCCGTTGCTGCCGTTCGATCCCTCGCGGTGCCAGAGCCAGATCGAGGCCGAGAGATCCTTGATCGACACCACCACGCCCAGGAAGCCGTAGGCGCGGGTGGGGTCGTGGGCGGGCCTGAGCTCGAGCACCATCTGGTTCTCCTTGCCCAGATCGATTGCCTGCTTGTGGCGCCGCTTCCGGAGATCCCAGAAGTGCAGCTGGTGGCCGTACCCGCTGCTGAGCAGGATCTCCGGGTTGAGGCCCTTCTCGATCATCTTGGGTGTGCCCCACTCGCTGGTGATCAGCGTGTCGTAGCCGAGGTGCCACCAGAAATCGTAGTGCAGGTTCTGGGGGCCGCGATCCAGCTCCCAGCGCCCTCTCAGGTCGAACGTCTCGCAATCCATCATGAAGATGCCGCCCGGGCCGTCGCCCGAAGGTGATCCCAGGGCGCTGATGTAGATGTTGTCCGGCCCGCAGTGCACCGTGTGGGGGCGCGAGTATCCCGTTTTCGCCATCAGCTCATCCGGCTCGATGACCTTGACGATCTTCGGCTTCCGGGGATCGGGCTTGGTATCGATGATATGGAGCCGCGAGGAGCGGATGCCGGGCACGACAAGATACCGGCGCTCGACGTGCGGGTGCGGCGCGTAAGGGCAGAGGTTGGAGCTGCAGGCGTTCCAGCCGAAATGGTGCAGCTCGTCGCCGATGTTGGGCATCTCCACCTGGCCCACGACCTTCGCGTAGCTCTTCGAGTTCGGGTCGACATCCACCACGGCCAGCGCGTCCGGCTTGCCCTTGAGCTTGGGGTTGAACATCACCACGAAGGCATGCTTCTCGGGCGGCGCCTGGGTGGCAAGCTTTGGGGATGGGTAGAAGCTCGGGTCAGGTTTCCACTGCACCATTACGGTCCTCCTCGTGCGACAGCTAGAGACTGTGCGAATGAAAGAGAATGCGTAAACTCGAACACTCAGCTATAAATTTGCCCGAGAATATTCCCATCCAGACCATGAGTCAAGACTGAAAGAGCAACAGATTGCGCTCGACACCTGCCGCCGGCCGGCTCATAACCTGACTCCTCGAGTCGGAAATGGGTAATGGAGTGAGCAGAGGGGAGGAGTGCTGAATTCCGGTAACTCCGGATCCACGGTGTCAGCCTTCTGCCTGGGCCCGATTATCCAGGCCGGGCGGCAGGCGCCGCGCGAGCGGTCGGTTTGGGGTTATGATTATGGGCGTCTGTTAACCATTGATGACCCCTGACCCGAGAGGAGAGTGCTCATGCCCGGAACTCCGCTCGAGCCCGCGTCGTGTGCATACTCCTTTCCGCTGCTAATCCGGCACCTGCTGCACACCCCGCTGGCTCACGCCCCGGACCAGGAGATCGTCTACTCCACCTACAGGCGCCACACCTATAGAGAGTTCCGGCAGCGGGTCGGGAGGCTGGCCAGCACGCTGGCCGGGCTCGGGATCCATCGGGGGAGCACGGTGGCGGTCATGGACTGGGACAGCCACCGCTACCTGGAGAGCTACTTCGCTGTTCCCATGATGGGGGCGGTCCTGCACACCGTGAACATCCGCCTGTCTCCGGAGCAGATGCTCTACACCATCAACCATGCGGAGGATGACGTCATCCTGGTGCACCAGGACTTCGTCCCGGTCCTGGAGCGCATCCACTCCCGCATCGAGCACAAGGTCGATCTGATCCTCCTGG
>JAPUKU010000174.1 GCA_027295505.1 Acidobacteriota bacterium
GTCTCTTCGTCCCAATACGATGCCAGCGCCAGGTCGCCCAGGAGCACGACCTCGCGTTGAAGGTGGGTCCAGCTCTGGATGTCCCGTCCTTTGTACCAGTTGTTCAGGTAGCGCAGTATGGCGGAGCGTCCCTCGGCCCGCCGGTCGCCGATCTGCACCGCGTCTTCCGTGTACATGCTCTTCTGGGTTGCCATGTCCTTCTGCGAGTAGGCGTCCCACAGGCGGTCGATGGCGGCCAGAACCGCCTCTCGTTCAACCTGTGGACTGGCGGAGCGCTGCGGAGGGGCGCAGGAGAGTGATAACCCGAGAATGGCCAGCAGCGCAACCAGCGGCAGTGGCAGCGCGTGTTCCGATCTGTTTGAAGAGCCGGTCGCGGGAAGAGCGCTGGGCACGTGCTCTCAGCGTGCGCATGCACGGAACGCCGTCCGTGCCGCGTTCACAGTTTCGTCGATGTCCGATTCCGAGTGCGCCAGCGACACGAAGAACGTCTCATATTGTGCCGGCGGGAGATAAATACCTTGTTTGATCATGGAGCGGAAGTATTTCCCGTACATTTCCGTATCGCAGGCGGCGGCGCCCGTCCAGTCACTGACGGCCGCGTCGGTGAAGAACACGGTTAGCATGGAGCCCCGTCGTGCCACCTGGGCGCGGGCGCCCGCCTCGCGAGCCGCCTCTTTCAGGCCGTTCTCGAGCCGGGCTCCAAGCTGGTCGAGGCGGTCGTAGGCATTTTCGGTATCGCGCAGCACCTGCAACGTGGTCAGGCCGGCCCGCATCGCCACCGGATTTCCGGAAAGGGTACCGGCCTGGTAAACGGGGCCATCCGGTGCAACCATGGCCATGACCTCGGCCCGGCCGCCGTAAGCACCGACGGGGAACCCGCCGCCGATCACTTTCCCCATGCAGGTGAGGTCCGGCTCGATCCCGGTCATGGTCTGCACGCCCCCGTAGGCGAGGCGGAAGCCGGTGATCACCTCGTCGAAGATCAGCAGCGCGCCGGCGCGGCGCGTCTCCGCGCGCAGCGCCTCCAGATAGCCGTTGCGCGGGGGCACGACCCCCATGTTTCCCGCCACGGGCTCGACGATTACCGCGGCGATCTCCGTTCCACGCTCGCGCAGGAAATCACGCGCGGCCTGCGCGTCATTGTACGGCAGCAGGAAAGTCTGCGCGGTCACCGCCTCCGGAATTCCCGGGCTTCCCGGGATCGACAGGGTGGCCACACCCGATCCTGCCTGGACCAGGAGCGCGTCCACGTGCCCGTGGTAGCACCCCTCCATCTTGACGATGCCGTTGCGCCGGGTGAAGCCGCGGGCGAGTCGTACGGCCGACAGCGTGGCCTCGGTTCCGGAGTTGACCATGCGCACGCGTTCCATGGCGGGCAAGGCGGCGGTCAGGCTTTCCGCCAGCTCCACCTCGACCCGGGTCGGAGCCCCGAACGAGGAGCCGTGGCCGACCTGTTCGCGCACCGCTTCCACCACGCGCGGGTCGGCATGGCCGAGGATGAGCGGGCCCCAGGAGCACACATAATCGATGTATTCGCGACCGTCGACATCGCGCAGACGCGATCCCTTCGCGGAATCAAAAAAGATCGGATCGCCTCCGACAGCACGAAAGGCGCGCACCGGAGAGTTAACTCCTCCGGCGATGGCGGCACGGGCGCGATCGAACAGGTCACGTGAAAGGTTCATTTATGTTCCGGCCGCTTTCTTTTTTCCAGGCGCGGAGCCGGGAGCCTGTGAAAGCCAGCGTGCCGCCTCGCGCGCAAAGTACGTGATGATGAATGACGCCCCGGCACGCCGGATCGCAAAGAGCGATTCTAGCGCCAGCTCCCGGCGGTCGATCCAGCCGCGCTCCGCAGCCGCGGCCACGAGTGCGTACTCTCCGCTCACCTGGTAGGCCGCTACCGGGATGTCGAAACGCTGGCAGGTGTCCCGGATGACATCCAGGCAGGGAAGAGCCGGTTTGATCATGATCACGTCGGCTCCTTCCTCGAGATCGAGAGCAATCTCGCGCATCGCCTCGCGGCGGTTGCGCGCGTCCATCTGGTGGCTGCGCCGGTCGCCGAACGAAGGAGTCGAGTCCGCCGCATCCCGGAACGGACCGTAGAAGGCCGAGGCATACTTGGCGGCGTACGACAGGATGGGAAGATCCGTGAACCCGGTCTCATCCAGCGCACGCCGGATGACACCCACCCGGCCGTCCATCATGTCACTGGGTGCGACCATGTCGGCTCCGGCCCGTGCGTGGGACACCGCGGTGCGGGACAGGAGCTCGAGCGTGGGATCGTTGGCAATCTTCTTTCCCTCGAGTACCCCGCAGTGGCCGTGATCGGTGTACTGACACAGGCAGACATCGGTCAGCCTCAGCACTCCGGGCACCTCTTCACGCAGCTTCCTCAACGCCAGCTGCACGATGCCGTCGTCGGCGTAAGCGCCGCTGGCGCGATCGTCCTTGCTCTTCGGGATGCCGAAAAGAATGATGGCTCCGATGCCGTCCGCAAATGCCGCCCCGGCCTCCTCGATGAGCGTGTCGACCGAGTAAACGAACTGCCCGGGCATGGAGGCAATCTCCTGCCTCACGCTCCGGCCCGGTTTCACGAATAGCGGCAGCACCAGGCGGTCGGGCGAGAGATCCGTCTCACGGACAAGATCGCGCAGGCGCGGGTGCATGCGCAGCCGTCGCAGCCTTGTGGCGGGGAACCTCACTCAATCCTCATCTTCACCATCTTCGTCCGAATAGAAGAACGACTCCCCACAGTAACGACTGCAAAAATGACGGCCCTGGCGGGAAAACCGGCAGTCCTCGCACGCGTGCTGGTGGCAGAGAGGACAACGCACCATGTCGCGCTCGGGCTTGTCGAGATGGCAGATGGCGCATTCCATGACGCATGGACCAGGGTCAGCCTCGATTCTAGCAGAACTTGACCATTTTTCTAACATTAGGTAAACTAAGGTACTTACGGTGAGGCGGTGTAGCTCAGATGGTTAGAGCACGCGGCTCATATCCGCGGCGTCCGGGGTTCGATTCCCTGCACCGCTACCATTTCTAGCTTGCCCCACCCCCCACCGCGCTGAGATTTCTGTGGCGAAGCCAGCCGACCATCTTGCGGAACTGGAGAACCGGTTTTCCGAGGCTCTGACACACCAGTGTCATGTCCGACCCGGCCACAGGGTGGTGGTGGCGGTCAGCGGTGGCGCCGACTCGCTCTGCCTGCTGCGCCTGCTCCTGAACTTCCAGGGCCTCCACGGCTACCCGGATCTGCACGTGGCGCATCTGGACCATAGCGTGCGCGGGGAGGAGTCGCGGCGTGTCGCGGTGGCCATGCGGCGCCTGAGCCGCCGGCGCGGGGTGCCATGCACGTTGGAAGCGCTGCCGGCCTGGAACGGGTCTCCTTCGGAGGATGATCTTCGCAAGGTGCGCCATGCGTACCTCGAGCGGGTGGCCGATGCCACCGGTTCCCAGTGGATCGCCCTGGCGCACCACCGGCGCGACCAGGCGGAAACCGTGCTCTGGAACCTGGCGCGTGGCAGTGGTCGGCGTGGCCTGGGTGCCATGAGGTACGTGGTCGGGCGCCGAATCCGCCCGTTGCTCGAGACCTCACCGCTGGATCTGCGCAAGTACCTGCGCGGGTGCCGCCAGCGCTGGTACGAGGATGACTCGAACCGCTTACCCATCTACACCCGGAACCGCGTTCGGGCGTTGGTTCCGCTGCTCGAGCGCCGCATCCATGCAGGGGCTGAGCGCAACCTGGCCCGTGCCGCCACTATCCTGGGGGCGGAGGACGAGCTGCTCGATTCCCTGGCGGAGAGGCGCCTCAAGGAGCTGATGCTCCACCAGGGTGCTTTCCTGGCGCTCGATGCAGGTGCCCTGTGCACGGATCACCCGGCCCTGCGCTGGCGCGTGCTGAGGGGCGCGGTGCGGGTTCTAAGCGATGGGAGCTTTTCGCTTACCTTGGCGCGCACCGAGCGTCTGGCGAAGCTGGCTCTGGGCGCGGGCGGCAGTATCGACCTGGGAGGGGGCTACCGGGCCGAGCGTTTGAAGCGGCTTCTCATTTTGCGACGCCCGCGACCTCCGGCAGAGCGTAGCCCGGGTCCGGTGCCTGCAGTCCGGCCCTCACGGGCCAGGCGCGGTGCCCAGAGAGACTTGACGTAAGCCCCTGAAAATGTGAAGTTTGAGTGAGGGGGTGGCTCGGTGCTCCGCAAAACCCCTGCAGGCCCCCGGCCCCCGGGCGGAGCGATGGGGTCAAATGTGTGGTCGCAGGCTCCGTGATGAGGGTAAGATGACAATAGTGAATAGGCCCGCCGAGATCCTCAAGCCGGAGGAGGAGATCCAGAAACGGGTGGCGGAGCTGGGCGGGTGCATTTCCCGGGACTACAAGGGCGAGCCGATCACGGTGCTCGCCGTGCTCCGGGGCGCCTTCATGTTCGTGGGCGATCTGGTGCGCCGCATCGAGACGCCCGTGCGTTGCGGTTTCGTGGAGATTCGCACCTCGCGCCGCAGCGAGCTCATGACGGAGATTGCCTTCGCCTCGATGATCGACGTGGAGAACCGTAACGTGCTCCTGGTGGACGATGTGCTGGACACGGGCATCACCATGGCTTACCTGTGCCAGCAGCTCAACCTGCGCCGGCCGAAGAGCCTGCGCGTGTGCACGCTTCTCGACAAGCCGCACCGCCGCCGCATCGATCTCGTTCCCGATTTCTGCGGCTTTCAGGCTCCGGATCGCTTCGTTGTCGGTTACGGCCTTGACTACGAGGGCGAGTTTCAGAACTTGCCGTACCTCGCGCTCCTTGATGAGGAGACTCTAGGAGGAGCAACCAAGTGAACGCGAGACTCAAGACCCTGCTCCTGTGGGCCATCATCCTGCTCGTTGCGGTGGTGCTGTACCAGCTTCTGAGTGGTGATGCGAGCACCAAGCAGAGCCTGACCTATACACAGTTCCTGGAGCACGCCGAGCACGGTGACGTTCTCGAGGTCGAGCTGGAAGGTCACAACGCGGGCTATACCATCCAGGGCAAGTTGCGCGCCGCCGAGGCGGGGCGCGGATCCGATTCCTTCGATACCGACGCACCCCTGGATGACAATCTCATTCCGCTGCTTCGAGCCAACAACGTCAACATCAAGGTCAAAAAGCCCAAGGAGAGCGCCCTCTGGGTATCGCTGCTGTCGTGGCTTCCCATGATTGCGGTCATCGCCATCTGGGTTTTCCTCATGAGGCAGATGCAGGCCGGCGGCAACAAGGCCATGTCGTTCGGCAAGAGCAAGGCGCGGCTGCAGTCCAGTCAGGGCAAGAAGGTCACCTTCAAGGACGTAGCCGGTGTGGACGAGGCCAAGGAAGAGCTCCAGGAAATCATCGAATTCCTCAAGGATCCGCAGAAGTTCCAGAAGCTGGGCGGAAAGATTCCCAAGGGGGTTCTGCTCATGGGCGCTCCGGGCACGGGCAAGACCCTTCTGGCCCGCGCCATCTCCGGAGAAGCCAGCGTTCCGTTCTTCTCGATTTCCGGTTCCGACTTCGTTGAGATGTTTGTCGGTGTCGGAGCTTCGCGCGTGCGCGACCTGTTCGAGCAGGGCAAGAAAAACGCACCGTGCATCGTCTTCATTGACGAGATCGATGCCGTGGGACGGCACCGCGGTGCCGGACTCGGTGGCGGTCACGATGAGCGAGAGCAGACACTGAACCAGCTGCTGGTCGAGATGGACGGCTTCGAGACGAACGAGGGGGTCATCCTCATCGCCGCTACGAACCGGCCCGATGTTCTCGATCCGGCACTGCTGCGGCCTGGGCGCTTCGATCGCCGTGTGGTCGTCGCGCCGCCCGACATCAAGGGGCGCGAGGGAATCCTCAAGGTGCATACCGTCAAGATCCCGCTGGATCCGGATGTCAACATCCTTGTCCTCGCCCGGGGCACGCCGGGGTTCACTGGCGCCGATCTGGCCAGCCTGGTGAACGAGGCGGCACTCAACGCGGCCCGCTACAGCCAGAAAACCGTGACCATGGCTGACTTCGAAACCGCCAAGGACAAGGTTCTGATGGGAGCCGAACGCAAGAGCATGATCCTCAGCGAGGACGAGCGCCGCAGCACGGCATACCACGAAGCCGGACATGCGCTGGTGGCGGCCTTGCTCCCCGACACGGATCCGCTGCACCAGGTCAGCATCATTCCCCGTGGCATGGCTCTCGGCGTCACACAGCAGATTCCGATAGATGACCGGCACAACTACACGCGGGAATACCTGGACTCGCAGATCTGCGTTCTCATGGGTGGCCGTGCCGCGGAGGAACTCTTCCTGGATCAGCTGACCACCGGCGCCGGCAACGACATCGAGCGCGCGACCGAGATGGCGCGCAAGATGGTTTGTGAGTGGGGGATGAGCAAAGAGATGGGTCCGCTCACGTTCGGCAAGAAGGAGGAGCAGATCTTCCTGGGCCGGGAGATCGCCCAGCACATGGACTACAGCGAAGCCACGGCGGTTCTGATCGACAAGGAAGTACACCAGATCGCCACCGGCGCAAATCAGAGAGCGCGCAACCTGCTGGAGGAACGGCGCGACACGCTCAAGAAAATTGCCAAGACCCTGCTGGAACGTGAAGTACTGGACGGTGATGAGATCGACATGCTCATCCGTGGTGAAGATCTTCCCGCTCGGCCTCCTGCCCGGACGCCGCCTCCGGCGTCGGAGCCGGCCACGGATTCCAGCACGGCAGAGGATCGCCCGCAGCCGCCCTTCAGAAAACCGCTCGAGCAGCCCAGCTAGAACCTCTTGCAAGCAGCCCGGCAACACCCGAACCCTGCGCCGCGCCGGCTGGTTCTGCCGCGTGGGCGTGTTCTGGAGCTTGGCGACCGCACGCGGGTGATGGGAATTCTCAACCTCACTCCGGACTCCTTCTACGAACCGAGCCGGGTGTCCGGGAAAGATGCAGCTGTCGATCGAGGGTTGCGGATGGTGGAAGAGGGTGCCGACGTTCTCGACCTGGGCGGGGAGTCGACCCGCCCCGGGTCAGAACCCGTGGATCCGGAGGAGCAGTGCCGCAGGCTGCTGCCGGTGCTCGAGCAGCTGAGGCAGAAGTGGGACGGTGCTATCTCGGTGGATACCACCAGCGCCCAGGTCGCTCAGCGCGCCTTCGAGGCGGGCGCCGACATCATTAATGATACTGGCGCCGCACGGTTGGATTCGGAGATGCCCCGGATGCTGTCCGAGAGCGGACTGCCGGTCGTGCTGATGCATATGCAGGGCACGCCCGAGACGATGCAAATCGATCCCCGCTATGATGATGTCGTGAAGGAAGTGGGCGACTTTCTGGTCCGGCGGGCGAGTGATCTGGAGGAGGAGGGCGTGTCCCGTGATCGCATCCTGATCGATCCGGGTATCGGGTTTGGCAAGCGCCTCGAGCACAACCTGCGGCTCATGTCCCGGCTCGACACCTTTTGCGGTCTCGGTTATCCGGTCGTGCTCGGGGTCTCTCGCAAATCGTTTCTTGGAAGGGTGCTGAAGGGTGAGCCGCCCGATCAGCTTCTGGAAGCCTCGCTGGTGGTAGCCACCCTGGCTGCCACTGCCGGGGTGGGGATCATCCGCGTCCATGACGTCAAGGAGACGTCCCGGGTGGTGAACGTCGTGAGCGCCATTGCAGGCGCCGGACAGGAAGCTTTATGAACGACTGGGGTTCCTATCTCAGGCTTCCGGGCTGGAACGATCTGCTCGACATCCTGGTGCTGGCGATTTTGATCTACGCCCTGGCGCGCCGCATTCGGGGCACGCGCGCCGTGCAGATGCTCACCGGCGTGATCCTGATTCTTGTGGCGGACGGTATTGCACAGGTGTTGAACCTGGGCGGCGTGCACCGGGTCCTGACCCAGGTCGTGGCGGTCATTCCGTTCATGATCGTGGTCATCTTCCAGAACACGATTCGCAGACTGCTCTCGACCCTTGGCCGCATCCCCCTGTCGAGGCTCACGCACGCCACGATGACCGAGAAGTTCATCGACGAGGTGGTTCTGGCTGTGTCCGCACTGGGATCGAAGCACAGGGGGGCGCTGATCGTCTTCGAGCGCGAGCAAGGGTTGCTCAATTTCGCGGAGACTGGTATCCGCATGGATGCCCTGCTCTCGTATGACCTGCTGGTGAACATCTTCCAGCCCCGGACGCCTCTCCATGACGGAGCGGTCATCATCCGGGGCCGACGGATTGCCGCGGCGGGCTGTTTTCTGCCGATGACCGCCGATCCGCATTTGTCCACGGAGTTCGGATCGAGACATCGCGCCGCCATCGGCATCACCGAGGAGGCCGATGCCGTTGCTCTGGTGGTCTCCGAGGAGAGAGGTAGCCTTAGCCTGGTCCATGACGGGGAAATTCAACGTGACCTCGATGCGCCCACCCTACGCTCCGAGTTGAAACGTCTTCTGGAGAAGCGCTTGAAGTCCGTGACTTCGAGCCGCGCGAAAGGATGGCAACGATTTCGTGAGAAGCTGGCTGACCGGTAACCTGCTGCTGAAGATCCTGTCGCTCGCTCTGGCGA
>JAPUKU010000175.1 GCA_027295505.1 Acidobacteriota bacterium
ATCAACGCTGACTTCATCCCCACCAAACCGTTCATCACCACCGAGCTCGACGATGGCTTTGCGTTCCAGATCCTGGCAGGAGCCGACTACCACTTCAACGATCGCTGGAGCGCCTACGTTCTAGGGCGGTACCTAGTCACCGACGCCAAGCTGAAGGTGAGCATTTCCGACAACGGAAATCTGGTGACCCGTACCACCGGTGATGGCAAGGAAGAGGCCATCCATTTCGAAACCGATGACGCCGAATTCCATTTTGTCTCGGACCTGAACCTCGAGAAGGCCGCTCTCAAAACAGACGGAGCCCCCATCGGAAGCGCTCAGCCTGAGACCCTGGACTCCTTCATCAGCGTGCAGGGAGGCGAGATTGATCTAACCTCCTTCTCCCTTGCTGCAGGAATCCGATACACGTTTTGACCGAAATGATGCGAGAAAGCCAACGCGTCGAATCCCCGGCTTATGCCGAGCCGGACTGGCAACGCTCATGGCACGGTCTGGTGGCCGCGGTCACACTCTGTGTCATCCAGACCCTCCCTCTACACGCCCAGATGGATGGTACCCTCGGGGGACGTGTCACCAACAACGATGGAGTTCCGCTTCCAGGGGTGGCGGTCACCCTGCGCAGCGAACAGAATCCATCCACAAACAACAAGGGAGCAGTGACCGGAGCCAGGGGTGAATACAGAATCCCGGGCCTCCCTCCAGGGGGTGACTACGCTCTCTCGGCGAGCTTCCCAGGCATGGCGACGGTCACCCAGGTGCCGATCCGGATCCGCGGAGGTCAGCTGACAACGGTCGATTTCATGCTGGTTGAAGAGTTGGTGGAGCGAATCCGGGTTGAAGCCCGAGGATCGATCGTCGACACCACGACCGCAACCACGACCACGACGGTGGGAGAGGAATTCATCGAGAGCCTGCCGATCCTCGGGCGCAGCTACACCGATCTACTGACGCTGGCTCCCGGCGTGACGGACACGGACCGGGACGGAAAGCCGAACGTTTACGGTGCGCGGGAGGTTGATTTCCAGACCCGCATCAATGGGCTGAACATCACCGATCCCTTCGGTGGGGAAGAGATCTCCCAGATCAACATCGAGGCGATCGAGGAGGTCCAGCTAATCCTGACCGGAGCGACCGCGGAGTACGGGCGCTTCCAGGGTGGGATGAGCAATGTCATCACCAAGAGCGGAGGCAACAAATTTGTCGGGTCGTTCAAGATCTTCTACCAGACGCGCTCGCTCGACGGAGACGGAGCGGCCAACCGGGATGAAATCTCTGAGGCTGTATTCAACGTGGACCTGCCATCATTTCGGACGCTCAAGCCGTTTCTGACGTTCGGCGGCGCCCTCAAGCGGGATCGTCTGTGGTACTTTCTGGCCAACCAGTATATTGATCAACAGGAACCGGTTAATCTGCTCGGCGTGACGCGCAACCGAACCTACGAAGGGTGGAACGAGTACGGCAAGCTTACCTGGCAAATGAACGCCTCGAACAAGGCGACTCTGGAGGGCCTCTACGATCCCCGGGAGATCTCGGGGGAGAATATCGGAAGCTCCATTTCGGAGCGAAGCGACTTCAGGGTGAGGCGGAGAACTCCCATGATCACGGCACGGGAAACGTGGGTCGTGGGCCCCACCATGTTCCTCGACACTGCGGTGTCCTGGCTGGATGGCAAGGAGTCGGTGGATCCCCTGGTGTCGGTCGGTCTAGGGCTACCTTGTCCACACGAAGGAGATCCAGATCAACTGAGGATCTGCGAGTCGTTCCCGGTCGAAAATTACACTCAGAACGTGGAGACAGGCCAGATCGCGGGGCCCTACTGGGTGACCCAGGACAGTGACTCGACCCGGCTGACTATCAAGCAGGATCTGTCGTTCTACGTTGATGACTTCCTCGGGAACCACAGCTTCAAGGTCGGATTCGAGTGGAACGGCGAAGACTATAATACGACGGTCGAGCAGAGGCCGCTTCGATACGATTTTGAAGGAGGGGAGTTCCAGAACCGTCTCGCGGAATTGAATCTGTTTGCCGAGTTCGAAAACCGGGTTTCAAACGCTGAGGCGACCGGCCGGACTCTTGGCATCTATGTTCAGGATTCATGGAGGATCCGGCCCAACCTGACGCTCAACCTTGGTGTGCGAATCGATCGCGAGGATTTGAGCGCGCCGGGCCACACGCCTTTCGACCCAGCGGCCGAGCGAGAGGCTTTTGCGTCGCTGGCAAGCCAGCTTTATTGCAGCCCCGGTGAGATTGAAAGCGGAGTCTGTAAGGCCTCATTGCTGACGTTCACTCCGGCCAACGAGTCGTTCTACGAAGGTCTGTTGCCGGGAACGCAGCAGATGGCCTGCGACGTTGCGGGGCCCAGCCCGGACGGCTCCAATCTGGGGGGGCCGGACGGTGTGTGCGATTTCTGGGATGAGCGGGCCCTCTCGAACGTCTTCCGTCGGCACGAATCGGAACTGGCGGGAAGCTCCTTCTTCACACGGGAACCGGGTAACGAAACCGGCAATCTACCCCCGTGCGGAAACGCCCTGCGGTACGGCACCTGCCGAGACGAGGCCGACATTGATCTTGATAACACCAACCTTGCGCCAAGAATATCGCTGGCCTACGATCCATTCTCGGATGGGAAGACCAAGCTGTACGCCTCGTGGGGGCGCTATTACGACCGATTGTTTCTGAAGACGATTACCCCCGAGCAATCCCGTGACTTCTACTACATTTCTTTCAAGAAGGAGCCGGGAAATTTCGAAGCATTTCTAGATCCTGTGCCGACTAATTTCCAGGTCTACCATGTGGACCGTGATCTGCGAACCCCGTTCATGGATGAATTCACGGTAGGATTCGATCGGGAGCTGTCTCCGGAGTTTGCCGTCTCGGTGCGCTACATCCGCCGCAAGGGGCGCGATCAGATCCAGACCCGTGACATCAACCACGCCACCATTGATGCCAATTTTGACGGCCTGCCGGACGATCAGTTCATTCAGATCGATCCGGACGGGAATCCGGAAAATGCTCCAGACGGCTTTCCTGATCTTTATTCTTTCAACCCCTTTTTCGGCGGAATCTTTTTCCTGGGCAATGTCAACATCTCCGACTACGAAGCAGTGGTGCTCAGCCTGGTGAAACGCCTGCACCGCCACTGGCAGTTCGACGCTTCGTACACCTGGTCCGAGGCGGTGGGCAACGCCGAGGCCTTCGAGGATTTCTTCCTGGGCAATGACACGTCCCAGATCGAGCACGAGTTCGGTTTCCTGGACTACGACCAGAGGCATGTTGTGAAGTTCAGCGCCATTGCCCATCTGCCCAAGCAGATGCGGTTCGGCACACGCATCACCTGGGAGTCGGGGCTGCCGTTCTCGCTCCTCCGGCGCGACTTCACGTTCGACAACTTCGCCAATCCCACGTTTCGCCAGATCTTTCCCACCGCACAGCGAAACGATCAGCGCAATAATGGCCGATGGTCATTTGATGTGAATATCGCCAAGGATTTTTCGATTGGCCAGAACGTGCGGGCCGGCGTAGACTTTGCGATCCTCAACCTGCTAAACAGCGACGATCTGGAGATCGGCAACATCAATGATGCCTTCACCTCGTTCCAGCTCGTCGACGAGACCTCACGACGCTTCGGGCGCCGCTTCCAGATTGGCTTCACGATGCACTTTTAGACGGCCAACGGAGCCACCGTGGGTCTTAAACATAACTTGGACTATTTCTTCCGTCGGAACGGATCCCTCCATCAAAGCATGAAACCGAGCAGGATCGCCGCGTTCATTGGGGTAATCGCGTGTACAGGGCTTCTCTCCTGCTCTAGAGTTCCGGACCGCTCTGCGCTCAGAGAGAGTCCTCCTGAGAACTTTCTCCTCATCACGCTCGACACCTTGAGGGCGGATCGGGTGGGGTGCTACGGCTATGAGAACGCGATGACCCCAAACCTGGACCGACTGGCGGCGGAGGGAGTGCGCTTTGAGGACGCCGTGGCGCCGGCCCCTCTGACCCTGCCTTCGCACGCCTCCTTGCTCACCGGACTTTACCCGGCCAGCCATGGACTTCACACCAACGGCCGGCAGCGTCTGGCGGACAGCGTTCCCACGCTTTCGGAGCGTCTGGCGCCCCACCACGCACGCCGGGCGGCCCTGGTGGCGAGCGTCAGTCTCGATTCCCTCTTTGGTCTCGACCGAGGGTTCACCCACTACGACGATCGGATGCCGGGCGCGGGATCCCAAAACAACATTCTCTTCCTGGGCGAGCGGCGCGGCGATGAGATGGCCCGGCTGGCAGAGGAGTGGCTTTCTGATGAGAGCGGGCCCTTCTTTCTTTGGGTCCACATGTTTGATCCTCACGCACCGTACGACGCTCCCGGTCGCTGGAGGGAACGCCTATCGGATCCATACGATGCCGAGGTTGCGTTTGTGGATGAGGCTCTGGGGCAAATCCTCGAGAGCCTGCGTTCCCGGGGGCTCCTGGATCGCACCCTGATTGTCGTGGCGGGAGATCACGGTGAGAGCTTGGGTGAACATGGAGAGCCTACCCACGGTATTTTCCTGTATGAGGGCGCTGTGCGCGTGCCTCTGGTATTGCGCTATCCCGCCGTCCTGCCGGCCGGGCGCGTCGTGCGCTCTCAGGTGCGCCTCATCGACGTAATGCCGACCGTTCTCGATCTGTTCGGTGTCGCCGTGCCGGACCGGGTTGAGGGAGTCTCGCTCGTGGACCTGTTGCTGGGCAGCGATGATGATCCTGGATTGGATGCGTTGCTCGAGACCCGCCAGCCCGCGCTGCAGTTCGGGTGGAGCGCCTTGAGTGCTCTGCGGGCCGGGGGCTGGAAATACATCTCTGCGCCCCGCGAGGAGCTTTACGATCTGGAGACCGATCCCGGGGAGGTCCGTAATCTTGCGGCCCGTGAGCTGCAGCGAGTCGGCGAAATGCGCTCCCGGCTGGAGAGGATCCGTGCCGGGCTGGCGCCAGCCCGGGAGGCGGAGGCTGTGAGACCCGAGGGAGAGCTGCGCCGCCAGCTCGAGAGCCTGGGCTACATTGGGGGACTCTCACATGAGCGTTCCGGGGCCGCGGGTGCCGATCCGAAGCAACAAGTGGATCTCCTGCCACGGATCGCACGAGCCTCCGAGGCGTTCGAGGCCCGTGAGTACGAAGAGGCGGCCGGGAGTCTGGAGGCGATCCTCGTGGATGATCCGTCCAATATTTTCTGCCGCAGGTTGCTGGCCAGATCCATGCTCGGGATGGGGCGTGTAGAGGATGGCAAGCGCCAGTACGCGAAGCTCCTCGAGCGGGCTCCGGCCGATGCGGAGGCCCTGAATGCTCTGGGCACGATCACGCTGCGACAGGGAAGGCTGGGGGAGGCGGAGCAGTACCTGCGTGCGGCCGAAGAGGTGAATCCCTGGGATCCCAGGATCAAGAACAACCTTGCCTACCTGCAAGCTCGCCGAGGGGATCTCGATGGAGCCGAGGGGACCATGGGTCTGCTCCTGGATGAGAATCCGGGGTTCATCGAGGCTGCCCTGAACCTGGCGGCGCTACAGCGGCGGCGGGGAAAGAGCGCTGCGGCGGAACAGACCCTGCGGAAGTGCCTCGAGCACGTTCCGGATGAATCCTCCGTGCGCCGCGCCCTGGCAGATCTCCTGAGAGAGTTGGGACGTGGACAGGAGGCGGATCGCCTGCTGTCCGGAGCGAGCCCTGCTCCTGTGGATCCACGCAAGGGCAGCAGTCAGGGGCTATAGAGCGATCTCTCCGGCGTGGGGGCGCGAGCAGTGCAATGAAGACATGTTGGCGCCGTAGCCTCCGGTGTTGAGCAGGGCCAAGACATCTCCCTCGCGCACCTCTGGAAGAAGGACGCCCTCGGCAAACAGATCGGAGGCTTCGTTGATGTGCCCCGCGATCGTATACTTCCGGGACGCTTCGCCGGTGGGCGCACGACACAGCACGACCTCCTGCGGGTAGTGGTAGATGAAGGTCCCGCACCAGACATTCCAGCCGCAGTCGACTCCAGCGAAAGTCTCTCCGCCCTTCTCGTCGATGCACACCACCTCCGCGAGCAGCACTCCCGCGTCCCTGACGACGAAATCCCCCGGTTCGCAGATGATCGTGACCCCCAGCGGTCCGAGGTGTTCCGCAAGCCCCCTGGCGTAGGCGTCGAGGTCCACGGCCTCTTCCGATTCCTGTATCGGAACGCCAATGCCGCCCCCCACGTTGACGTATTCGAGACCCCGGATTTCCGAAGCCACGCCTGCGAGCCGCTGAACGATCTCCAGAAAGCGGCTCAGGTCGCCCCGGAGCCAGCCCGAGCCGAGATGGAAATGAAGACCGTTCACACGCAGGTCATGATCTCTCGCCAGATCCAGTGCGCGCTGCAGCTGATTGGGATAAATGCCGAACTTTGTGGGCCGGTCTCCGGAATAGGTTTGCTTCTCCGAGTAACCCACGCCCGCCCGGGGGTTGAGGCGCAGGCCGATCGTGCGGCCGGGAAGCCGCTCGCCGAGCTGGCGGATGGCGCTCAGGGAGTCGAGGTTGAGCTGGATCGGATGTGCGAGGATCCGGTCCCAGTCGCGCGGGCTGAGGCAGGTGCCGGTAAAGGAGATCTCCCCCGCATTCCAACCACTCTCCAGCGCCAGGCTCACCTCGTTGGGCGAACAGGCGTCAATTCCGACGCCCGCCGCGCGCAAACGTTTGAGAACCGCCGGATGGCGCTGCGATTTCAGGGCCAGAAGAACCCTGTGGCGCAGTCCGGCCGATTCCAGTGCTTTCGCAAGACGCCGCGCGTTCGCCTCCATGCGAGCGGTGTCGTAAACGTAGAGAGGGGTTCCGTGCTCTCGGGCCAGGTGTTCGAGCTCCTGGCCCGCCATGATCAGCCGGCCCTGTCTTATCTCCAGCCCGTTCCGGGCCCACCAGGGTGAAGCCATATGTGCCACTCCTCCTAGGCGATAAGCTAAGTGCTGCGGGCTTCTGATTTCCACAGCGCGGCACCTCTCGTCGGCCCGCGGGGAGACTCCAGGCCACAATGGGGGATGCGCAGGGATTACTGAAGGAAGCCCGGTAGTCAGAGTAAAGAACGAAAGATCATCTTAGCACAGCATCAACATCTCGCAGGAAGGGCGGCGGGGCCCGGACTGCCGCCGAGGTACCAACGCCTGAGTGGGCTCAGCGGGTGCTGAAGCTTTACAGGTCAAAAGCCGGGTGGTAGAGTACCTCCACTCGCAAAGGAATCCTTAAAAACACGGACAGCCTTGTTACAGGCTGGTGAGGGCCAATGCCACAGACGATTAAACGCGTAGTACAAACCTCTA
>JAPUKU010000176.1 GCA_027295505.1 Acidobacteriota bacterium
TGAAAATCTGCAGCGGCTCTCCCAGCGTCATCTTGTAGATCTGGAAGCGCTGCTTGAAGTACGACACGAACGCCAGCGTGCGGCGGCCCTTTGCGTCCACGCCGAGCTCCACCGGCGCAAAGTTGCCGACCACCACATCCGTGTATCGGCGCACGACGCCATCCTCCAGATCGAGGCTGTAGATGTTGAAGATCCCGTCCTTTCCGTAGTCGGACGAAAAATAGACGTAGTTGCCGTCCGAGGAGAACGTCGGCTGGACGTCGTGGTTGTTGTCGAAGGTCAGCTGGGTCTTGCGTGTCGGATCGGAGGTTTTCACCATGAACAGCTTCTCGTGGGCTCCGATACGGCGGTTGTAGAGCAGCTCCTTGCCATCGGCCGACCATGAGGGGTTGCTGTCGTAGTACTTGTCCTGGGTGAGGTTGCGCAGCTCTCCTGACTCGAGATCGATCTCAAAGATGTCGACCACGCCGCGCAGGTTCCCGGAGAAGGCAACCCGCTTGCCGTCCGGGCTGAAGTCCGGAGAAGCCAGCTTGGCGACGTCCACGGAAACCTCGTCCAGTTTCTTGCCCGTCACGGCATGAAAAATGAACAGACGCTGGTTATTGCCCTTGCGTGCGAAGAATGCCACCCGATCGCCATCCGGCGACCATGCCAGATCCTTCTTGCCCTTGAGAAACTCGATGGTGATCGACTGATAATCGGTCGTAAATCCCGGAGTGAGATTGCGCACCATCTCTCCGTCCTTGGCGGAGAAGATCACCACATCGAGATCGTCGTAGCGGGTGGTCAGGGCGGCAATCAACTCTCCCGAGGGCGAGATGGCGGGTGAGAAGGTCGAGAAGAAGCGCCCCCTGTGCTTGCGCGCACTGAAGGCGATCTCCCGGCCGTAGTCTGCGGGTTCGTCTTTCTCGAGCAGGGCCGGCAGGTACTTCTTCCTGAGATATTTGTGGAAGCGCCGATCGAATTCTTCCAGCTCCCAGCCGAAGGCTTCCTTGATCGCTTTTTCAACGTTGCGGCTGAGCAGGACCTTGCGGAACTCGAGCAGGAAATTTCTCAGGCCTTCCTTGCCGAACTTCTCGGTGATGAAATCAAAGATGGCGTGCCCGTACCGGTAGGTCAGGAAGTGGAGTACGTTGAGCTGCTCGATGCTCGGAAGCAGGCCGTTGACCACCGCGTCCCGGATGACCATGAGGTCGAAGCTGTTCTCGTCCTCGGCCAGGAAGCTCGCCAGGCCCTCCATGAGCCACAGGGGTGGGCGGCCGCGCACTTCCCTGCCAAGGTTGTCCTGGAACAGGATGCTGTACTCGAAGATGTGCACCAGCTCGTGCTTGATGAGCGCATACAGCTCATCCCGCGGCAGATCGATGGGAAGCACCATGCGCTTCCTGAGCGACTCCGCGAACGCCCCCACCGCCTCGGGGATGAACGACATGGTGATGTTGGTCTGCTCGAACTCCCTGTGTGTCTTGTAATAGATGAGCGGTATGCGGAACTGGACCTCGTGCTGCAGGGCATGGCTGAGCTCCAGATAGGCGCTCTCCGCGTAGGAGACCATCTGCTCAAGGAACGGTTCTTCCTCGGGGTAGTAGTAGATGTCGAAATGCGGAGCCCTATAGACGTGCCAGTCAAAGTTCTGGTAGGTGATCTTGTTCTTTCCGAAATACTGGGCCCGGGCCGGCCCCGGGAGGGCCAGGGCGGCCAGGACGGCGAGCAGCACCGTGCGCAGGATGACGCCGTACCAGGGCCGCGCGGGCATGGAGACACCGCGGCGGAAACGAACGGGGGGGAGGGTGCAGTTCATCAGGGGTTGGGGTTCGAGCATTCCGCGGAGCTCACTTGGTGAACAGGTAGCGCTGTTCCTCGCGGAGCCGTGGGGAAACGATCCCCAGGATCTCGGGCTGCAGCCTCTGGGTGAGGTCGAAGAAAATGCTCAGGTGATCGGCGGCGTTACCCTCCTGGATCGAATCCTCCGCGAAATAGTCCTCGTAAATCAGCTCGCCGGTCGTGCCCCGGAAAAAATATAGATCCAGCTCCAGCGTGAAACCCTCGCGCTGGGCGAAGCGTGTCCTCCGGTGACGCTCTCCCGTGGTCGGGGCGATGTAATCCTCCTGCACGTAACCGGATCGATCGAACGAATCAAACTTGATGATGCCGGAGATGACCAGATCGGCCTGGTAACGTTCAGCGATGGAGCGCCAGAATGATGAGTTCTTGAGCAAGATGTCCAGGTTCTGGGCGGGCAGCTCGGGTGGATCTGCATTGATGACCTCGAGCGCGGTGTTCTTGCGCAGACTGCTCCTGAGGATCTTGATGAGCTCGGTCTTCAGGCTGATGGCCGGATGCTCGCTCTGGATGAAGGATGCCACGAGCACCCGCCCTACACCGCGCATGTCGAGCTTCTCCGCTACCGGAATGCGCACCGGCACGGTGATGACGTTCTTTGCCTGCGCCAGGCCCGGGACCCCCAGCAGCAGACCCAGTAACAGGACAGACCGGCCGGTTCTAGAGGGAGTCTGTTTCGGATGCGGAGGCTTCAGGTTCCGCCTCCTCGCTGGTGTCGAGAAGATCACCGTAGAAGGTCTGAAACGAGGAGTAGTTGGAGCGGATGCGCTCATTGTCGGGTTTGAGCTCCAGGGCGCGCCGGTACTCACCATCGGCTTTGAGGTAGTCCCCCACGCTTTCGTAAGCAACGGCCAGGTTGTTGTGCAGGAAGGCATTGCCGGGGGTGAGCTCGACGGAGCGGCGGAATCGGAAGAGAGCTTCCTTCCAGGAACCACGGCGCGCCATCTGGATGCCGAAATTCCACTGGTCCTGCATCTCCGACTTGGCCGCAGATCCGCAGCCCACTAAACCGAGGGCCAGAACCGCAAGCCAGAACACGAGAGCGAGACGCGCAACCATTGACCACCGTAAGTCGTGGCTAATATAGCGGATGCCTCCCCCCTTTTCAACGAACCGGAACGCCATGTCTCCTGTGCTATCGTAGTCGTCCCCGGAAATTCCTGCAATGATGCGCAACTCACTGAAAGAACTGGAAATTCCCAGCGGCCGGGTGGCCCGGGGCACCGTGCGCGTGCCAGGCTCCAAGAGCCTGACCCAGCGCGCACTGATCATCTCGGCCCTGGCCCGGGGTCGCAGCCGCATCACCGGTGCGCTCGACTCCGATGACTCGAGAGTCCTGCGACGCGCCCTGGTGAGGCTGGGCGTCCGTGTGCGTACAAACGCTGCCGCGTGGCATGTCCACGGCCGTGGAGGTTCGCTCGGTTCCGTGCGCTCCCCCCTGCAGGTCGAAAACGCCGGCACCGCCATGCGCTTTCTCACCGCGCTGGTGAGCCTCGGGAGCGGAACCTACATCCTCGACGGCACCCCGCGCATGCGCCGCCGCCCGATCGGCGACCTTGTCCGGGCGTTGCGCCGCCTCGGAGTCAGCGCACGCTGCCTCGGGCGGCAGGAGTGTCCGCCGGTGGAGGTCCGGGGCTCGGGCATTCTACCCGGCGGTGAGACCCGCCTTACCGGGTCCATCTCGAGCCAGTACCTGAGCGCCCTGCTCATGGTGTCGCCGCTGGCCGAGCGCACCGTGTCGATCCGCCTGAGTGGGCGCCTGGTCTCGGCCCCCTACGTCGCCCTCACCCTGGGCGTCATGCGCGCTTTCGGGGCACGGTTGCGCGCCACCGGGCTGCGCGGCCGAACCCGTCAACCACCTGCCGCCGGCGCCGGCAAGAGCCGTCACTCCGATCAGACACGCGAAAAGCAGTTCCGGATCCCGGGCAGACAGCACTACCGGGCCCGCCATTACCGTGTGGAGGGCGACGCCTCGAGCGCCACCTACGTCCTGGCCGCGGCGGCCCTCACGGGCGGACGGGTGCGCATCTCAAACCTGCCATCGGGCTCTCTCCAGGGGGACGCCCTCTTCATTAATTT
>JAPUKU010000177.1 GCA_027295505.1 Acidobacteriota bacterium
GTGGCGCAGTTGCCGGAAGGCACGGAGATGGTGATGCCGGGTGACAACGTGACGCTGAGCATCGAGCTGATCACGCCGGTGGCGATGGACAAGGGATTGAGGTTTGCGATCCGGGAAGGTGGCCGCACGGTGGGAGCCGGCGCCGTCACCGAGGTCCTGGAGTGAAGGAAGGAGAACCGGTAGCGTGACGCCCCACAGAGACAAGATTCGCATCCGCCTGCGAGCCTACGATCATCGCATCCTGGATCAGTCGACGTCGGAGATCGTGGACACCGCCCGGCGCACCGGGGCGAGGGTTGCCGGACCGATCCCTCTGCCGACGATGCGGAACCTCATCTGTGTGCTACGCTCGCCGCACGTTGACAAGAAGTCCAGGGAGCAGTTCGAGATTCGAACGCACAAGCGCCTGCTGGATATTCTCGACCCCACCGCGCAGACGGTTGATGCCCTCATGAAGCTCGATCTTCCGGCGGGTGTCGACGTTGAGATCAAGGCGTCCGGTTAATGAACGAGACCACCCAGGACAAGAAGGTACCGGTGATCGAGGGCTTGATCGGCAAGAAGGTCGGCATGACGCAGCTGTTCTCGGATGAGGGGCATGTGGTGCCAGTCACCGTTCTCGAAGCGGGACCGTGCGTCGTCATGCAGAAAAAGACCGTTGACTCCGATGGCTACGAGGCCATCAAGATGGCGCTGGTTGAAGGCACGCTCCCGAAGCGCGTATCGAAGCCGGTTGCCGGAGAGTTCAAACGGCGCGAGATCGCCCCGGAGAAGCGCATCCGCGAGTTCCGCTTCGCTCAGGGGGAAGGGGAGGCCGTGAAAGTCGGCTCCGAGTTTGGCGTCAACGTGTTCAAGGTCGATGAGCGGGTCGATGTCATCGGCGTCAGCAAAGGACTCGGCTTCCAGGGTGTGGTCAAGCGGTACAATTTTCGCGGCGGACCCGCATCCCATGGATCGATGTTCCACCGACGTCCCGGGTCGATTGGTGCCTCGGCCGCACCGTCCAGAGTGTTTAAGGGCATGCGCGCCCCCGGCCGCATGGGGGGTAAGCGCATCACCGCCAGGAACCTGCGCGTTGTGAGAATTGATGAATCGCGCCGACTCCTGATTGTCAAGGGCGCTGTGCCCGGTGCGATGGGATCGTACGTAGTGATCAGAAAATCACATTTTGGTTCGGTATCTGCGAAAAACAGGTCGGGAGCCTGAACCTGCTGGATTGAACGATGGCGGAACTGCAAGTAGTTGACTGGAAGCGCAAGCCTCTCCGCAAGCTCAAGGTGCCGGACAGCGTGTTCGCGTGTCGGGTGAATGAGCACGTCCTCTGGGAGGCGGTGCGGCAGTACCGCGCCACGGGTCGCCGCGGGACGCACAGCACAAAGGGGCGGGCCGAGGTCGAGGGTAGCGGACGCAAGTTGTGGAAACAGAAGCGCACTGGCAGGGCCCGCATCGGCTCCATTCGCTCGCCGCTCTGGCGCAAAGGTGGAACGGTTCACGGCCCCAAACCGCGTGACCATTCGTGGCGGCTGCCGCGAGGCCTGCGGCTCAGCGCTCTCAGGTCTGCACTGTCTCAGAAGGTCAAGGATGAGGCGCTGGTGGTGCTGTCTGATTTGCAGGTCGGGAGCCACAAGACCCGCGAGTTTCGAGTTCAGGCATCGGGGCTACTCACCGACGGCGGCTCTGCACTCTGGGTGGACAAGGAATTGAACAGGAATCTGGAACTTGCGGCTCGCAACCTGCCCGGTTTCGGGGTTGTGAGAACCCGGGGGTTAAACGTGGTTGATATCCTGAAGCACCGTACGCTGATTATCTCGGAAGCGGCGGCGAAGATGCTGGCCGAGGATCTCCAGTAATGAGCCTGCGCAGCCACAGCCTTCTGAGGCCAGTGATCACCGAGAAAAGCACGCTTCTCAAGGAGAAAGAGGGCGTGTTGTGCTTCGAGGTTTCGCGCCGGGCGACAAAGATAGACATCCGCCGCGCGGTGGAGGAGCAGTACAAGGTCAAGGTGGCCACGGTGCGTACTGTTCGAGTGCCTGGAAAGGTTGCGAGAGTGGGCCGCTTCGAGGGCCGCAAATCGGACCGGCGCAAGGCGTATGTGCGTCTGGTGCCGGGCCAGAAGTCTGTGGAGTATTACACGGGAGTTTGATGCGTGGCGATCCGAATCTATAAACCGACATCCGCTGGCCGGCGTGGCATGACCGGGTATGACTTCTCGGAAATCACCGCTAGCAAGCCTCTCAAGAAGCTCACCGAAACGAAAAGAAGGCACGGGGGGCGGAACAGTAGGGGGAGTATCACCATATGGCATCGAGGCGGCGGACACAAGAGACGCTACCGGCTGATCGATTTCCGGCGCGACAAGCGTGGAGTGCCGGCCAAGGTTGCCAGCATCGAGTACGACCCGAATCGATCGGCGCGCATCGCCCGCCTGCACTACGTCGATGGGGAAAAGCGCTACATTCTGGCTCCGCTGGGTCTGGAGGTGGGAGCACGGCTGCTGGCGGGGGATAATGCCGATATCCTCCTTGGGAACGCTCTGCCCTTGCGTAATATCCCGCTTGGCACGACCCTCCATAACCTCGAGCTCAAGCCGGGCCGTGGGGGGCAGATTGCCCGTAGCGCGGGCACCGGTGTCCAGCTCCTGGCCAAAGAAGGGGAGTACGCACAGTTGCGCCTGCCGTCAGGCGAGGTGCGGAAGATTCACCTGGAGTGTTATGCCAGCATTGGCATGATTGGTAACATTAATCACGAGAACGTGTCGATTGGAAAGGCTGGCCGCAACCGCTGGCTAGGCCGCCGCTCCATTGTGCGCGGTGTGGTCATGAATCCGGTTGACCATCCGCATGGAGGCGGTGAAGGAAAGAGCTCGGGTGGGCGCCACCCGTCCACGCCCTGGGGCAAGCCTACCAAGGGATACAAGACGCGCCGCAACAAGCGCACGAGCAACATGATTGTGCGGCGGCGCGGAGTGAAGGGCTGAGCGGGAGAGTGATGGTATGGGTCGTTCGCTGAGAAAAGGTCCTTTTGTAGAGCCGGCGCTATTCAAGCGCATCGAAGAGATGAACCGGCGCAACGAGCACAAGGTGCTGAAGACCTGGTCGCGCCGCACGACGCTGACCCCGGAGATGGTGGGACACACGCTGGCCGTACACAACGGGAAGAAGTTCGTGCCCGTGTACGTTACTGAGAACATGGTCGGGCACAAGCTCGGAGAGTTCGCCCTCACCCGTATTTTCAAGGGACATACGGCCGGCCGGGCCGCTGCAGCCGCCAGGCCCTCAGCGGGTCCGCGCCGCACGCCAGGGGCACCGTCAATGCCGTCGTCTCCGCCGCCCGCATCGGCGTCCGGTGACAAGGTCACCAAGGTGCAGCCGTGAGGAGGATAGATTGATGATCTCCCGCGCCAGATTACGCTATCTTGGTACCTCGGAGCAGAAGGTGCGCCTGGTGATCAACGTGATCCGGGGCAAGAGGGTGGGAGAAGCCATCTCCACACTGCATTACCTTAAGAAAGGTGTCGCCCGTGACATGGAGAAGCTGCTAAAGTCGGCTGTCGCCAATGCCGAACAGCGGGAGCAGCGCCTGGATGTCGATCGGCTGTACGTGTCGAAAGCTTTTGTCGATCGGGCTCCGACGGCTAAGCGCCTGCGCCACAGGGCCATGGGTCGCGTGTTCCGCATCATCAAGCGCTCCTGTCACGTGACGCTGGAGCTGGATCTGAGATCGCAGGGCTGATAGCGAGGAGGAAGCGTTGGGTCAGAAAGTACATCCGTACGGTTTCCGACTTGGGTTCAACAAGACCTGGAAATCGAAATGGTTCGCGGATCGTAAGTACGCGGATCTGGTGCATGAGGACATCGGGCTCCGGAACATGCTCAAGAAGCGCCTGTCGCATGCTGGCATTTCGAGCGTCGACATCGAACGGGCGGCGAACAAGCTCAAGGTGAACATCCACACCTCCCGGCCAGGAATCATTATCGGCCGCCGCGGTGCCGAGGTCGATAAGTTGAAGGCCGAGATTCAAAAGCGGACCGGACGCGAAGTGTTCATCAACATCCTGGAAGTTCAGAAGCCGGAGCTGGACGCGCAGCTCATCTCGGAATCAGTGGCCCTGCAGCTCGAAAAGCGTATCGCCTTCCGCCGTGCCATGCGCAAGGCTATCGAAGCGGCATCCCGCTTTGGAGGCAAGGGCGTGAAGGTGCGTTGCTCCGGGCGCTTGATGGGCTCCGAAATCGCCCGCAGCGAGTGGTACCTGGAGGGCCGCCTGCCGTTGCACACGTTGCGGGCGGATATTGATTATGGATTTTCTGAGGCGAACACCACCTATGGAAAGATCGGTGTGAAAGTCTGGGTTTACCGGGGTGAGCGGAGCGAGGTAGAGGCGGTGGAAGACCGCCGTCGCGGACTTGGACTCATTGCCTGAGGAGATGGGAGTTAACGCATGGCGATGATGCCGTCCAAAGTCAAGTACCGGAAGCAGCAGCGCGGTCGGCGGCGCGGCAAGGCGTATCGGGGCTCCACTCTCGCTTTCGGGGACTTTGGCCTTAAGGCAATGGAAGTGGCCTGGATTCACGCCAAGCAGATCGAGGCGGGACGAGTTGCCATGACCCGGTTTGTTAAGCGCGGAGGCAAGATCTGGATCCGGGTCTTCCCGGACAAACCGATCACCCGCAAGCCGGCGGAAACCCGCATGGGCAAGGGCAAGGGTCCACCGGAGGCCTGGGTGGCCGTGGTCCGGCCCGGAAAGATCCTGTACGAGATGGAAGGTGTGGCGCCCGAGGTGGCCCGCGAGGCCATGCGCCTGGCGGCTTCCAAGCTGCCGATCAAGACACGGGTCGTGGAACGGTCTCACTGAGCGAGAACGATTGAGGAAATGAAAGCATCCAAGCTGAGGGACATGACAATCGAGGAGGTCGACCGGGAGGTTGAGAACTTGCGTGAGCAGATCTTCCGGCTGCGATTTCAGGCCGGTTCGGGGGAGACGGAGAACCCCGTGAAGATCCGCATGGTGCGGCGCGATCTGGCGCGCGCGCTGACGATTCGGCATCAGAAGGACACGGTCGCACAGGCGGCAGGCGGGAATTCATGAGTGCTACTGAGAGGCGGATTGGGAGCCTGAAGACAGGCCGAGTGGTGAGTGATTCGATGACCCGGACCGTGGTGGTCGAGGTTGAACGTATTTCGGCACACCCGCTCTACAGGCGAAGGATACGAAACACGAAGCGCTATCTCGTCCATGATGAGAAGGAACAGGCGCATCCGGGCGATATGGTCACCATCCGGGAGTGCCGACCCATCAGCCGGCGCAAGCGCTGGTGGCTGCATGAGGTTGTGCGCAGGAGCGCGGTGCCTGATCGGAAGCCCTCGAAAGAAACGGAGCCGAAGGCGGCGAAGGAACAGCAGTCATGATCCAGATGCAGACGATTCTGGAGGTCGCGGATAATTCCGGTGCCAAGCGGATCGCCTGCATCCGCCTGCGGGGTGGATCAGTGGGCAGGTACGGACGGCTGGGAGACATCTTTACTGGCAACGTGAAGGAAGCGACCCCTGATGGAACCGTGAAGAAGGGGCAGGTGGTAAGGGCTGTCATCGTGCGCACCCGAAAGGAACAGAGGCGCCGGGATGGTTCCTACATCCGCTTTGACCAGAACGCCGCCGTGCTCATCAATGATGCCAAGGAGCCCATCGGCACCCGTGTTTTTGGACCCGTGGCGCGCGAACTGAGAGAGCGTAAGTTTCTGAAGATCGTGTCTCTGGCGCCGGAAGTGATCTGATGCCAAGACTTCATCTGCGCAAGGGGGATACGGTAAAGGTGATTGCCGGAAAAGATCGCGGCAAGATCGGCAAGGTGCTGCGCACCAACCCTGCAGCGGCTCGCGCGGTGGTTGAGGGCGTGGCCTTTTTAAAACGGCACACGCGCCCCAATCCGCAAAAAAACATCAAGGGGGGGATCGTTGAGCGGGAAGCGCCCGTACACATTTCGAACCTGATGGTGATCTGCGGTGAATGCGACAAGCCTGTGCGGGTTGCACACAAGCGACTGGAAGATGGTCGCAGCCTTAGGTCCTGCCGGAAGTGCGGAGGCACCCTGGACAGGGTGTGAATGGTCAATGGCCCGTCTCTTAGAAAAGTATCGCCAGGAGATCTTGCCGGCACTGCAGTCGCGCTTCAACTATTCGTCTCCAATGGCGGTACCACGACTCGAAAAGATCGTCGTGAACATGGGAGTCGGCGAAGCTCGCGAAAACATAAAACTTCTTGATACTGCCACGGAAGAGCTCAGCATGATCACCGGCCAGCGGGCTGTTATGACGAGAGCCAAGAAGTCGATCGCCAACTTCAAAATCCGCCAGAAGATGCCGATCGGCTGCATGGTGACGCTGCGTGGAAACCGCATGTATGAGTTTTTCGACAGGTTGGTCAGCATCGCCCTTCCACGGGTACGCGATTTCCGTGGAGTTTCTACTGGCGCCTTCGATGGACGGGGCAATTACACGCTTGGCGTTCAGGATGCGCTGATCTTTCCGGAGGTAACGTACGGAAGGCTCGAGAAAGTGAAGGGCATGAATGTGTCGATCGTGACAACAGCCAGGTCCGATGATGAGTCTCGGGCTCTGCTGGAGTTAATGGGAATGCCCTTCCGTAAGGGCTGAAGGTCGCAGACGGAGGTACGTAGTGGCTACTCAGGCATGGATTGCGAAGCAGAGAAGGCAGCCCAAGTTTGCGGTTAGGGCCTACAACCGCTGTCGGTTGTGCGGCCGGAGGCGGGGCTATCTGCGCAAATTCGCGATGTGCCGCCTGTGCTTTCGCAAACATGCCCTTCAAGGAGACCTGCCAGGCGTAGTGAAGGCCAGCTGGTGACGGAATGGTGAAACTATCATGTCGATGACGGATCCGATCGCGGACATGTTGACCCGTATGCGCAACGGGTTGCAGGCAGGACAGCGAAGTGTGCGTGCGCCCCACTCGCGGGTCAAGGAGGCCATCGCCCAGATTCTCCTGAGGGAAGGCTACCTCGAGCAATCCCATGTGGAGGAGAAAGACGGCAAGCGCACCCTTGTGCTGAGCTTCAGGTACGATACGGTGGGGAGTTCAGTTTTGACCTCCCTGCAGCGAGTGTCAAAGCCGGGGTGCCGGGTGTACGCGGGCAAGGACGAGATTCCGGAGGTTCTGGGTGGCCTTGGCATTAGCATCATTTCCACGTCAAAGGGCCTCATGACTGGAGATGATAGCCGCAAGGCGGGTATTGGTGGCGAGGTCATGTGCAGTATCTGGTGAGGTGATTACCGTGTCTCGAATAGGGAAGCTTCCAATTCCGATCCCTCCCAAGGTGGAGGTGAAGGTGGAAGACCGCCGGATCTGCGTCAAGGGGCCGAAGGGCGAGCTTCAGCAGGAGCTTCCGGCTGGCATCCAGGCGGACCTCAGTGACGGGATCCTGCAGGTCAAGCGTGCAGATGACAGCAAGTCTCAGAAAGCCCTCCATGGTCTGTTGCGGGCGCTCCTGGCGAATGCGGTGCAAGGCGTTCATGAGGGCTTCACCAAGAATCTCGAGATCGAAGGAATCGGATTCCGCGCCCAGCTCGAGGGGCGGGAACTGACGCTCAACCTGGGATTCAGCCATCCCGTGCGCTATAAGCTTCCCCAGGGCATCGACATCAAGATTGAAAAGCAGGTCCGACTGGCGATCTCCGGCGTCGACCGCCAGGTGGTGGGCCAGGCGGCCGCCGAGATCCGCGGGCTGCGCCCCCCCGATGTCTACAAGGGAAAGGGCATACGCTACGCGGGTGAATTTATAAAGAAGAAAGCGGGCAAGAGGGCTGCTACCGCCTAGCTTGGAGAGTCATCGTGTCACGAACTTTATCGCGCAATGCCCACCGGCAGAAGATACACCGCAGGATCCGCTTCAAGATCCGAGGCACTTCCGAGCGTCCGCGTCTGTGCGTCTACCGCTCGCTGCGGGGCCTGTACGCCCAACTGGTGGACGACGATGCGGGCAGGACGCTTCTGGCCGTGATGAGCCGCGATCAGGAGTGCAGTGTCCGTGGAAGCAATAACCTCGAAACGGCCAAGCAGGTTGGCATGTTGCTGGCGCGTCGCGCCAAGGAAAAGGGTATAGAAAACGTCGTGTTTGACCGTGCTGGTTACCTCTATCACGGACGGATCCGAGCACTGGCGGATTCCGCCCGGGAGACGGGTCTCAAATTCTGACCCGCGAGCTGGAAGGCAGGTTCCTATGGTAGCGCACATCAATCCGGATGAGCTCGATCTCAAGGATCGGCTGATCAACATCAACCGCGTAACCAAAGTGGTCAAGGGCGGCAAGAACTTTTCGTTCGCCGCCCTCGTTGTGGTTGGAGATCGACAGGGCCACGTCGGCTTCGGCATGGGCAAGGCCCGCGAGGTTCCATCCGCGATCGCCAAGGGAATTGAGAAGGCCAAACACGGCATTCACAAGATTGTCCTAGTGGGCACCACCATCCCCCACGCGGTAGTTGGCCACTTCGGAGCGGGGCGTGTGCTCCTGAAGCCGGCCTCGCCAGGTACCGGAGTGATTGCGGGTGGGACGGTCCGGGCTGTGCTCGAGTCGCTCGGGGTGCAGGACATACTCACGAAATGCCTGGGAACCCAGAATCCCTACAACGTGGTGCGCGCCACTGTCGAAGGTCTCAAGAGCCTCAAGGATCCTCAGGAAGTACGCCGGGCCCGCAGCCGCACGAAGCCCGAGGGCAGCGCAACCGAGGTCGCGTGAAGAAGAAAATGGTCAAGAGCTCCAAGGCAACCAGGGCGAAACCGGCCAGGACGCTGACCGTCGTGCAGATACACAGCGGCATCGGCTGCCCTGGGCGGCAGCGCCGCACGCTGCAGTCGCTGGGACTCCGCAGGATCCGGCACCGGAACCAGCTGCCGGATCTACCGTCGGTGAGAGGGATGGTTAACGCGATCTCTCATCTGGTACGCATCGAGGAACCCCCCTCGGCCCACCGTGGAGACTCGAAATCATGAGACTCCAGGATCCCCGTCCGGCTAAGGGCGCGAGGCGTCCTCGGAAGCGTATCGGGCGTGGTCCGGGCTCGGGACACGGCAAGACCGCGTGTGCCGGCCACAAGGGACAGAGGTCAAGAACGGGCGATCGCAGCTTGCGAGGCTTCGAGGGCGGGCAGATGCCGCTGCACCGCCGCATTCCGAAGCGAGGTTTCACCAACAAGTTCCGGACCTTCTACCACATACTGAATGTCGAAGACCTGGCCCGCTTCGGCGAATCTGCCGAGGTGACGCCCGGGAGCTTGCGCCAGGCGGGCGTGATAGGCAGCCCGCGGGATTGGGGAGTGAAAATCCTCGGCAACGGCGAGGCCCCGCGCAAGCTCAAGTTGAAGGTCCACAAGATCAGCCGCCCGGCGCGTGAAAAGATTGAACAAGCAGGCGGAACCGTCGAATTGGTCAAGTAGGGAATGCTGACGACTTTTCAGAACATCCTCAGCATTCCCGATCTGCGCCGGCGCCTGCTGTACACCTTCATGATTCTTGCTGTCTACCGTGTCGGTGGACAGATTCCGACGCCGGGCGTGAATGCGGAGGCGTTGCGGAGTTTCTTCGCGGAACAGGCCGGCAGCTTCCTGGGATTTCTCGATCTCTTCTCGGGAGGCAACCTGGGGCAGATGACCATCTTTGCCCTGGGGATCATGCCGTATATTTCGGCGTCGATCATCCTGCAACTGTTGACAGTCATATGGCCCTACCTGGAGAAACTCAAGGAAGAAGGGGAGATCGGGCGTCGCAAGATCACCCAGTACACGAGATACGGGACCGTGGTTCTCAGCATCATCCAGTCGTTCGCGATCGCCATGTGGATCGAGAATCAGCCGGGGCCTGGGGGGATGAGCCTGGTGGTCAATCCAGGACTGGGTTTCAAGCTGATGACCATTCTGACGCTGACCACGGGGACAGCATTCGTCATGTGGCTCGGAGAGCAGATCACGGAGCGCGGCATCGGCAACGGCATCTCCCTGATCATTTTCGCGGGAATCGTCGTGGGCTTGCCCGGCGCCATTTTCGGCACCGTCCAGGACGTCCGCAACTCGACTCTGAATCTTCTGGCGGTTCTGGTCCTGCTGGTATTCATGGTTGGCGTGGTGGCGGCGATCGTATACGTGGAACGCGCCCAGCGGCGCATACCGGTGCAATATGCCAAGCGGATCGTGGGACGGCGCATGTATGGGGGCCGATCGGTGCACTTGCCTCTCAAGCTGAATACCGGCGGCGTGATCCCGGTGATCTTTGCCTCTTCGATGTTGGCGGTGCCACAGACCATCGCCGGTTTCATGTTCACCGATGTGCCCTGGTTGCGGGATGTGGCCCGCCAGCTGGACTACAACATGCCACTCTACAACCTGATGTACTTTCTTCTCATCATATTCTTCGCCTATTTCTATACCTCCATCATCTTCAACCCGGTGGACGTGGCGGACAACATGAAGAAGTATGGTGGTTTCATCCCGGGCATCCGGCCGGGCCGGCGGACGGCGGAGTACCTCGATGAGGTCCTCAGCCGCCTGACCTTCGTCGGGTCAATTTACCTGGGTGTCGTCGCCCTGCTGCCGATTTTCCTGATCAGTGGACTCAATGTGGGCGCCTTGCCGGTGATCGGGCCGGCGCTCGATCGTGCCCTGCCCAATTTCATCACCCAGGGCTTGGGTGTGAAATTCTACTTCGGAGGCACGTCGCTGCTCATTGTGGTAGGTGTGGCCATGGACACGGTGCAGCAGATTGAATCGCAGCTTCTCATGAGACACTACGATGGGTTCCTCAAGGGCTCGCGGGTGCGCGGGCGGAGGGGCTGATGCGGACGGTGATCATGGGAGCCCCCGGAGCGGGCAAGGGCACTCAGTCGGTCCGGCTGGCGAGGAGCTGGAAGGTTCCGCATGTCTCCACTGGAGAGCTGCTGAGAGAGGCTGTGAAGCTCGGAAGCGATCTCGGCCGCCGGGTAAAGGAGACGCTGGCTTCCGGGCGACTGGTCTCGGACGCAATGATGGTCGATCTGCTAAGGGAGCGGCTCGCGCACCCTGACTGCAGGAGCGGCTTCGTGCTGGACGGCTACCCGCGCACGCTTAAACAGGTGGAAGATCTGGATGCGCTCCTTGCCAGCATGGGATCGGCCCTGGACGCCACACTGCTCATCGAGGTTCCAGATGACACCTTGCTGCACAGGCTGAGCGGTCGGCGAAGCTGCCCGTCCTGCCAGCGGGTCTACCACGTGGATCAGATCGGCAGGCGGGATGGGGCCGTCTGTGAGCGCTGTGGAACCGGACTGACGGTGCGCGACGACGACAAGGAGTCGACCGTTCGCCGTCGCCTTCAGGTTTACCACGAGCAGACGCGGCCGGTGCTCGATCATTACCGCAGGCAAGGAAGCCTCAAGACCGTGGACGGCCGGGGGACGCCCGACGAAGTTTACGATCGGCTCACCTCCCTAGCACAGATGGCGAACGGATGATTGTACGTAAGAGCCAGACCGAGCTCGAAGTCATGGATCGGTGTAACCGACTGAACTGGCAGATCCTGCAGGAGGTGGCCCGCAACGTACACGCTGGGGTCACCACATGTGATCTTGATCGCTTGGCGGAAAAGCTGGCCCGTGACGCCGGAGCTAGGCCTGCTTTCAAAGGCTACCGGGGTTTTCCCGCGAGCCTCTGCGCGTCGGTCAATGACGAAATCGTGCACGGGATTCCCAAGGATCGGCCGCTCCGGGAAGGAGACATCGTTTCGCTCGATTTCGGCCTGATCAAGGAGGGCTACTACGGGGACGCTGCCCTGACCGTTGCAGTCGGTAATGTGTCGGAAAACACCGAGCGGTTGTTGCAGGTAACCCAGGAAGCTCTGAAGCGCGGGATTTCGGCAATCCTAGCGGGGGGACACCTGGGGGACATTTCCTCGAAGGTTCAGGAGCACGTCGAGAGCAACGGCTTTAGCGTGGTCAGGGAGTTCGTGGGACATGGTATCGGTACCGATCTGCACGAGGAACCGCAGGTTCCCAACTACGGGAGCCCTGGCCAGGGACCACTGCTCGAGCAGGGCATGGTGCTGGCCATCGAGCCGATGGTGAACGCTGGCGGAGCCCAGGTTATGCTTGATGACGATCGATGGACGGCGCGCACGGCGGATCAGAGCCTGTCGGCGCACTTCGAGCGCTCGGTGGCCGTCACGTCGAACGGTCCCTGGATTCTCGGGGAACCCGAGAGTAATAAGTCGCGCGCTGGCGCATGAGGCAATGAGATGAAAGTAAGAGCATCAGTCAAAAAGATGTGCGACAAGTGCAAGGTGATCATCCGGCACGGGGTGGTGCGCATCCAGTGCGAGAACCCGAAGCACAAGCAGCGTCAGGGATAGGAGAGAAACGTCGATGGCACGTATAGCTGGAGTGGATCTGCCGCAGAACAAGCGGGCCGAAATCGGCCTCACAAGCATTTTCGGCATAGGGCGTTCACTCTCCAACCAGATCCTCGGCCGGGCCAACGTGAGTCCGGATACGCGGATCAAGGATCTGGCCGAGGATGAGGTTCGGCGCGTGCGGCAGGTCATTCAGGACGGGATCATGGTCGAAGGTGATCTGCGCAGGAAGGTCACTATGGATATCAGTCGCCTGCAGGAAACCGGTTCTTACCGGGGTTCCCGGCACCGTCGCAGCCTTCCTTGCCGCGGGCAACGGACACACACGAACGCCCGGACCAAGAAGGGGCCGCGTGTCGCCATCGCCGGCAAGAAGCGTACGACTGGGAAGAAGGGATAAGCGGGGAGGGATCTACTCGATATGGCAAAGGAACCGACACCCACTACGCCAGCTCCAGCAACGAAGAAGCGAAAACGGCGCTCCGGCAAGAAGAAGGAGCGCCGCAACGTACCGTTCGCCATCGTGCATGTACGGGCAACGTTTAATAATACGATCGTGACCATTGCGGATCCCCAGGGCGGAGTGCTGGCTTGGTCGAGCGCCGGCTGTCTCGGCTTCAAGGGTTCCCGCAAGGGCACGCCCTTTGCCGCCGGGCAGGCGGCACAGGCCGCGGGAAACATGGCCAAGGAGCATGGCGTGCGCCAGGTTGAGGTGCACGTCAAGGGCCCTGGCTCGGGTCGCGAGTCTTCGATCCGGGCGCTTCAGGCGGTGGGGCTCGATGTCAAGGCCATCAAAGATGTGACGCCGATTCCGCATAACGGGTGTCGCCCGCCCAAACGGCGCCGCGTGTGAGGTTACGGGTGACAGGGAGGACTCTTTGGCTCGAACAATAGATGCCGTATGCCGATTGTGTCGGCGTGAGGGGATGAAGCTCTTCCTCAAGGGGGATCGCTGCTTCTCGCCGAAGTGTGCTGTGGAGAAGCGCAGCTACGCGCCCGGCCAGCATGGAAGGCGAAGAAGTAAGATCCAGGGGTATGGGATTCAGCTTCGCGAGAAACAGAAGGTCAAGCGCATGTACGGCCTGATGGAGCGCCAGTTCCGCCGCTACTTTGCGAAAGCCAACCGCAAGAAAGGTGTCACGGGAGAGCTCCTGCTACAAATGCTGGAGAGGCGCCTCGACAACGTTGTCTTCCGGCTGGGCTTTACCACGTCCCGGGCGCAGGCTCGCCAGCTCATCAACCACGGGCACGTCAGCGTGGACGGCCGGAAGGTGAATATCTCCGCGTATCAGATGCGGGCTGGACAGGTGATCTCACTTGCCGAAGGAATCCGCAAGAATGTTTTTATTCAGGCGGCTGTGGAGGCCTCCCGGGGCCGTACGCTGCCCGCATGGTTGCAGTTCGATCCCGATAATTTTCAGGGCAGCGTTGTGAACCTGCCAGGCCGTGAAGAGATTACTCAACCGATCCAGGAGCAGCTAATCGTCGAGCTGTACTCCAAGTAGATCGGAAGGAGCATAGCAATGCTGTGGAAGGGATTCCAGAGGCCCAAGCGGCTAGAAAGCAAGCCGGAAACACTAACCGAGACATACGGGCAATTCTTCGCTCAGCCATTCGAGCGAGGGTTCGGCACCACCATCGGCAATGCGCTTCGCCGGGTGTTGCTGTCCTCCATCGAGGGAGCTGCCATCACCGCGATCAAGATCGATGGCGTCATGCACGAGTTTTCATCGGTGCAGGGGATGGTCGAGGACGTGACCGATGTCATTCTGAATCTGAAGGAGATACCGTTGAAGCTCAACGTCGATCATCCGGAGACGCTGCGCATCAAGATGGAGGGGCCCGGTGAGGTCCGGGCCAAGGACATCGAGCCCAACGCGAACGTGGAGATCCTTGATCCGGAGGTTCTTATTGCCACACTGTCGGAGGAGGGGAAGTTTGTGGCCGAGGTGAGAGTCAGGCATGGCCGCGGCTACGTTTCCGCAGACGCGAACTTCGATGAGAACCTCGACATAGGCTATATTCCGATTGATTCGGTCCATTCACCGGTGCGCAAGGTGAACTACTCGGTGGAAGATGCCCGGGTCGGGCAGGCGACCGACTACGAGAAACTGCTCCTCGAGGTATGGACTAACGGCACGGTTCTGCCGCAGGATGCGGTAGGGCTGGCGAGCAAGCTTCTCCGGGATCACCTGGCCATCTTCATGAGCTTCGAGGAGGCTGAAGTCGCGATGGAAGAGGAGCCGGTAACGGTGGATGACCGGCTCGGTGAGCACCTGTCCAGAAGCGTCGAGGAGCTGGAGCTTTCGGTACGTTCCTACAATTGCTTGAAGAACGCTAGGATCCTCACCATTGGCGAGCTCGTTCAGAAGACCGAAGCTGAAATGCTGAAGACCAAGAACTTCGGGCGCAAGTCCCTCAACGAGATCAAGGAGATCCTGGGAGAGATGGGACTATCGCTCGGCATGAAGCTGGAGCCCATGGTTGCCAGCATCCCCGAAGGCGAAGTCGAAGGCCAAGGCGAAGTAGAAGTTGTTGAGAATCAGACCTGATCGGATGAGGGTATGAGGCATCGAAAGAGTGGCTGGAAGCTGGGGCGCAAGGGCGAGCATCGCCAGGCGATGCTGCGCAACATGGCCACTTCGCTGTTCCAGCATGAGCGCATACAGACGACCGCGGGGCGTGCCAAGGCGCTCAGGCCCTACGCCGAGCGCATCATCAGTTTGGCGAAGCGGGAGAGCCTGCATGCACGCCGCCTGGTGTCGGGCCACATCGCGGACCGTGCGGTGGTCAAGAAGCTCTTCGACACGCTCTCTGCGCGCTACCTGGATCGGCACGGTGGCTACACGCGGATCCTGAAACTGGGTCCGCGCTTCGGCGACGGAGCTGAGATGGCTCTCGTGGAACTCGTCGGTAGCGAGCTGAAGATCGACAGCAAGCCGAAACCCAAGAAGGGCTGGCGCCGGGGGGCTAAGCCCAAGGCGGAAGATGCGCCCGGAGCCCCCGAGCCGGACGCCGCCGAAGCGAGCGGTGGAACGAAGAAGGCAGGGGCGAAAAAAGCGGCGGCAAAGGCGGAGAAAAAACGCCGCGGCAGTACCCACAAGGCGTCCGGGAAGGAGAAGTAACCCCCCCTTCATGGCAGCCCTCGCGGCCGCCGCCAGGGTGGCCTGCCGCAATCAGTTCCGGCCAGCGGGAGGGCCATACCGTACCGGCTGAAACCGGAGGCGGCTTTCCCCAATGCCCAAGCGCACGGATCTCCATAAAATACTCATCATTGGCTCCGGCCCGATTGTGATCGGGCAGGCGTGCGAGTTCGACTACTCGGGCACCCAGGCCTGCAAAGCCCTGCGGGAGGAGGGGTATGAGGTGGTTCTGGTCAACAGCAATCCGGCCACCATCATGACCGATCCCGAGCTTGCCGACCGGACCTATATCGAACCCCTCACGGTTGAAATCCTCACCAAGATTTTGGAGCGCGAACGGCCGCAGGCGCTCTTGCCGACGGTGGGCGGCCAGACCTCTCTCAACCTGGCCGTCGAGCTCTCGGAGAAAGGAGTGCTGGAGCGCCTGGGCGTGAAGCTGATCGGGGCCAACGCCGAAGCCGTCAAGGTCTCGGAGGATCGGCAGCGCTTCAAGCGGGCCATGCAAGAGATCGGTCTCGAGGTGCCGCGAAGCGCGGCAGTGCACTCTCTCGAGGAGGCCGAAGCGGCCGCAAGGGACCTGGGTTATCCGCTGGTGATCCGCCCCTCCTTCACCCTTGGCGGCAGCGGTGCTGGCATCGCTTACAACGTCGAGGAGTTCGGGCGAGTCGTGAAGGACGGCCTCGACCGCAGCCCCGTCAACCAGGTCCTGGTCGAGGAGTCGGTGATCGGCTGGAAGGAATATGAACTCGAGGTCATGCGAGACCTCAAGGATAACGTTGTCATCATCTGCTCCATAGAAAACCTGGATCCCATGGGGGTTCACACTGGAGATAGCATCACCGTAGCTCCATCGCAGACGCTCAGCGATCAGGACTACCAGCGAATGAGGGACGCGGCCATCCGTGTCATTCGCGCTGTCGGCGTGGAGACGGGAGGTTCCAACATCCAGTTCGCCGTGCATCCGAAGGATGGACGCATGGTGGTAATCGAGATGAATCCCCGCGTGTCTCGCTCCTCGGCGCTGGCTTCGAAGGCAACCGGCTTCCCGATCGCCAAGATCGCCGCCAAACTGGCTGTAGGCTACACACTCGACGAGATCCCCAACGACATCACCGGCGCCAGCACCTCCGCCTTCGAGCCGACCATCGACTACGTGGTAGTCAAGATTCCACGCTGGAACTTCGAGAAGTTCCCGAACGCCGATCCATACCTCGGCGTGCAGATGAAATCGGTCGGTGAGGCAATGTCAATTGGCCGCACCTTCCGGGAGGCTCTCCAGAAGGGGATTCGATCGCTCGAAATTGGCCGCTACGGTTTTGGTGCCGACGGACGGGGCGCCATAAAGGAGGATGCCCTCAAGGAAGGGCTAAGGCGGCCGACTGCCGAACGGCTTTTTTACATTCACCAGGCGCTGGCCGACGGCTGGAAGATAGAGGATGTGGCAGCCCTCACCCAGATCGATCCGTGGTTTCTGAATCACCTGAAGGCAATTGTTGAAGGGGAAGAGACTCTGCGGGGCCGATCTCTGGCCGATCTGTCCGCTGAGGAAATGCTCCGGCACAAACGGTTGGGGTTCTCGGATCTCCAGCTGGGCTACCTGACAGGAAGCACGGAAAGCAAGGTCCTGGAGCGGAGGAAGGAGTTGGGCGTAAAGCCCGTGTTCAAGCGCGTGGACACGTGTGGGGCCGAGTTCGAAGCCCGAACCCCATACCTGTACTCCTCCTACGAGGATGAATGCGAGGCGCGGCCCACCTCTGAACGCAAGGTGATGATCCTGGGTGGAGGCCCCAACCGGATCGGTCAGGGGATCGAGTTTGATTACTGCTGCTGTCACGCTTCCTTCGCCCTGAGGGAAGAAGGTTTCGAGACCATCATGGTCAACTGTAATCCGGAGACGGTCTCCACCGATTACGACACCTCCAGCCGTCTATATTTCGAGCCGCTGAGCCTGGAGGACGTCCTTCATATCGTCGAGGTGGAGAAACCTGAGGGAGTCATCATCCAATTCGGCGGCCAGACACCGCTGAACCTGGCGCTCGATCTGGAGCGGTACGGGGTGCCGATCCTCGGCACTGCTCCGGCATCGATCGATCTGGCGGAAGATCGTGAACAGTTCGGGCGCTTGCTCGAGGGTCTCGATATCACCATGCCCCGGTTCGGAACCGCCTCGACCCGGGAGGAGGCCCGGGAAGTGGCACGCGAGATCGGCTACCCGGTGCTGGTGCGGCCTTCCTATGTGCTCGGGGGACGTGCCATGGCCATCGTGCACTCCCCGGCTATGCTCGATTCGTATCTCGAGAAGGCTGTGCGGGCCGCTCCCGGCCGCCGCATCCTCATTGATCGCTTCCTCGAGGATGCTTTTGAGGTGGACGTGGACGCTGTCTCCGATGGCCGTGATGTCACCATTGGTGGAATCATGCAGCACATCGAGGAAGCGGGGATCCATTCAGGTGATAGTGCTTGCGTGCTGCCGACATACAAGATCGAACCACATCAGCTCGAACTGATCCGCGAGACCACCGTGAAGCTGGCCAAGGCGCTCAAAGTGGTAGGCCTGATGAACGTGCAGTATGCCATCCGCGATGGAGTGCTCTATGTTCTGGAGGTGAACCCGCGCGCGTCCCGCACTGTGCCTTTCGTGAGCAAGGCGATCGGCGTGCCGCTGGCCAAGGTGGCAGCACGGGCCATGGTGGGTCGCAGCCTGAGAGAACAGGGTTTCACGCGCGAGATCCTCCCCAAAAACTGGTTTGTCAAGGAGGTGGTGCTGCCCTTCAATCGGTTTCCCGGAGAGGATTCGCTTCTAGGGCCGGAGATGAAGTCAACCGGCGAGGTCATGAGCATCGCTGATACTTTTGGCCATGCTTTCGCCAAGGCGCAGATCGCAAGCGGGTCGAGCCTCCCGCTGGAGGGGGCGGTATTCATAAGCGTGAATGATAATGACAAGGCTGCGGTCGTCCCCATTGCCCGCGGCCTGGCGGAAATTGGTTTTCATCTCATTACAACCCGTGGCACAACCAAGGCTCTTAAGGCGGCAGGTCTTGAGACTCAACGCGTGTTCAAGGTGAACGAGGGGCGGCCCAACGTTGTCGATCACATGAAGAACGGTAAAATCCAGCTCGTGATCAATACACCACTCGGACAGAAATCATACTTTGACGAGCAGGCGATCAGGCACACAGCGGTGCAGATGAATGTGCCCTGTATCACGACCCTCTCCGGCGCAGCGGCCGCCGTGACAGGAATCAAGGCCCTGAGGGAAAAAACGCTGGAAGTCTGCTCACTTCAGGAGTGGCACCTGAAGCTCTAATCTCGTGGTTTCCTTCTTTCCAGCGTCTGTGTTTGTGCCGGCTGCCAGGTTTCGAGACCCTTGTCGATTTCAGCGACAGTTACGGTTGCTGTGCCCCGCTTCATGACGACGAGGCCGGCTGCGATGCTGGCAAGCTGAGCCGCTCCGGAAAGATCGGCACCGCTCAGGAGTCCCAGGGTGAGCGTGCTGATGACCGTATCGCCGGCGCCTGTCACATCCGCCACCTCATCAGTGCCAAAAACAGGGACGGTTTCCATCGCACGGCCTTTCTGGAACAGCGCCATACCGCGGCTTCCCATGGTCAGCACAACCGCGTCGGTGGCGAGCTTCTCCATGAGAATCTGACCCTGCCGTGAAAGAGTGCCCGCACCGTCGCTCAGAGGTTCTCCGAGTAGTTCCTCGGCTTCCTCCTGGTTGGGTGTGGCCGCAGTGCAGCCTCCAAAATCACTCAGAGCATGCCGTGAATCTATGGTGACGATACCTTTTGCGTCCCGGATGCGGGAGACAATAGGTGCGGCAATGTCGGGTCGAATGATTCCGGAGCCGTAATCAGCGATGAGCAGGCCATCCGTGCGCTCGGCTGCAGCGCTCAGTCGCCTGGAGAGCTGCAGGAACAGAGTGGAATCTTTGGGAGGAGGCTCGCCCCTGTCAATGCGCACAACCTGCTGGCTGACAGTATGCGGAGCGCCAGCCAGAATGCGTGTTTTTGTCTGGGTGCGATAGCCTGGAATAGTAATGACGCCTTCCAGATCCACTCCCCGTCTGTCCAGTTGGGACAGGACCTTTCGGCCGTTCTCGTCATCACCCACGATGCCGACGGCGATGGCTTTGGCTCCCAGATCCGCCAGGTTGCTAAGTGAGTTCGCGCCGCCTCCGGGGCGTATCTCAGATGAGGTATGTTCCAGTATCAGGACCGGAGCCTCACGGCTGACACGGTTGCTGCGCCCGTAGCAAAATTCGTCCGCGACGAGGTCACCATAAACCACAACCCGTTGCTGGTTGAAACGTCGAAGGATGGCGCGTAGATCGTCTGCGCGGGTCATCGCGAGTTTATGCCCTCACGCGAGAAAATCCAGCCTACTGCAGCACGGAGGTCCTCGGCAATGTGGTCGGGTTGGAACGGCCACTGATGAGCATGGTGCTCGAATTCGCCCCGGCCGTATCCGGTGAGGACGAGAACGCTGCACAGACCGGCGTTCCGCGCCGTTCGCATGTCCACCAGGGTGTCACCCACCATGTAGGAGCCTGAAAGCTGAATGTCGAGATCTCGGGCAGCCTTCTCGAGCATGCCGATGGAAGGTTTGCGACAGGTACAGTCCTGGCGGAAGGGTGGCTTCCCTTCACGCGGATGATGAGGGCAGTAATAGATCCCGTCCACACGGGCGTTGCCGGCGGCAAGCTGGCGCCGCAGCGAGTCATGAACTTTTTCCAGCAGGGGTTCTTCGAAATAGCCACGGGCTACGCCGGACTGGTTGGTGACCACCACCGCGCGGAAACCGGCTTGATTGATGCAGCGGATCGCCTCCACACTCTGGGGCATGACCTGCAGGCGGCTAACATGATTGATATATCCCACTTCAAAAGAGACCGTTCCATCGCGGTCGAGGAAAATTGCGCGCGACTTCATATCGTTCTCTCCTGAACCGCGATGCCGGCAGCCGTTTCGGCGAGGGGGCGAGTGCGCCAGCGCTGGTGAAGCCATAGCCAGAGCGACGGGTGCCGGCGGGTCCAGGCTTCAAGCCGGCTCGTTGCCTCTTGGGTCAGGCGCTTCACTTCGGCCTCGTGGTCAGCCGCATCCAGGCGTGGCTCCAGGGGCTTCTCATACTCAATCCGATAGCGTCCCCCGCCGAGCGGCACCGAGAAGACGGGCACGATGGGACATCGCAGCTTACAGGCGATGAGCCCCAGAGCGGTGCTCGTTGAAGCCGGGTGTCCGAAGAAGTCAACGAAGATGCCGCGCTCCCCGCGCGCGTTCTGATCGATCATGAGCGCCACAGGCTGGCCGTGACGCAGAGCGGGCAGCACCCGCCTCAGGGCATGGCGTTTGTGGATGACGAAATTCCCGGTGAGGCCCCGCAAACGGGCCATCCAGCTCTCCAGCAACGGATTGTCGAGCGGACGCGTGACCATCCCCATCGGGTGACCGAGCTGGGCCTGCGTAAGCGCGACCATTTCCCAGTTTCCGAAGTGGCCGCTCGTCACCAGCGCCCCGCAGCCCCGGTCTAGGGCCTCTTGGAGCCAGTGCAGCCCGTGGACCTCAACCCAGCGCTCGGGCTTTGCACGTGCGATGCGCGGGAAGAGGGCGAGCTCGGAGAGCACCTCACCGAAGCGCGTGAACGTGCGGCGAACGATCCGTCGGCGCTGCTGGTCATCGAGGGCGTCGCCGAAGGCACGCTCGAGGTTTCCTCCTGCAATGCGTCGGTGTCTTGCATCCAGGGCCCAGACCATCAGGCCGAGACAGTGGCCGCAAAAGACCACGAGCCGTGCGGGAAGCAGGGAGCTCAGGGTTGCCAGGATCCGTAGCAGCGCGTACTCCACCCCGTGCTGTGCTCGCCGCAGAATGCTGCGGGAAGCCGTTGTCTTCATGAGGGGACTCCCGTACGCAGCAGGGAACGCAGTGGCTCGAGGATTACCTCTTCGGGCTCGACGCGCAGCTCAACGCGCAGAAAACCCAGTTCCACGATCCGCGGCCGCCACCCGTCCAGCCTGGCCTGGTCCTTCTCCGTCGTCACCAGCCAGCCAGCTTTGCGGCGCAAGGCCTCGGCCTCGAGCGCTTCGAGCTCGAGGCTGGTGTAACGATGGTGGTCACGGAAAGCTCTCAGCGCCAGAGGCTCGACACCCAGGCGAGAGAGCTGTCTCCGGAATGAGGTGGGGCGGGCGATACCGCAAAAAGCCAGGCAGCCGGCATGAGCCACGTCGCCAGCCGGCACCTGGCAATCGCCCCGGCTCCACAGGCCGGTCGGCTCCAGGGAGCAGCGGGCGAATGCTGCTCCGGGAGCCAGGTCGCGCAGACGGGCCTCACTCATCCGCCGCATGCCGTCGGAGCTCTCGGACCAGCGGCTCAAGACCATGACCCGGGCGCGGCGCAGGGCGGAAGGCCGCTCCCGGAGGGGCCCCGCCGGCAGGAGGTGCCCGTTTCCCAGAGGCGAAGCGCTGTCGAGCATCACGATGTCGAGGTGGCGTTCCAGGGCCCGGTGCTGGAATCCGTCGTCGAGAACTACGACGTCCACTCCGGCCGAGGACACGAGATCGAGGGCGGCCAGAGAGCGCTTGCGCCCCACCACCACGGGAACTCCGGGGAAGCGCCCGGCGATCATCCGGGCCTCATCACCCCAGCGCCCAGCGTCTCCCCGCTGTCCAGCCGAAGAGACTCTCTCGCAGCCGCCTTCGTAGCTACCCCCGTAACCACGCAGCGCCACACCGGGATGGGCGCCGCTCGCGAGCAGATGCTCCAGGAGCCACAGAACCATGGGGGTCTTCGAGGTTCCCCCCAGCGTGAGATTCCCCACCGAGATCACCGGCACGGGCATGGCCCATCGTGACGCCATACCGGCCGCAAACGAGAGGTTGCGGGCGGTCAGAGCCGCGCCGTAGATCCACGAGAGAGGCGACAGGAGGATCACGATCTGGCCGCCGTGCGGGGGGGCCGCATCGATTCCAGATCCATCAGAGCCTCAACGGTGCGTCGGGCCGCCCCGCGGTGTGTCTCGACCAGCTGGCGGGCGTTGCGTCCCATACGGGCCCGCTGGGCCGCATCCCCGGCAAGCGCCAGGATCTGCCGGCGCAGATCCTGGGCGCCCGAGACCTGCACGGCGCCACCGGCATCGATGAGTGCACGAGACACCTCGCGCACATGCTCCATGTGAGGGCCGAAGAGAATAGGGATGCCGCAGGCGGCCGGTTCGATCGGGGTGTGCCCGCCGGCGGGCACCAGGCTTCCGCCCACGAAGGCGATCGAGGCGAGACGGTAGAGTGCTGCCAGCTCGCCCATACGATCCACGACGACACACGAGCAATCCGGGGGACGGCCGCCGGGAGGCAGGACGCTGCGCAGGCGGGCGGACCTGGGTCCGAGCGTCCGCAGCGCTGTTCCCAGGGCGTGGGCGGCACGCTGCGGATGCCGGGGGACCAGTATCAGAAGGGAGCGGGGACGATGCTCCCGGAGGGCCTGAAACGCTACGCACACTGCCTCCTCCTCTCCCTCTCGGGTGGACCCGGCCACCAGCACCAGGTCAGCCTCGTGGGCCCGGTAGGGGGAGGCGATTTCTTCGTTCTCTTCGGGAGGCGAGATGTCGAACTTGAGGTTTCCGGTTACCCGCAGCCTGTCGCGAGGGATCCCCAGGCTTGCAAAACGCTCCGCCTCTTCCGGAGCCTGCACACAGCACATGCGCAGCGCCTCGAGTGAGGATCGAAGCAGCGGTGCCGCGCGCAGGTACCCGCGCAGCCTGCCGGGCGAGATACGCCCGCTCACGACCGCTGCCGGTATGCCGCGCAGCCGGCAGGTGTCCAGGAAGCGCGGCCACATCTCGGTCTCGACCAGGAGCACCAGGCGGGGCTTGAGCCTTTCCAAGGCCCTGCGGGTCGGGCCCGGCAAATCGAGAGGAAAGTAGAGTACGGGACGCCCAGCGGCAGAGAGCACCTGGTGACCCGAGGGGGTGAGACACGAATGCAGGACCGGCGTGCCGGGCCATGCAGAGTCAAGAACTCTTGAGAGCGCCAGCGCCGCGCGGGCTTCGCCGGCCGAGGCTGCATGCACCCAGATCCCACCCTGCGGCAGGCCAGGCGGCAGCCGGCCCATCCGCTCCCGCACCCCCGCCAGGGCCCGTGAAAGGGGCCGGTGGCGCAGCAGTAGCCTGGGGATCAGGGCCGGGGAGGCGAGCAGCCCCAGAGCCGTGTACAGAGCGAGGCCGAGTCGCCGGTTCGGATATTGGTTAATGTTCTCAGTCACAAGGACTTAGCGGCCGAGTTTAAAACATGGCCGGGATCGTGTCAACCGGTAGCTGCAGGGGGCTCTGTGGTTGCGGGTGCGATGGCCGGAAGATATATTCCGGCAAGGTGAGTAATCCTGTGACCTTGAGTACAACTCCGCGCCGGGGAGCCATCGTCTGTGTTGATCACGAGCGTAACTTCCGGGAGTTGCTGGCCGATCAGCTGCGCAGCCTGTTCGGCACTAGCCACGATGTCGGCGTGGCCCAATCAGCCGAGGAAGCGCTGGGGCTGCTGTTCAAGTTCCAGAAGCAGGGACGCACTCTCGACCTGGTGCTCTCAGATGCGCGCATGACCGGTATGCAGGGCGATCGATTCCTGGAGATCGTGCACGACCGCTTTCCGGGCACCCGCAAGATCATGATGGTGTCAGGTGCCGGTGACATGGATCTGGTCCTGTACGCGCTCAACAACGCCAAGCTCGACAAGTATATCCAGAAGCCTTGGTCGAAAGACGATCTGCAGTTTGTGGTTGGAGCGCTTCTCAAGGAGCTCGACCTGGGCCGGGCCAACGAGCGCCTGCTGGCGGAGCTGCAGCACAAGAACCGGGCCCTGGAAGGTGCCCTGCGCGATGTCAAGGACGCCCAGAGAGAGCTCGAGCACAGCTACCTGCACACCATCCAGTCTCTGGCCCTGGCCCTTGAAGCCAAGGATCATTACACCGCCGGCCACTCCGAACGCGTCTGCCGATTTTCGGTACTGCTGGCGCGCCAACTGCAGCTGTCCGAGCCTGACATCGAGACGGTGAAGCAGTCGGCGCTGATGCACGACATCGGCAAAATCGGCATGCCCGAGAAAATCCTGCGAAAAGAAGGAGCGCTGTCGGCGGCTGAATACGAATTAATGAAACAGCATCCCCGCACCGGGGCGCAGATTCTCAGCCCCGTGCGCGCCTTTTCCCGGTACGTGCCGGGTGTGCGCCACCACCACGAGCGCTATGACGGCACCGGCTATCCGGACGGTGTCAAGGGGACCGACATTCCGATCAGCGCCCGTGTCATTCTGATCGCCGATACCTTCGACGCCATCACTTCGGACCGTTCCTACCGCCGCGCGCGATCGGTCTCCTACGCCGTCAAGCAGTTCGAGATCAACTCGGGCTCGCAGTTCGATCCCGAGATGGTGAACGCGTTTCTGGATCTGTTGAAGGCCCGAAAGATCTACCGTGATGCCGAGCCTGGGGATTCTCCGGGTGGTGAGACGGTCACAGTCGGCGCCACGAAAGAGTCGGGGAGCGGCCACTGAGCAGTTTCCATGACTGAGACTGCAGGCAGGGAAGCGGCGCCAGAGCAGGCGAAGGTCCGTGGAGGGCGGGCCCGCATCCTGTACGCCCTGCTGTCGGTCATCTCGATCACCGCACTCGTGCCGCTTCTTGTCGAAGCCTGGAAGCTCATCGACATCAACCGGGAAGCGCTCGAGACATCGCAGCGCGAGTACCAGCTCCAGCTCGCGGGCTCCATGGCGCAGCGCGTTGATTCCTACGTCGATCAGGCCCTCGCACAGGTGCGGACGATGGGTGAGGGGTTCGCCCTTGCCGGCCGGCTGAGCGGCGATTCGACGTTGCTGGAATACCTGCAGAGGCAACGCGGACTGAACGGGGCTCTGGACAGCAGGCTGCTGGAGCTGCGCTACTATCCCGCGGGAGGCCAACGCTCGGTGCGCTCCCGCCGCGCTCTGCCGGAGGGGGACCCCATCATCGACGATCTGTTCAAGGTGGCGCGGAAAGAAGTGCTGAGGGGCTCCGAATTCACCGGAGAGCCGATCCATCTCCCCAGCCTGGGCGAGCCGATCCTCGTGGTCGGCGCGTCGGTGCGTTCACAGGGACGCCAGAGGGGGGTTCTGGTGGCCCTGATGAGCCTGTCCGAGGTCTGGGATGCGATGGTGCGCGATGTGGTCTCCGGGCACACGGTTTACGCGCTCAACCGCGGGGGCGATCTGTTCGCCCATTCTGGTCCGCGCAGGATGGGCCGGGGATCAGGGGTGAAGGAGAGCGAGCTCGTGCAGCGTTTCATCAGCAGCGGCGGCATGCTGGGGGAGACTCTGCCGTTCACCGTGGGCAGCGGCGAAGCGGAGCGACATTTTCTGGGCGCTTACATGCCCACGCGTCGCCGCTGGGGCCTGTTCGTGCAAGCCGAGGAGAAGCTGGCTTACCACACAGTTCAGGAGATGATCGATTCGACTCTGAAGTGGGCGGCGATCACCCTCCTGATCGCTTTGACGGCGTCGTTCTTCTTTGCGCGCCAGATCAGCGAGCCGATCAAGCGCCTGGCCCAGCACGCCCGCTCTTTGGCAGCCGGTGATTTTTCGGCGCGCGTGGAGCTCAACAGCCGGAACGAGATTGGCCAGCTCGCGGAAACCTTCAACCTCATGTCGCACGAGCTCGAGCGCTACATCGAGCAGCTCAAGCAGGCGGCGCATGAAAACAACCTGCTCTTCCTCGGTAGCATCCGGGCTCTCGCCGCCGCCATTGAAGAAAAGGATCCTTACACGCGCGGTCACTCCGAGCGCGTCAACAAGTATGCCGTGGTGCTGGCACGCCGCCTCGGGATGACCAAGAAACAGGTGAGGGACATCCACGTTTCATCGCTGCTGCACGACATCGGCAAGATCGGCGTGGATGATGCCATCCTGCGCAAGCCGGGAGCCCTGACCCCCGAGGAGTTCGAGGAGATGAAAAAGCATCCGGAGAAGGGCGCCA
>JAPUKU010000178.1 GCA_027295505.1 Acidobacteriota bacterium
TGATCCGGGTAATCGATCATCTGATAGAAAAGCCGCACCTCCATGCGCAGGAGATCCACCCCTTCTTCCCGGCGGGGCTCACCGAACATGAAGTAGGCGCCACGTCCCAGCGACAGGAAGTGGCTCAGAATGAGCCCGTCCGACCCCGAGAGGTCGATGTTCCCTGTCTTGCGCTGCTCGAGGAAGGATCGCGCCACGGCCTGGAGGTGCTCATAGGCGGCCCGCCAGCGCTCCTCTGGTGGTCCGCCGGGCGCCGGACCCAGTAGCTGATCAGCGAGGCCATGGGCCGCACAGCCGATCCAGCGCTCCCCCTCCTGGTCCTGGGTGGCCTCGATGAAGCAGGTCACGGTCTGCTGCATTTCCAGGCCGGACGGTGCGCAGGAGCCGCAGAAAGCGGCTGCCGCCAGCCATACGATCGGCCTCAGGATGGATGGGGAGACAGTCTGCTCAACTCTCATGGGGGCCGGGAGACCCAGCTCTGGGACGGCGGGCCCATCGTAGTGGCGGGGATCTCCTGGGTCAAATCTTGCCCGAGCCCTTGACTGGGATGGATCCAGCTCTTATGGTCAGAGGACTGAATTTTCCGTAACTCGTGGAGAAATAAACAGATGATTCGACAGGACCGGCTCACCATCAAAGCCCAGGAGGCACTGCAGAAGGCTCAGGCAGGAGCCGAATCGGGCGGTCATGCGGAAATTGCCCCGGCCCATCTCCTGTCCGCCCTCCTGGAACAGGACGGTGGTGTGGTCGGATCGATCCTGCAGAAGCTCGGTGTGGATGCCGCGGAGCTGGGGCGCGAGGCGTCCCAGATCCTGGAGAGCCTGCCGCGGGTTACCGGCGCATCGAACGCCGCCGGCATCGGCCCCGCCCTAAAGAGCGTGCTCGATCGCGCCTTCGAGCAGGCGAGGGAATTCAATGATGAGTACGTCAGCACGGAGCACCTCCTGCTGAGCATCGTGGAGAAGGCGGAGGGAAAGCTCCGTGAAGCCCTGCAGCGCCTCGGTGTGACCCCCAAGGTGATCCTCGACGCCCTCGTCTCGGTGCGGGGAAGCCACCGCGTCACCGATCCGAATCCCGAGGACAAATAACAGGCCCTGGCGCGCTACGGTCGCGACCTCACGGATCTGGCCCGCGGGGGCAAGCTCGATCCGGTCATCGCCCGGGACGAGGAGATCCGCCGCGTCATGCAGGTCCTCTCGCGGCGCACCAAGAACAACCCGGTTCTCATCGGAGAGCCGGGCGTCGGAAAGACCGCCATCGCGGAGGGCCTGGCTCGCCGTATCATCGACGGCGACGTTCCCGAGGGGCTGCGCAGCAAGCGCGTCATCGCCCTGGACATCGGTGCCCTGATCGCGGGATCCAAGTACCGCGGGGAGTTCGAGGATCGTCTCAAGGCCGTGCTCAAGGAGGTCCAGGACGCCGCCGGAGAGATCATCCTGTTCATCGATGAAATGCACACTCTCATCGGCGCCGGCGCCGCGGAGGGTGCCGTGGACGCGGCCAACATGCTCAAGCCCGCGCTGGCGCGCGGCGAGCTGCACTGCATCGGAGCCACGACGCTCAACGAGTACCAGAAGCACATCGAGAAGGACGCGGCTCTGGAGCGGCGCTTTCAGCCGGTGATGGTGCGCGAGCCGGACGTCGAGAACACCATTGCCATTCTGCGCGGGCTAAAAGAACGCTACGAGGTTCATCATGGAGTGCGCGTGCAGGACTCCGCCCTGGTGGCGGCGGCCACTCTCTCCCAGCGTTACATCAGCGATCGCTTCCTTCCCGACAAGGCGATCGATCTCATCGATGAAGCCGGCTCGCGCCTGCGCATCGAGATCGATTCGATGCCCACCGAGATCGACGAGGTGGAGCGCAAGCTCAGGCAGCTCGAGATCGAGAAGGAGGCTCTCAAGAAAGAGAAGGACGCCGGCTCACGCCAGCGCCTGGAGGTGATCGGCAAGCAGCTGGCGGAACTCACCGAAAAGAGCTCCGCCATGAAAGCGCACTGGGAGGCCGAGAAGAAGGCCATCTCGTGTATCCGTTCCCTCAAGGAGGAGCTGGAAAACCTCAAGAACGAGGAAAAGACCGCCGAACGGTCCGGTAACCTGGAGAGGGTGGCCGAGATCCGTTACGGGCGCACGGCCGAGCTGGGCGCGAAGCTTCAGGAAGCCAATCGTGTCCTGGCCGACCTGCAGAAGGATCAGAAAATGCTCAAGGAGGAGGTGGACGCCGAGGACATAGCGGCTATCGTCTCTCAGTGGACCGGCGTTCCTGTGACACGCATGCTCGAAGGCGAGGCTGAGAAGCTCCTGAACATGGAGGAGCGCCTGCACCGGCGCGTGGTGGGACAGGATCGTGCCGTGGCAGCGACGGCCAACGCCGTGCGCAGGGCACGCTCGGGCCTCAAGGATCCGAACCATCCGATCGGCACCTTCATGTTCCTGGGCCCCACCGGTGTCGGGAAAACGGAGCTCGCGCGCGCGCTGGCCGAGTTCCTCTTTGACGACGAGCGGGCCATGGTGCGCCTCGACATGTCCGAGTACATGGAAAAGCACTCGGTGGCCCGGCTCATTGGCTCTCCTCCCGGCTACGTCGGCTACGAGGAAGGGGGCCAGCTCACCGAGCAGGTGCGCCGGCGGCCGTACACCGTGGTGCTGTTCGATGAGATCGAGAAAGCTCACCCGGATGTGTTCAACGTTCTGTTGCAGCTCATGGACGAGGGGCGCCTCACCGATGGCAAGGGCCGCACGGTCGACTTCCGAAACACGGTGGTAATTCTGACCTCGAACATCGCGGGTGCGTGGCTGCAGGAGGAGCATGCGCCGGACGGGGAGGACACGCAGCGCATCATCGAGGAGGAGCTCAAGAAGCATTTCCGCCCGGAGTTTCTCAACCGGGTGGATGACACGATCGTCTTCAACCGGCTAGGAGCCGCGGAGATCGAGCGCATCGTCGACATCCAGATCGAACGCCTGGGGCGCGTGGTCGCGGAGCGCGGATTGCAGCTGGCGGTGACGCGGGACGCCCGTCAGAAGCTGGCGGTGCTGGGCACGGATCCTCAGTATGGCGCCCGCCCCCTGAAGCGAGCCCTGCAGCGCCACGTGCAGGACCCGCTGGCCCGGAAGCTGCTGGCGGGCGAGTTCAGCTCCGGCGACCGGATCGAGGTGGATGTGGATGGGAAGGGGGAGCTTGTCTTCGAGCGCTCGAAGGCCCCCGCGTCCTCCCACTGAGGCAGCGGGTTTGACAGTCCGCAGAGGCTCAGCTACAGTAATTTTAGTGGGTGCGGGAGCCGGTCCAGAGGTTCTGTGAATCGGATAAATAATGATTCATCAGCACTTTAGAATTAGCAGCTCGAGGTGATCGACATGGCACTGGCAAAGTGGGATCCGATGAAGGATCTGATCAACTTGCAGGAGCGCATGAACCGGCTTTTCGAGGATTCGTTGCTGCGCTCCCAGACCGGCGGGGAAGACCTGACGCTCGGAGCCTGGTCTCCGGCGGTGGATATCTATGAGGAGCCGGACAAGATCGTGCTGCGCGCCGATCTACCGGGAGTGCAGGCCGATCAGATCCGCCTGAAGGTGGAGAACAGCACCCTGACGATGTCCGGGGATCGACCTTCCGAGAAGAACATCGAGAAGGAGAACTACCACCGGGTCGAGCGTCAGTACGGCACCTTCGTGCGCTCTTTCAGCCTGCCGGGCTCTGTCGACTCGGATACTATCCGTGCCGAGCACCGGGACGGTGTGCTCGAGATAACTCTGCTGAAGCTCGAGGGAAGCAGGCCTAAAGACATCAAGATTCAGGTTGACTGACTCTGACACCGGAAAGGCAACAGCTTGAACACATTCAAGACCACTCTATTACTGACCGCGCTCACAGTCCTCGTTTTGTTCGCCGGAATGGCCATTGCCGGGCCGCGCGGTCTTCAGATGGCTCTGGTGTTCGCGGCGCTCATGAACCTCGGCTCCTACTGGTTCTCCGACAAGATCGTCCTGGCCATGCACCGCGCTAAGCCTCTGGAGAAAGATGAGGATCCGCAGCTGCACGAGATGGTCGAGAGCCTGTGCGCGCGCTCGGGGCTGCCGAAGCCCCGGCTCTTCCTGCTGCCGTCCGAGGCGCCCAATGCGTTCGCCACGGGACGAGACCCAAAGCACGCCGCCGTGGCGATCACGCACGGCTTGCGACGCCTCATGAGCAGGGAGGAGCTCGAAGGCGTGATCGCCCACGAGCTGGCTCACGTCCGCAACCGCGACATTCTGATCGCGTCCATCGTCGCAACCCTGGCAGGTGCCATCATGGTGATCTCTCATCTGGGCCGCTGGGCGCTGATCTTTGGCGGTTTTCGTGGCAGCGAAGATCGCGGAGGCGGCGGGCTGGGGGCGCTGCTCGGCATCATCCTGGCACCGATTGCCGCGGCCCTGATCCAGATGGCGATCTCTCGCTCCAGGGAATACCAGGCGGACGCCACGGCGGCCGAGATCGTCGGCTACCCGAACGGCCTCGCGAGCGCCCTGGTAAAGCTGGACCAGGCCTCGAAGCGAATTCCCATGCAGACGAGCCCGGTCACGAGCCACATGTTCATCGTGGCGCCGCTATGGGGCGGCTCGTTCCGCAGGCTGTTTTCGACTCATCCGCCGGTTGAGGAGCGCGTCCGCCGGTTGCTGGGGCGCTGAGCTTCCGGGGCGCGCAACGCCCCCGCGGAGCACCTGCGACCCTGCCGCAGCGGTGCGGGTACCTCGTGCCGGCACCTGTTGATCTGACCATGAGACTCCAACCACATATCCTCGTCGCTTTCCTGGTGCTGGTTGCGCTCGCTGCCGGTGTGGAACCGCATGCGCTGGCCCAGGAGCCCGCAGAGAACGGGCAGGTGTCGCGGCGTAACCCTACCGTCGAGGTCGTGGAGCGAGTGGGGCCGGCGGTGGTGAACATCTCCACCGAGCAGCGCGTCAAGAATCCGTTCTACTCATCCCTGTTCGAGCTGCTCGAACCACCCCAGAGGCGGGACGAGCGCACTCTCAACAACCTGGGGTCGGGCGTCATCGTTGATCCGGCCGGTTACATCCTCACAAACGAACATGTCATCGTCGGCGCTTCTTACATCAAGGTGACGGGCGCCGACGGCACTGAGTACGATGCCGAGGTCAAGGGGGTGGACCCGCGCTCCGACCTGGCGATCCTGAAGGTGGAGAGCCGGGAACCGCTGCCCGCGGTAACCATGGGGCGTTCGAGCGATCTCATGATCGGCGAGGACGTGGTGGCCATCGGCAATCCGTTTGGCCTCAGCAACACGGTGACGACCGGCGTGATCTCGGCCCTGCGGCGCTCGGTGCGCTCCGGTGAACGCCTGTACACGGACTTCATCCAGACCGATGCCAGCATCAACCCCGGAAACAGCGGCGGCCCCCTGTTGAACGTCCGCGGGGAGCTCGTGGGCGTTAACACCGCCATTTACGGGGAAGGTCACGGAATCGGCTTTGCCATCCCGGTCGATCGAGCCCGCCGCATCGTGGAAGATCTCATCCGCTACGGTGAGGTGCGATCCACCTGGATCGGCATCGAGGTGCATGAGACCCGGATTGGCCTGGTGGTTCGACAGGTGTACGCAGGCTCTCCTGCAGCCCAGGCCGGCCTCGAGCCCGGCGACTGGATCCGTACGGCGGCGGCGGTTCCGCTGAGGAACCGGTTCGAGCTCGACACCACCCTGAGCCAGCTGCGTCCGGGGGAGAAGATTCTTCTCGGTGTGGAGCGCGACCGCCAGAACCTCGACCTCGAGGTGACGGTTCAGGAGTTTCCACTGCAGGCCGCCGAGCAGCTGGCATACGATGTCATGGGGATCGCGGTTCGGCCAATCCCCGAAGACTGGCGGGGACAGGTGCCGTTCAAGTCGGAGATAGGAGTCCTCATCGACAAAGTACGTCCGCTCAGCCGGGCTGCGCAGAGAGGGTTCCGCCGGGGTGATGTGGTGATTCAGATGAACGGACTTCCCATGCGCAACGTGGACGCGTTCCGCAGGGCCGTGGCCCGCAGCCTGGGGCGCCATTCGGTGTTGCTTCTGATCCAGCGTGGACATTTTCGCCACTACGTAACCATGGAGCTGTCATGAGCGAAGAGAAAGAAGAAAACGTCCCGCTGGAGGACGGACCAGGGGCCGCGGACGTCGAGGATGATGCCGCTGAGCGGCGGCCACGAAGGAAACGGAGTCCCATGAAGGTCGTGGACCGTCGCTTCTGGGCCAGAGAAGAGCAAGGCGACGAGCAGGAGCCCGACTCCTCGGAAGCTTCCACTTATCCCAAGTATGTCCAGGAGCTGCAGGCGCAGCTCGAGGAAAGCCGCGGGCGCTTGCGCGAGCTGACAGCAGCCTACCGCCAGACACAGCAGGAGACCGATGGAATCCGCCAGCGCCTGAACCGCGACCTCGATCGTAGGGTCTCCCTTGCCAAAGGGGATCTTTTCCGGGAGCTGCTCGAGGTTGCGGACAACCTTGAGCGCGCGCTCGGTTCGGTGGGGGAGGAGTCTCAGGCGAATGATCTGGCGCGTGGAGTCAATCAGGTGCTCTTACAGATGCGCCGTCTGCTCTCCGCTCAGGGAGTTGAGGAGCTCGAGGTGGCGAACAGCCAGTTTGATCCCGAAGTGGCAGAAGCGATCGAGGTGCGCGCCATCGATCGAGCCGAAGAGGACGGCGTGGTCATCGAGGTGGTGCAGAGAGGCTACCGTTATTCCGGACGCACCTTGCGTCCGGCGCGTGTCGTGGTGGGCAGAGCCGACGTCCCGGAAAAAGCGAAGGCGCAGCCTGCGGAAGGCGCGGCGGAGGCCGATGGCAATGGATCGACGGAAAGCCTCTAGGGCGTAGTGGCGGGCTCGACATCGGCCGGAGACCGGATGCCGCCCTTGTTCAGCGTGTGGATGAGCTGGTAGGCGGTCTTGTGGCGCTCTCCGCTCGGTGAGTATCGCAGGTAGCGTTCCAGCTCGTAAAGCGCCCGTTGCCATTCGCGCAGGTTGTAATGCGCAATCCCCTTCGCGTAGTAAACCTCAGGGTACAGTCGTTCTAGAGCAATCACGTGCTCGTAGGCGTCCACCGCCTTGCGGTGCCGCTTCAGCTGTGAGAAGGTATTCCCCAGGTGGAACCAGAAGTCGGGGTCACGCGAATCGAGGCCGATGGCACGCTCGAAGTTGATCCGGGCGCTGGAATACACTCCCTGCGTGTAGGCGATGACGCCCAGCGCGTAGTACGCCTTTGGATTCTGGGGATTGATCGCCAGGGCCGCATGATAGCGCGTGCGCGCCCGGCGTAGTTCCCCTTTCTCGAAGTAGTTGTTTCCCTCCGAGATCTTGCGGTCAGATGCGCTGGGAATGCACCCGGCTCCCGGCAGAGTCATCAGCAACATGGCGGCGGCTGCGGCACGTAGCAGTACCCGCCGGATGGCTCGCGCAGGCCGTGGTGTTTGAGTGTAGATTGCTCTTGGGTTCATACGATGTACGCCACCGCAAAGCCGATCTGGGCGGTCATCATCATCCAGTACATATGAATCCAGGACGGGTGATTCTCCTTCCGGGTCAGTTCCTCGGGCCGCCTCAGGATCAGGGCCGCCACGTACAAACCCCAGGTTGCCAAGATAGCCCCGAGCGCATCCAGAATCAATGCGTTTCCTGTCAGCCATGGGTGGCCGCCCTCCCATACGTTCACCAGTCGGGTGCCGGCCGGCAGCAGGATCCATGGCAGGACGAGGAAGGGAGCGGTGATCCAAGCCGCCGCTCGCACCCCGTACCGGATCGGAAGCGTATGGCAGTTGCCCCGGCGATCCCCCTCCATATCGGAGAAATCCTTCGTGGTGCTCGCCCCCAGCAAGAAGAGCAGGAAGATCAGCCCGATATACCAGGGCTCGAGATGCACGACGCTTGCGACCATTGACCATCCCGCAACCTTCAGGAGCATGCCGCGCGGTAGCGCGATCGTCAGGTTGGCCCAGATGCCGTAACGCTTCGTGCGGCCGAACGCGGGAACCGAGTAAATCAGAGTGAACAGCGCTCCGAGCAAATAGATGGTGAAGCACGCGCGCGCCGAGAGAGGGGCCGACCAGCGCGCCTGCCAGTCGGTGTAAGGATATGGCAGCACCCACCAGGTCGGAAGCATCGCCAACCCATAGATCACCACCGTGAAGGTCCAGGCCTGGGAAAGGTTCAGCCTGCCCGAGGGAAGCGGACGGCCACCTTTGTTCCAGCGATCGATCTCGACGTCGCAGATCTGGTTGATCCCGTTCGAGGCCGCATTGAGAAGCGCCGCGCAAAGAGAGCCCACCAGGATGGTCAAACCGATCCACCAGGTGAAGGCGCGAGAGGGATCCGGATTGAACGCCGACCCGAACGCGGTCACCGCCCCCGAGATTACTCCGAGCGTGGGAGGCAGGAGCGTGAACGGTCGCGTGAACTCGAGCAGCGTCGAGCCCAGCGACCCGCTCCTTGGCCCTGCCCGCGGCGTGTCGGTCATGGCGCCAGCCCCGTTGCAGTCAGAGAAGCCGGCGACAGCCATTGAGCGATCCACAGCGCCGCCACCGCGCCGACAAGCGTGTTTGCAGCGTTGAGAGCTTCCGGGTGCGGCTGTTCCGAGGCCGCCAGAAGTGCAAGCGGTCGTTCCGCGAACGCACCCACGGCTGAGGCGATCCACACGCACAGAGCGGCCCCCCAGCTGTCGGAGATCAGATCCGTAATCCCTGCCACAGCGATGACCACGGCGGCCGCTGCAGCGCCCGCCAGGGTGCCGGAAAGGGAGACGCCACCGGGTGTTCCGGCCGGAACGCGACACAGACGCTCCGGGAGAAACGTCGGCCCCGCCAGCCACTTGCCAATTTCACTCGCTACTGTGTCAAACGTCGCGGCTCCCAGAGCGCCGGCAAACGCCAGTGCGCAGGCGCCAAGCGGGGCTCCGGCGAGCGCGAAGAGAGCACATGCGAGCGGCACCGCGCCGTTGGCCAGTGCGTGCAGGCTACTGCGCGCGCCGCCGCGTTCCTGCGCGATGCCACGCGTCCTCTTCGAGACCAGTCCGATCTGTGTGGCGGCCGATCCCAGCACGAAGAACGTCAGAAGCAACACGAACCCGCCCACCCCCAAGCCAACCCCCACGAGGGTTCCGACCATGACGCCGGCAATCAGGCCGGAGAGGCTCACCCAGCGCAGCAGGTAGGCCGCGATCCCTCCGGTGAGCGCCAGGGCCAGCATCGAGGCCCAGCGTCTGGTTACGGTGATGGCTCCGAGCTCCAGTGCCAGCGGGGTGATCGCTGTTAAACCAAGAAGCACGGCAGCTCCGATCCAGGGAACAACCAGATTGTCATCCAGACCACTGGGGAGCGACTCCGCGAGCGCCGAGATCAGCGCCGCGATCAAGGCGATTGTGATCCACCCCGCGAGAGCGGAGGAATCGGATCCGGCTCCCCATGCAAGCGACAGCGCGTCACGAAACGGAAGCCGGCCGCCCGCCGACGAGTGCAACAGGAACGCCACGCTTGCCGTGCCACAGGCGATGAGAGCCGCCGAGCCCGCGAAACTCTTGGTGCTGTTCCAGGGCAGCCGTGGGCCTCCGAGGTGACGTCCGGCGAGCGAGGCCGCGCCGTCACCGAACGCCAGCAACGCCCACCCCGCCGCCACGAGCGTGGGACGATCCGGAAGCAGCACCAGAAGCACGAACACGGACACCGGATAGAGGATCAGGCCCCGGTCGCTCGTGCCCCAGGCCGATTCCGCGCGCCGCATCTGGCCACCGGCGAGACGAGGTAGCAGCCAGAGGTTTCCGGCCACGGCCGTGGCACTGATCGCCAGCGCTGCAGCCGCCGGCAGCCACGCCAGCGTCACGCACAGAGTACCCATTGCGACGTGCGTCAGGGAACGCAAATCGGCGCCGCTCAAAATCCCCTCTCCATGTCGCGTATCTCGGCGCGCGCCCACTCGATCGTCGTTAGAAGGCCCTGCTCCAGCGGGGTAGCGGAGTATCCCAGGACACGCTCAGCCCGGGCGCTGGAGTAAGCCCAGTCGTGCGTGTAGATCTCCACCTCGTCCGGCGTGATCTCGGGTGGCTGCCCCGTCAGGCGGGCCCGCAAGACCTGCAGGCGGCCGACCAGACGGGCCATCCAGGCAGGGATGGTGCGCCCGGGTGCGAGTGTACCGGTGATCTGCGCGACGCGTGCGAAAAGCTGGCGCAGCGACAGGTTCTCTCCACCGAGGATGAAACGATCGCCCACTGCGGCAGCCTCGAGAGCCCTCAGATGTCCGCGCACGACATCGTCGACGTAAGCCAGGCACCAGCGCCTCTCTCCGCCTCCGACCAGTCCGGGCAGACCTTCCTGCAGGTGACGGATGAGCACCTGTCCGACGAGGTTCCCCTCGGTGCGTGGACCCGGGCCGTAAAGTATGCCCGGGTAGAGCGTGACGATCGGAAATCCATCCGCGGCCGCCTGGCGTGCCAGACCCTCCGCCTGGCGCTTGGTGTCGGCATAGGCATTTCCGGGCTTGAGGCTGTTACGGGGCGTGTCCTCATCATGAACCGCGCCGTCGGTGGGCCCCAGCGCCAGAAAAGAGGACGTATAGATGAACCGCTCGATTCCCTCCCGGCGTGAGGCTTCGATCAGCGTCTTCAGGCCGTCCACATTGATCCGTGAGAACTCTTCCTGGCGCGGTAGCCAGCGCTGCACCACGGCCGCCAGGTGGAACACCTGGTGGCAACCCCTGAGAGCGCGGGCCACCTCTGAGGGATCGGTGAGCGAGGCCAGGCGCACATCCACTCCGCTGGGCGACTCGCCCACATGAAGGTCGCGCCGTACGAGAAGGCGCACACGGCGGCCCGCGGAGACGAGACCGCGCACCAGCGCCTGACCCAGGTAACCGCTGCCACCCGTGACAAGGATCATGTCGGTGCCTGCCAGCCAGGCGCAGCGCGACCCGGCGGTGAGGTGGTGAACTGCTCTGCAAGAGCCTCCTTCCAGTCACGGGGCTCACGTGATGTGATCGATCGGTACCGGGTTGTAGAAAGAGCCGAGTAGGACGGTCGGCTCGCCGGGAATCCCAGATCCTTCCAGCGCAGCTGCACCCGTTGGAGCCCGCCCTCGAGCCCAGCCGCCTCGGCGACCTGACAGGCGAAGTCGAAGCGGTTGCACGTCCCGCCGTTCACGAAGTGGATCACTCCGTGAGTCGGAATCTCGGCGAGCAACAGAAGTGCCTGGATCAGATCCGGTGTGTAGGTGGGAGAGGCGACCTGGTCCGTGACGCCGCTCAGGCTGTGCCGCGCGCGCGCTTCCTCCAGCACGTGCTCGACAAAGTCGCCGCCGCAGGGGCCGAACAGCCAGCTCGTGCGCACCACCAGTGCCTCGGGAAATTCCTTCAGCACCCTGCGTTCACCCTCCAGTTTGCTGGCACCATATTTCGAGATCGGCCGGGGGATATCGTCTTCCAGGTATGGGCTTCCTTTGTTCCCGTCAAACACCTGGTCGGTGCTCACGTGGATGAAACGTGCTCCCACTTCGCGGCACGCCCGGGCCGCGTTGGCGGCTCCATCGCTGTTGACACGAACGGCGAGATCCGGCTGCCGCTCGCAAACATCCACCCCGGAGGCGGCGGCGCAATTGATCACCAGCGTGGGCTCCAGGCGCTCGAGCTCTCCCCGCATGCGGAAGTAGTCGGTGATATCAATCTCTGCGCGCGTGGCCGCGATTGTAGCGGGATACAGACGCGAGAGCGTCGTCTCCGCCTGCCGGCCGAGACGACCGCCGGTGCCAAGGATGAGAGGAACGGAGAAAAGGGAACTCATTTCCGTCCGCTGCCCCGTTCAGCGCATGCCCTGCTGCATGTCGAAGAGTTTGCCCACACCCTTGAGATTGATGAGAAAGCGGATTTCGCGTTCCTCGGAATTCACAAAGTCACGATTCTGATACTCGAGAAGGAAGCCGCAGCACTGGGTATTGTAGCCGATGCGGTAGCGCTGATTCTGGATGTGGGAGGCCGCGATGTCCCAGTTGAGCTCAGCGGCCAGGGCGAGCTTCTGGCGGAACATGGAAGTTCCGGCAAGCAAGCTCATTTGACTCCGGTTTTTTGCTGGCTCGGATGTTGGATCATTCGGATCCCACTGCGCATTCTTGCTGACGTTGTTCAGCACCCAGTTCAGGCTGAGGATGTGCGGATGCGATCGGAGATCGGCGCTGATCGTCGTCTGCTCCACCGTGTGGCGCAGGATGTTGTAGCGTGCCGTCACATTCATCGAGTGCCAGGCGGTTGGATTGACACGGATCGACAGATTTACGGGAGAGAAGGAGGAGCTGTCGACCTCTTCTCGTAACTCAAAGCGCCTGCTGAGGGGGCTCGGGTTGAAGTTAAAAATCTGGCTCAGCGTTACGGTCGCGAACTCGACGGCCGTGCCGGTCACACCGACTTCCTCCTGGTCACTCTCCGGCTCGGGTATGAGGGCAGCGACATCTTCTGCCGTGTGGGGCTCCGGGGCCAGGCCCGGCAGCGGTATCCGCCGCGGCAGCGCCAGCCCGGAGCTCACGGGAGCCCTGGAGCGCAGGGCGAACCAGCGTGAGGAGAGCGAATACCTCACCTGATTGATGTCACCGCTTGCCACATCCACCTCGTCAAACCGTGGCACGAATAATGTGTCGTCGAAGGGGGTGTTGGCGGGGGGGAGGATGGCGACATCTTCCTCCGCAGTGCCATGGATGTCCGCGATTACATAGCTGTAGGTGATCCTGGGTTCCAGAACATTCTTCAGGCGCGGTGAGAAGCCCCAGCCCGGCGTGTCCCAGACACGCGTGAACGAAGGACCGATGATCTCGAGTCCACCTCGAAAGAGACTGCGGCGCAACGAGTCATCGATGGCGGTTCCAGATACGGACGGATCACGCTGTTTCGTGTAATAGGTCTCGCGCAACGAAACTTCCGGTGTCACCTTCAACCAGGGGGCAATGCGCAGGGGTACGCGGATCTCTGGAAACACGTCGTAGCGCTCATACGAGAAGTCTCTATCCAGGGTTGCTGCGCTGGTCTGGAATGCGAGGAAGAACGGGGAGCTGCCGAGCTGGCGGCTGCGACCGCGAAGCTCGATCTCCGGCCGCCGTTCCTGTGTGAGGATCTCACCTGCGGAGAGCGATTGCTCGATGCTTTCACCCCGGATGTTCAGCGAATAATATGACCAGGCGCGTGAGAGGTCGAGCCTGGATGATGTGGTACTGGTCGTGGCGATCCGCGGATCGCGCTCGAAATCCAGGTAATAATCAATGTCACTCACCTCGTTCAGATCGGCGAGTAGCTTCCAGCCGTGATCGAACGATTGCTCCGTCAGCAGGCGGAAGCGATACCGATCTCCCTCCGGTTCGCCGGTGATCGTGTCATCGATTCTCTCGTCGATGTAATAGCCGGTGAAGCGCAGCCTTCCAGCCTGGGTCGGAAGCCAGCGGGTCTCTACCCCGGCCCCCAGACCGTCCTTCTGGAAGTAGTCGAAGTAAAAAGTGGAATCGAAGTTGCGCGCCGGTGCCCAGAAGTAAGCCGTGTTGATCACCGCACCGCGCCGTGCCGAGTACCCGACCTGCGGCATCAGGAAACCCGAGACCCGATCCTTCTTGACGGGCCACAGCAGGTAAGGAGTGTACAGGATGGGCATGCGGCCAACGCGGAATGACAGGTTCCTGAGGTGGGCGTAGCCGTCGAGCTCAACCGTACCCCGGCCGATGCGGAACGACCAGTAGGGCGTCGGCTGGGTGCAGGAAGTGAGCGTGGCCTTCTCGATCCGGTAACGGTTTTCTCCGATCTTCTCGAGGCGCTCCGCCTCCAGGATGAGGCCCGGCTGCAGCTCTCCCTGGGCGCTGTAAATGGTCGACAGGCGCGTCTCCAGGTTGATCTCAATCCGATCTCCCGTGAGAAAGGAAGATCCTTCCTTGAGCACCACGTTCCCGCGGGCGATGCACTGTTGTGTGTCCCCGTTATACTCGACTTCATCGGCCTGCAGTCTGAGATCGCCAGAGCGGATGTCGACATCTCCCGAGAAGCGGTACCGGTTGGGGGCCGTTCGCTCGATCGTGGTGGCCCCGACACGGACCGCGGACGCGCCCGGAGCGACCGTTGAAATGAAAGACTTTTCCGGGTCGACTGTAGGCTCCTCGTCCACTGCGGTCTGGGCCGCTGCGTGAGCGGCCGGCCAGAGGCAGGCGGCGAGTACCGCAAAAGATAAATGGGCGCGGAACCGGGTATTCATCCGCTCAGTGGAAGTGCATTCCGGCATACGCCACAACGCGGCTGAAGTCGCCCGTGACGTCGCCGGAGGTGGCGTAGGCAAGAACTTCCCCCGAGCGCGCGCCGAGGAGACGACAGGCCTCGAGCGCGGCGACAGCCGGGTAAACGCCGCACATCGAGATGCGTTCACGCTGCACCACTTCGTAGAGAGTGGTAGCGTCGACACGCTCCAGCGCCTCGAGTGCTTTCCGGTCCTGGCGCTCGGCTACCTCGCGGGATTCATAGTGGGTCATGTCACTGCTGATCAGGATAGCGGCCGGCTCCTCCAGGGACGAGATCACCCGTGCCAGGGCCGTACCGAAAACCCGCAGATCGGTGATCCGCGGTGTCCCGACACACACCGGCACGATGCGTGCCCCAGGCGCGCACACCTGCAGGAACGGCAGCTGGACCTCGATGGCGTGCTCACGGCTGTGTGCCTCGACGTCCACCTCCAGCAGGGGACACGCCTTCTGGAGTCTGTCCGCCAGATCCTCATCCACTGGCATGCGGCCCAGGGGTGTCTCCCACTCACCGCCCCCGTACAGAGCAAGGGGTGCGCCACGGCCGGTATGGTTGGGGCCAAGGATCACCAAGCGGCCCGGAAGATCGGCGGCAGCGTAAGTGTTGCCCGCCACGCCGCCCGAGTAGATATATCCCGCGTGCGGTGCCATGAGCGCCGTCACCCCGGAGCGCGGACCCGTCCTCTCCAGGCGGGCCTCGACATCCCGGCGCAGGGTCTCCGGGTCATCCGGGTAGAAGCTTCCTGAAAATGCGGGGTGGCGCAGCATGAGAGGTGGGCCGGGAGCGGTGGGCTGAAGCCGGTACCGTTCAGACGCTCGCTATTCTAGCAGAGCGCTTGTGTGCTATCCTGCCGCACTATTCCGATCTATGGATCCCCAATGGACGTGGCCGCAAGGGAAAGCATGGCCTTCTCTTGGAATACGCCCGCCCGCATGCTGCCGGTCCCGAAAAAATCATGGTGAAACGCGCCACAGCTGCGCGTCGCGGGGCGCGCCTCCGGCCAAAACGAGCAAGCCGCTCCAGGAAGAAGCGGGTCCGCAAGCGCGGTACCTCACACTCCCGATCTGCATCGGCCGGCCTCGACATCAAGCCAGAGACCGTGTGCTCGCGAATCGAGCGCTTCATCCAGAAGGAAACCCGCGCCGCGGGACGCTCGCGGGTGGTGGTGGGCCTTTCCGGAGGGATCGACTCGGCCCTGTCGGCCGCGCTGGCCCGGCGGGCCCTCGGACGCGCGGGCGTGATCGCAATTCTCATGCCCTACCGCAACAGCCGTAAGGACAGCCTCCGCGACGCCGAGGAACTGGCAAAATACCTGGACATTCGTTACGAGACGGTGGACATCTCGCCCATGGTCGACGCCTTCTTCGATAACCGACCGGAGGCCGACCGGCTGCGCCGCGGCAACAAGATGGCTCGGGAGCGTATGTCGATCCTGTTTGATTGCGCGGCCGCTCGTGATGCGCTCGTCCTCGGCACCAGCAATCGCACCGAGACCCTGCTCGGCTACGGTACGCATTTCGGAGACACCGCGTGCAGCCTCAACCCGATCGGCTGTCTTTACAAGACACAGGTGCGGCTGCTGGCGCTGCACGTGGCCGTGCCGGAGCGCATTCGCACCAAGATCCCGACTGCCGATCTGTGGCCGGACCAGACCGACGAAGCCGAGCTGGGTTACACGTACGAGGAGATCGATCGCTTGCTGCTGCTCATGGTGGATCGTGGCCTCAAGCTCCGGGAGCTGCAGGCGCACGGCTTCGATCGCGAGATGGTGCGCTCGGTGCAGGATCGGATCCAGCGCAATGAGTTCAAGCGCCGGATGCCCTACGTGGCCCCGATCACCACCCGCCATTGAAGCATTGCCCGCTCGACACCGCGGCCCGCGCGGGGCACCGTGTTACCAGCCCCGCGGGCCGGCAAAAGAGAGATCTATGTCCGGAATCCTTTACGTCGTCGGCACGCCAATCGGAAACCTGGAGGACGTCACGCTGCGCGCCCTGCGGGTGCTGCGTGAAGCCGGCACCATCGCCTGCGAGGACACGCGCCACACGCGCAAGCTTCTGGAGCGTCACGCCATCCGCTCGCGCCTCGTCTCGTACCACAAGTTCAACGAGCGGGCCCGAGTCACCGAGCTGCTGGGTTGCCTCGGCCGGGGTGAGAACGTGGCGCTGGTCACCGACGCCGGCACACCTGCCGTTTCCGATCCCGGAGCCATCCTGGTGACGGAGGCTGCGGCGGCCGGCTATCCTGTCGTGCCCGTGCCGGGACCGTCGGCTCTGGCGACGGCCGTGTCCGCTGCCGGCCTCGCAGGCAGCCGTCTCACGTTTCTGGGATTTCTGCCCTCCCGCGCCGCGGATCGTCGCCGCCTGCTCACCTCACTTGATGGAGTCGAAGGACTGCTGGTCTTCTACGAATCGCCACGCCGTGCCGCCGCGGCCCTGCGAGATCTGGTGGGGTGCTGGCCAGAGCGGCGCGCCATCATGGCGCGCGAGATGACGAAGATGCACGAGGAGATCCGGCGTGGCACACTGGCGGACCTGGCTGCCTCCGCCGAGGATGGCGTCCTGCGCGGAGAGATCACGTTCGTGGTCGAGGGAGCATCAAGAGCCACCACGGCGAAAAGATGCGGGGGGAAGTCGGGCAGGGAGGCCTCTCTCGAGATCGACGCCGCGGGGCTCAAACGACTGCGGCGGGAGGTTGAGCGCCGGGTGCGCGAAACGGGGAAGCGGCGCCCCGCTGCCATGCGTGAGGTGGCGCGGGAGAAGGGAGTCGATTCCCGCGCCCTCTACCGGCTCCTGGCCGGCAGGGGCAAAGGGGCTCGCGGAGCGGACTAGGAGGGAGGCGGGGCACTTCCACAGCCGCCGCCGGGGCACCTGGCTCCCGGGTGGTCCTCCATCTTCTTGGCGAACTTGGCCGGGTCTCCACCCGTGAGCACGAACTGGTCGTACTCATACCGCAGGCAACATTTGAGCCGGCCGCACATGCCGGTGAGCTTCGAGGGGTTCAGGCTCAGGCCCTGGGCACGGGCCATCTTGATCGAGATCGGCTGGAACTCCTTGAGCCAGGTCGAGCAGCAGAGCTGGCGGCCACAGGGCCCGCAGCCGCCCTGCACCTTGGCCTCGTCGCGCAGGCCGATCTGGCGCATCTCCACCCGCATGTGCATGTGCTGCGCCAGCTCGCGTACCAGCTCGCGAAAATCAACCCTCTCCTCCGCTGTGAAGAAAACGATTGCCTTGTGGCTGGTCCAGGAATGGCTGATGCGGACCAGCTTCATCTTCAGATTCTTTTCCCCGATCTTCATCTGGCAGAAGGCAAACGCTTCGTCCTCGCGGGCACGCTTGCTCAGGTAGATCTCGCGGTCGGACTCTTCTGCGCGGCGCAGCACTTTTTTGATCCCCTTCAGACCGCAGTGCTGTGGGGACCGGCGCGTTGCCTGCACGACCTCGCCGAAGTCATCCCCGCGCTCGGTCTGGACGATGCAGTAGTCGCCGGGGATAAACTCTAGCTCGCCGCTATCGAACTGGTAGGCGCGAGCGATGTTGGGGAATTTAACACTGACGACGCTTACGAAAGGGCTAGGAGCTGATGGAGCGGGGGAGGTGTTGCCGGTTGGGGGCATGGGCATGCCCTCCTATATAAAACCGCACCCGGTCCGGCGCGGTGGTTATGGCCAGTAGAGACAGTTGTATCCAAAGGCCTAGCAATAGAAATTATGTCACCCTCGAGGAGATCGGTCAAGGAAAGGCTCACTTGACCCGCGGGTCGGTGCTTACCTATCGTGGTCCGGGCATGAGCCAATGAGCCGTTCCGAAGAAGCTGAAAAGGTGCTCGTCACCAACCGCCAGGCCCGCTACCGGTACCACATCCTGGAACGCCTGGAGGCGGGGATCGCTCTCGAGGGCTCGGAGGTGAAGTCGGTGCGGGAGGGGCGGGCGAACCTGAGGGAGGCATACGCCCGTATCCGGCGCGGCGAGGCGTTCCTGTTCAACTGCCACATCAGCCCCTACGCCAACGCAGGGCCCTTCGCCCCCGAGCCGACCCGCGAGCGCAAGTTGCTCCTGCACCGCCGGGAGATCCTGCGCCTGCAGGCAGCCACCGACCGATCCGGCCATACGCTGGTGCCCCTGCGGCTGTACCTGAAGAACCGCCGCGTGAAGGTCGAAATCGCCATCGCCCGCGCCAAGAAGCTGCACGACAAGCGGGACGCGAAGCGACGTGAGACGATTGACCGCGAGGCAGCCCAGGCCGCCAAGGACGCCCGCCACCGCCGCTAGTTCCCACCCGAAACGAGTACCTTGGAAGGACTGGAGGCAGAGCCCCGCCTTGTCTCGGGTCCGGCCCTGTCTCAGGACCGTAGAGGTGGGGTACTCGGATCATGCATGAGGCAGTGACGTTCTGGGTTCGGGTGCCCCCGAGGTCGAGAGATGGTCGTCGACGCACGCCGGGTGCCCGCTTGCGTGCTGGGGAGGATTACTCGATGGTGCCGTCGAGGGGGCTGGAGGCGGTGGCGTACAGCTTGCGCGGGATGCGCCCCGCTTCGTAGGCGAGGCGTCCCGATGCGACGGCGTGCTTCATTGCCTCGGCCATCTTGAGCGGATCGCGCGCACCGGCGATCCCGGTGTTCATCAGAATGCCGTCGGCACCGAGCTCCATTGCCATGGCCGCGTCAGAGGCGGTCCCCACTCCAGCGTCCACAATGATTGGAAGATCTGGGATCTGCTCGATCAGGATTCGTAGCGCATTGCGGTTCTGGATGCCCAGTCCCGAGCCGATGGGCGCGCCGAGCGGCATGATGGCGGCGGCGCCCGCGTCTCTCAGCCGCTTGGCAACGACCAGGTCCTCGTTGGTGTACGGAAGCACCGTGAATCCCTCCTTCACGAGAGTCCGGGTGGCCTCCAGGAGGGCGTGCGTATCCGGGAAAAGCGTCTTCTCGTCGCCGATCACCTCGAGCTTGATCAGGCTGGATAGCCCGGCCTCGCGCGCCAGGCGGGCCGTGCGCACCGCGTCGTCAGCCGTGTAGCAGCCGGCGGTGTTGGGAAGCAGGACGTATTTCTTGGGATCGATGTAGGTCAGGAGCGATTCCTCGGGCGGTCCGCCGAGCTTCACGCGGCGAACCGCGACCGTGACCATCTCGGCGCCTGAGCGCTCGATCGCCTGCTGCGTCTGCTCGAACGATGCGTACTTGCCGGTACCCACGATGAGGCGTGATCGATACTCCCGGCCGGCGATTTTCAGCGGTGAAACATTCATGTTTCTGTCCAGAATTGCTCTCGATTCTAGCACAGCACCACGCGCCCGAGCTGTCGGATGAGGTTGCTAGAGCAGGGTTAGCCCGCTACCGAGAGACCATGCCTGAGGTGCGCCGGGTGCCCGCTTGCGGGCGGCGCACGAGGGAGAGGCGAGCGCAGGCGTCGCCTGCGCGGAGCCATGTCTCGAGGTGGTGGGCCAGTCCTGCTCTACTAGCGGCCCGGGACAGGGCGCGGGGCGACGGGCTTAGCCGCCGCCGACGAGCTGCACGATCTCCAGCTCGTCATCGTCCTCGAGGCGCACCGACGAGTACTTGTCGCGGTGCACCAGTGTGCGGTTTCGCTCGACCGCCACGCGCGCGGCGGGGAGCTGCAGCTTTTCCAGTAGTGCCGGAAGCATCAGATCGCCGGGAAACTGCCGCACTGCTCCGTTGATCTTCAGGCGCATGCAAACAGCATAACAGGAAGGTAACGGGCGGGACAGGGTTCAGGCGACCGGTTCGCCGACGGGCTCGGAACGCTTCCGATGGACGAGCATGCGGGCCTCCTCGCGGGCCTGCTTGGAGGTCGCCTCGACGATCAGCACCGCGCTGGCATCTTCGCATTCGGGCAGTGCAATCGTGGTCACCACCTTACCTTCGCGATTGGTCTTGCCGCGGAACAGCTCCATGTCATCCTGGCCGGGACGGGCAAGACGAATAGAGACAGCCACCTTGGGGAGCGGCTTGGAAGTCAGCTCGGTACGCACATATACTTCGACTTCGGCACTCTCGCCGAAAACCAGATCCGAGGGCCCCTGAACGATCACCTCGAGGCGCTCGTCCCCTTTGCTGGATGCCAGGTGTTCGAGGATTACCTGGTCGAGCCGGCGCTTCGAGACGAAGTTTTCGCCGAACTGCGGTGGACCTTCCGGTGCGTACTTTCCTCCACGCACATCCATAAGCATGCGCTTGTGCTGGGATTCGAGGCGCTCCTGGATATCTTTCTCTCCGGCACCGGCCTCGAGAAGATCCGCGTACGGCGTCTGCTTCGAGCCGAGGATCTTTCCCTTCTGGTAGATGAGTGATTCGATGATGGGGTTGTTGAGGCCCTTGTCTTCTGTTTGGACGTGGTAGACCTGTCCCTTGTATTCGACGTCGGTGTTGTGGCCGGTGATCATGGGTGAGCTGGGATCCTGCTTCCGGGGAAGATACCGCCGTGGTGCCGCGATTCCGGACACACGGACGGCTACCGGGACCCCTCTGCCAATATGGAGCACGCACCGGCCGGCGTCAAGGCGTTGGGAACAAAGGACATCTATGGTACTATCCGGCGAATGTTCGTGCCCACTAAATTGTTCCTGACCAAGGGGGTGGGGGTTCATCGCGAGCAACTGACCTCCTTCGAAATGGCCCTGAGGGTGGCGGGAATCGCCCGCTTTAACATCATCACGGTCTCCAGCATCGTCCCTCCGCAGGCCAAAATCATCACCCAATCGGCGGGCCTCAAGCTGCTCACACCCGGGCAGATCGTGCCGTGCGTAGTGGCCAGGATCGCCACCAACGAGCCCCACCGGCTGGTCGCCTCGTCGATCGGGGTGGCGCTTCCGAAAGATCCGACGCAGCACGGCTACCTCTCGGAGCACCACGCTTTCGGCGAGACGGATGAAAAATCAGGCTCGTACGCCGAGGCGCTGGCTGCCCACATGCTGGCCACGACCCTGGGGATCGATTTTGATCCCAATTCCTACGACAAGAAGAAAGAGGTGTGGCAGATCAGTGACCAGATCGTGCGCACGACGAACGTCACCCAGTCCGCCATCGGGCAAAAGGACGGCCATTGGACCACCGTTCTGGCCAGCGCCGTCCTTCTGGCGTGAGGAACCGCGGTGGGGACTCAGCCGCCATTCAACTTCCTGGGCCTTCCGGCCGCCAGTTGTGATCCTGATCGCTCCCGGGCGGTGATCCTGCCGGTGCCGTACGAACGAACGACCTCGTATGCCGGCGGAACCGCTCGGGGCCCCGAAGCGATCATCGAAGCTTCTCGATACGTCGAGCTGTACGACGAGGAGCTGGAGAGCGAGCCGTACCACGCCGGAGTGCATACGGCTGCGCCGCTCGACCTCACGGGCCTGGACGCTCCCGGCTCGATGGCGCGCATTGAGCAGGAGGTGCACGGTTATCTCGAGCGCGACAAGTGGATCTGCATGCTGGGAGGAGAACACACGATCACCACGGGTGGCGTGAGGGCCGCCCTCAAGCGGTATCCTTCGTTGACGGTCGTGCAACTCGATGCGCACGCGGATCTGCGCGATGAGTACGAGGGCACGCCCTGGAGCCATGCCTGCGTCATGCGCCGCGTTCATGATCTGTGCCCCGCCGTGGCCATCGGCATCCGCGCGCTCAGCCGCGAGGAGGCGGAGTTTGCGCGCTCACACGAGAAACACATTCTGTATGCCCACCAGATGGACGCTGACTGGCCCGAGCGCGCTCTGGAGGGTATTTCAGGTGATGTTTATCTGACCTTCGACCTGGATTTTCTGGATCCGACTCTGATGCCGTCGACGGGGACTCCGGAGCCGGGTGGAGGAACTTACGGACCGACCCTGCGCTTTCTGCGCGGGCTGGCAGGTCGCGCGCGTGTTGTCGCCATGGACATGGTGGAACTGATGCCGCTGCGGGGCCTGCATGCACCCAACTTCTCAGCCGCCCGCCTGCTGTACAAGATTATGGGATACTGCCTTGCCGCGTCGTCCAAGACCTGAGAAGGAAGCGGCAGCAGGGGACGTGCTCGAGACCCTTAGCGGGGGTAGGAGGTAAGCGCCGAGATGTGCACACTCATCCTGTATTACCGGTGCCGGGACGACTGGCCGTTGCTGGTGGCCGGCAACCGGGACGAGCGACTCGATCGACCGGCTCAGGCGCCGCGCGCACTACCCGGTAAGCTACGCCGCTGGGCCGGGATCGATAAGGAGGCGAACGGCACGTGGCTGGGGCTGAACGCGGCCGGAACCATTGTCGGGTTAACCAACGCGGCCCGCTCCATGCGCGATTCTTCACTGCGCTCCCGGGGCAAGCTCGTGCTCGACATCCTCAAGGAGCCGAGCGCCACGGCGGCGGCCGAGGCACTCTCGGACATCGAGGACTCCACTTACAACCCGTTCCAGATCATCGTCGCGGACGCGAGGTACGCTTTCCTCGGAACCTTCGACACGACCATGCGCGTAGAGCCTCTTCCGGAAGGGGTGCATGTCCTGACGAATGCGGCACCCGGCGATCCGGAGGAGCCCCGGCGGGCTGAGGTTCTCCGCCTTCTGGGCGTGGAAGGCCCTCCCGAGGGGAAATCCGTAGAAGACCTGCAGCGCATCCTGTCACGCCATGCTCCGGTTCCGGAGCGCAGCGTCTGCCTGCACAGGCCGGTATTCGGTACGCGCTCGGCAAGTTTGATTGGCATCGGCGGCAAGCGCGCCCCACTGTATCTGCACGCGGAGGGACCGCCCTGCCGCACGCCGTTCCGGGATCTCTCCCCCAGGCGCTCGGAGTTCAAGACAACCGCGCCGTCAGGCGGAAAATTACGCGCCGCGGCACGCAACCGGCGCTCTCCGGCGGCCAAACCCACTACCAAGAAACGCGCCCCGCGCTCCCGGCGGATTCACGCCTGAGCCGTTTTCGGCCGACGCCTACCACACACCGATGTCGGTAGGCTTCTTCTCTGGAAGGGGATCCGGCAGCGGCTTGCGGGGCAGCATCTCCTCCCGCGTGGCTGCGTGGTACACGACCGACGCCAGCACCGCCGAGGCCTGCATCAGGTCGGTCGGTACGACATGGTCGTACACATCGATGTTGGAGTGGTGGGTTTGCGTCGAGTACTCGAGCGGATCCTGAATGAACTGGAACCCCGGCAAACCGACCGCATCAAACGAGAGATGATCGGTTCCCCGGGTGTTTCGGATGGAGATCGTCTCCACGCCCAGATCGCGGAACGGAGCGAGCCAGTCCGCGAAGATCGGCCGCATCATGTCGTTCCCCTGCAGGTAGACGCCGCGAATCTTCCCTGAACCGTTGTCGATGTTGAAGTAACCGCTCAGCCGCGCGTGGCCCCGCTTCACCTCCATGGTGATCGGATCTCCGAAATGGGTCCTGACGTAGCCGCGCGATCCGAACAGACCCTGCTCCTCGCCACCCCATAGAGCCAGGCGAACAGTCCGATCCAGCTTGAGGTCGAGCGCCTTCAGGATGCGCAGGGCTTCCATTACCACGGCACAACCGGCGGCGTTGTCGCTGGCGCCAGTGCCCGCCTGCCATGAATCGAGGTGACCGCCGAGCATGATCAGCTCATTTTTCTTCTCGCCACCCGGGATCTCGGCAATCACGTTCCAGTCGTCGAGATCGTCGTCATAGAACTCGACCTCAAGGTGGAGCTCCACCTTAACCGGGATTTCCTTCTCGATCAAGCGAGCAATCTGGGCGTACGTCTCAGGGGGCAGGACGATCATCGGGGGTGGCACGGGCGCGCCTTCTTCCCAGGATGCGCTGTCGTCCACGAAGATGATGCCACCTGTTTTCTCGTCGCTGGTGTGAAACGCGGCCACCACCCCTTCGTCGCGAAGGAAGGCGTGCAGCAAGCCCCACACCCGCATGCTACGCGCCGAGTAGTCTTCAGTTACTTCAAGGGGCAGGGTGGCGTAGGCGCGATAGCGCTCCTTCTCGTCGATGGGGAAGCTGGTGATGGGCCATTCGATCGGTTCCGCGGCCACGGGCTCCGGTGCCCTGGCGAGGCGGGCCAGTCCCTCATCGTTGAAACGCTTGCTGAGAGGCTCTTCCCGGGGCTCGAACTCGGGAATTCGATCGAGCAGAACTATCTTTCCCTTGAGGGCACCCTTGTTTTTTTCTGCGTATTCCTTGAGATGTTTCGTCAGCTTGACGAGGTCGTAGGCCACCTTTGCCTGTGCCTTCGACTCATAAAGCGGCGCCGCCACGACTTCCGCGGTGACTACACCCTGGGTTCCAGCGGTCCAGGCCATAGGTGCACCGTTGAGGGGCACATACCTTGGTTCCACGAGGTGGGCTGAAAATCTCTTCAGGGACCAGCCGCGGCCGAATTTCCCCCAGCGCTCGAGCTCCACACGCTTGATTCCCCACTCCTTCATCGCCGACACAGCCCATTCGGCCGCTTGCCGGTACTCCGGTGATCCGCTGAGCCTGGGGCCGATCACATCGGAAAGGTGGAACATGTGATCCATCACCTGTGAGTTCCTGAAGGCCTCGGCCTTGATACGGTGAACGACGCTGAGATCAACGTCCTCCGCGGTGCTCGATGTGAAAGGAATCAGCAGCAGGAGCAGGCTGGCGCAAAGATAGAGTCTCATTGCTGGCTCTCCGTGGTGGTTCGAAAGATTTTGGTGCTTGCTGGAATCGGCGAAGGGTACGCTGGTGGAGCACCCGAGGTCAAGCGGTGCCGGGCTAGAACAGGGACCCCTGTTCGGCGGGGTAGGCGAGGCGGCCTGCGAGGACGCGGGCGCAACCGGTGCGCTGGTGCTGCTCGAGCTGGTCGATGCCAGTGATGTGGAGGATCTCTACCTTCCGCTGCTGGAGCGCATCGGATAGCAACGAGCGGTGGCAGTTCCGGTAATCCGCTTCCGCGCACAGGATGGCTGAGCGCCGCCGGAGCGCAAACGCCATCAGGACATCGAGCGCCGACTCGAAGGCCGGTGTTTCCATGTAATCTGCGTAGGCGCGGAAGCCTCCTTCGGGCAGTCCCAGGTGGCGCGATCCGGGACGCGGCCGGCGCAGGCCGCCGAGGGCGGGCATCCCAGAATAAAGGATGCCGGCCTCGCCCAATGTGTCTGCCAGCGCTTCTGAGTTGAAGTGTGGATTGCGGCGCGATCTCGGCAATGAGCGCACATCGGCCACTGCCACGATGGCATGGGCGTGAAGAAGATCAAGGAACTCCCGGGCGGACCGGTTGGAGTGTCCGACTGTGTGAAGGACGAGATCTGGCGCGCTCATTTTCTATCTCAATCGATTCGCTTACCCACGGAGAAAATCTTACCACCGCTCCACGGCTGCCTGTGGCCCGGTCGGGAGTAGTATGGGGTCGTGAACATTGCGGTTGATGAGCGGTTCGACATCTGGATGACGGAGCTGGAAGCGCGGCACCTCGCGGAGCACACGTTTACGGAGGTGCGAAAAGCGTTGCAGAGTCTGTCCTCAATTTACGTTGAGCGCCGTGAAAAGCTCACCGCGGGCGCCGCGCTCGAGGGGGCGGGAAAGAGAGCCGCTTTTGCCCTATTTTATGCGCCGCTACACTTTTGCCTGGTGCAGGAGATCGTCCGGGCCCTGGGCGCCGGATCGGGCTCCGAACGTCTCCTCGATCTGGGATGCGGCACGGGGGCGGCCGGCGCCGCCTGGGCGCTCGAGTCGGGCGAAGCCTGCCGGCTCGAGGGGGTGGATCGTAGCGGCTGGGCCTCGCGGGAGACGCGCTGGAACTACCGTGCCCTGGGAGTGCGTGGACGCTCCGCCCGTGGCGATCTTCTGCGCACCACCCTGCCGGGTAAGGGTGCCGGGATCCTGGCCGCCTTCACGGTCAACGAGCTGTCGGGCGCGGATCGAACTCGTTTTCTCAAGAAGGTGCTTGCTGCCGCCCGCCGGGGGGCGCGGGTGCTGATCGTCGAGCCCATCGGCGGGAGGATCACGCCCTGGTGGGAGGAATGGGCCGATGCGTTTCGCGCCGGGGGCGGCCGGCAGAATGTCTGGAGGTTTCGAGTCGAGCTGCCCGAGCTGCTGCTGCGTCTCGATCGGGCGGCCGGTCTCGATCACCGGGAGCTGGCGGGACGATCTCTCTGGCTGTCTGAAGGCTGAAGTGCGCCGCGGCCGCTGGCCGCGTCCTTGAGCCGGCTGCGCAGGATCCTTCCGGTGCGGGACTCATCGATCCGGGCCACCTCTTCCGGAGTGCCCTGGGCCACGATGCGCCCTCCCTCATTTCCCCCCTCGGGTCCGAGATCAATGATGATGTCCGCGGATTTGATGACATCGAGATGATGCTCGATGACGATCACGGTGTTTCCGGCATCCACCAGCTTCTGAAGGACGCCCAGAAGCTTGTGGACATCCTCGAAGTGCAGGCCTGTGGTCGGCTCGTCGAGCAGGTAGACGGTGCGGCCGGTATCCCGGCGGCTAAGCTCGCGTGACAGCTTGACGCGCTGCGCCTCACCACCGGAGAGGGTGACGGCGGACTGTCCCAGGCGCACGTAGCCGAGGCCGACCGTCTGTAGGGTCTCCAGCTTGCGGCGCACGAGAGGGACGGACGAGAAGAACTTCAGCGCCTGGTCGATCGACAGATCGAGAACCTCGGCGATCGATTTCCCCTTGTAACGAACCTCCAGCGTGTCACGGTTGTAGCGCCGGCCGTGGCACTCCTCACAGGTCACAAAAACATCGGGAAGGAAATGCATCTCGATGCGCCGGGTGCCCTCTCCCTGGCAAGCTTCGCAACGTCCGCCTTTGACGTTGAATGAAAAACGTCCCGCCCCGTAGCCGCGCGCTCGCGCCTCGGGGACGCGGGCGAACAGGTCGCGAATGGGAGCGAACAGCGCCGTGTAGGTGGCCGGATTGGAGCGCGGCGTGCGGCCGATCGGAGACTGATCAAGGGCGATCACCTTATCAACGTTCTCGGCTCCCTGCAGATCACGGTGCTTGCCGGGCTCAACCGAGGAGTTGTACAGGCGCTTCATCAGGCTTGGGTGAAGGATCTCGTTCACCAGCGTACTTTTGCCGCTCCCCGATACCCCGGTCACGGCGATGAAGGTTCCCAAAGGGAAACACACGTCAATTTCGCGCAGGTTGTGCTCGGCCGCACCGCGGAGCCACAGCGCTTCGCCTCCCGGCTCGCGCCGGCGACTGGGAACAGGGATCCGCTTTCGCCCGGAGAGGTAGGCCCCCGTGAGCGAATCGGGATGCCGGCTGATCTCATCGGGCGTGCCCTGTGCTACCAGATATCCTCCCTGCTCGCCCGCACCCGGTCCGAGATCGATCACGTGATCGGCGCTGCGGATGGTCTCCTCGTCGTGCTCAACCACCAGGATCGAGTTACCGAGATCACGCATCCCGAACAGCGTGTCCAGGAGCCTGCGGTGATCGCGGGCGTGCAGTCCGATGCTTGGTTCGTCGAGCACATAGAGCACTCCCGACAGCCTGGAGCCGATCTGGGTCGCGAGGCGGATGCGCTGGCCTTCGCCTCCGGACAGGGTGGAAGCTGCACGGTGCAGCGTCAGGTAGCCGAGCCCGACGCTGAGCATGAACCCGAGACGATCGACCACCTCCTTGAGGATGGACCGGGCAATTTGCTCTTCCTGCGAGCCGAGAGACAGGCTGGAGAACGCTTCCAGCGCTTCTTGGATCGAAAGGCGCGAGTACTGGGCCACGTTGCGATCGCCGACGCGCACCGCGAGGCTCTCCGGGCGCAGGCGATCTCCGTCGCACGCGGGGCACGGACGGTGGCGCATGAACGCCTCGAGAGCCTCGCGCACGCTCTGTGAGTTGGTACTCCGGTGCCAGGACTCGAGCTGGGGAACGATGCCATCAAACGACCACCGGCTCATCCACGCCGGCTTTTCCATGCGGGCCGGAACCGTCTTTATTCCGTAGAGCAGAGCATGGCGCACGCTTTCCGGCAGCTTCTCGAAGGGAACCTCGAGGTCAAACCGCGGCCGCCCGAGAGCCGTGCGCAGAGCCTCCATCGATTCCTCTCGATGCCCCCAGGCCACGACCGCGCCGTCGGCGATCGACAGGCTCGGATCGGGCACCAGGCGCCCGGGATCGAACTCCGGGCGCTCGCCCAGGCCGTCGCACTGCTGGCAGGCGCCGTACGGAGAGTTGAATGAGAACATGCGCGGCGCCAGGTCCGCCATGTTTATCCCGCACTTCACACACGCCAGTCTCTCAGAGAACAGCCGCTCGTCATGGCCCTCGGGGCTGCTTACCACGAGTCCGTCTCCAAGTTTGAGCGCCAGCTCGATTGCCTCTCCCAGCCGTGACCGTGCTTCCGGCTTGATTACCACTCGATCCACAACCACCTCGATCGTGTGCTTGAGATTCCTGGCAAGCGCCAGCTCGGGATTGATTTCGACCACCTGTCCGTCCACGCGAGCGCGCACGAACCCCTTGCGCACCAGATCCTCAAACGTGCGTCGATGCTCACCCTTGCGGCCGCGCACCAGTGGAGCCAGGACCAGCAGGCGCGTGCCCGCTGGAAGCTCGAGGATCTTGTCGACGATCTGGGGAGGAGTCTGGGAGCGGATCTTCCGGCCGCATTTCGGGCAGTGAGGAACCCCAACGCGCGCGAACAGAAGCCGCAGGTAATCGTGAACCTCCGTCACCGTGCCTACTGTGGATCGTGGATTTCGGCTGACCGTCCGCTGCTCGATGGCGATCGCGGGCGAGAGACCCTCGATGTGTTCCACATCGGGCTTCTCCATCTGCTCCAGGAACTGGCGGGCGTAGGTCGACAGGGAGTCGACGTAGCGCCGCTGCCCTTCCGCGTAGATGGTGTCGAAGGCGAGTGATGACTTGCCCGATCCGCTGAGCCCGGTGATCACGACGAGCCGGTTCTTGGGAATCTCGAGATCGAGACGCTTCAGGTTATGCTGCGCGGCGCCCTTGATGATAATTGACGATACGGGCATGGATCGGCTTGTAGCATGCGGTTTTGGGCGAGTCAAGGAAGCCGGTTTAGCCGGAGGAGGGTGCTTGACGCCCCGCCGCCACACATTTAACATGGGCTCCGCTTCGCGCTCACCGATGGTATCTCTGGCTTCTTTCCGCGGTCATCTGGCTCGTTCGGGCGTTGCTCAATGCCTGGCGGTCAGCTTCGTCCTGGTGCTCTCTTGCGCCGGCGGGAAGCGCTCGCGTGTCGTTCCGCCGCAGCCCGATCCACCCGTCAGCCCGCGGACGGATCGCGTCACGGTCAGGATAGACGACCTGGAAGTCAGACTCGAGGTACTGGACGGTCCCGGCCGCTTGAAGTTTCTCAACGAAAAGCGGGTGAACGTGGGCGCGGATCCATTCGCCGATGATCCGAAGCGCAGCTACAGGTTTGTCACTTTCAAGCTGGATCTGATCAATGCCACCGAGGAGGACGTCAATCTCCATCCCACGAACTTGCGGGCCATCACCGATGCGGTTCCACATTTCGCGATGGAGTACACTGGATTCTACGAGCATTTCATATCCAGACTACACCTCGATCCGAGCGTGCTGGAGGATCTCGAAGGTGCCGTGATCATGAGCAATATCGAGGTCCCGGCCGGAAGCCGGGCCAGCGGATTGATCGTCTTCAAGGGTTTCCCGGATCAGTTCAAGAGATTCAGGATCTCGTGCACGAGCATCCTGATAGGTGCGGAGAGCCGCACATTCACCGCGTTCTTTGACGTGATACAGGAGAAGATACCGAAGAAGAGAAAATCATGAGCGCGCGGATATTGGATGGAAAGGCGATTGCCGCAGCGATCGAGTCCGAGGTGGCCAGTGCCGTCCAGGATCTCGAGAAGCGCCTCGGCCTCACGCCGCGCCTGTGCGTGGTTCTCGTGGGTGAGAATCCGGCTTCCCAGGTCTACGTTCGCAACAAGGCCCGCGCGGCGGGCCGGGTGGGAATTCGCTCTGAGATCATCCGGCTGCCGGAGACCTCCTGCACGGCGGATGTGCGCCGGCAGGTCGAGGCTCTGGATGCCGACTCGGACGTCGACGGCATCCTCGTTCAGCTGCCGCTGCCTCGAGATGTTGATGAAGCGGAAGTCATGGGCCGGCTCGATGCCGACAAGGATGTCGACGGCCTGACCGCCGTGAACATGGGGAGGCTGTTGCTGGGCACGAACCCCTGGGCGCCCTGCACTCCCGCCGGAGTGATGGAGATCCTGCGACGCTCCGACATACCCGTCGAAGGCAAGAAGGTCACGATCGTCGGACGCAGCAACATCGTGGGCAAGCCGCTGGCCCTGCTCATGCTCCGTGCCCACGCCACGGTTACACTGTGCCACACACGCACCGCAAACCTGGAGGAGGAGACCCGCCGTGCCGACATCCTGGTAGCGGCCGCCGGCCGCACCGCACTCCTGGGAGCACGCCACATCTCCCCGGGCACGACCGTGATCGATATCGGAATTAACCGTGTGACGTCGCGGCAGGAGGCCGAAAACTTTTTCGCGGGCAACCCCCGGCGCCTGGAGCAATTTGAGCGAAACGGTTCGGCACTGGTAGGGGATGTGCATCCTGCCGAGGCGCAAGAGTGCGCCGGCGCAATCACGCCGGTCCCGGGCGGTGTCGGACCGCTCACGGTGGCGATGCTGCTGCTTAACACAGTTGACGCGGCCCGCCGCCGGAGGACCGCAGCACGACGCTGAAGTGAAGCGCAAACCCTCGCTCTACCGCCGTTGTTCATATCTGTCGGTTGGACTTACGGGCGGCATCGCCAGCGGCAAGAACTTCGTTGCCGATCTGCTCGAGGCCGAGGGTATTCCGGTCATCGACGCCGATCCGATCGGCCACGAGCTCATCCGGCCGGGAGCGCCTTGCTACGGTGCGGTTGTAAAACTGTTCGGGCGCGGGGTGCTGGCCCGGAACGGACGGGTCGTACGCCGGCGGGTGGCAGACATTGTCTTCGGCGACGCGAAGAAGCTCCGTGCGCTGAACGCGCTCATGCATCCGCCGATTTTTCGCGAGGCGGATCAGCGGGCGCGCATGCTTCACCGCAGGGGCGGGCACGCCATCGTGGTTGTCAGCGCCGCCGTGCTCGTGGAGTCGGGGGCTGCAAAGCACTTCGATCGCATTGTTGTGGTTTCCTGCCGGCCGGCGATACAGCTGCGGCGGCTGGTGCGACGGGATGGCCTCGACACCCAGCGCGCGCGCGCGCGGCTGGCGGCGCAGTTATCCGACGCTGAGAGACGAAAGAATGCGGACCACATCATCGAAAATTCCGGGAGCCGCCTGCACACGCGCCGACAGGTGCAACGGCTGGCCCGGCAGCTGCGTCGCGCCGCCCGTTAGGGGCGGATGCGGCGCAAGAGGCGGAGGGTAACCGCACCATGATCACCAGAGAGCACGCCGCCCGAGTTCTGCGCACTCTGCTATCTCGGGGCGGGGATTTCGCCGAGATCTACCTGCAGTGCACACAGTCGACCCGGGTGTCCTATGACGACGGACGGCTGGATGAGGCCACCACGGGCGAGGATGCGGGCGTGGCCCTGAGGCTGGTGCGCGGAGATCTCACGAACTTCTCCAACTTCAATCGCCTGGATCCAGCGGCGATCCTCGAGGAAGCTGAGGCCTTGGCACGGGCGGCTGGCGGCAGGAAGAGGCGTGTCTCCCTGCCGCGTCTGGTAACCGTGCGCACCACCGATCCCTGCCCCGTGAAAATCCATCCACGCCAGGTTTCACTCGAGCGCAAGGTGGAGATGGTGCGCCGCTGTGACACCGCGGCGCGCGGCCTCGACAAGCGCGTGGTGCAGGCGACCTGCCACTACCGGGACACGGAAATCAAGGTGCGGGTGGCGACCTCAGAGGGCCGTTTTGCTTCCGATACACGTATCTCCACGGGCCTGGTGTGCATGGCCGTGGCGCGCCAGGACGGCCAGACGCGCACCGGCTATCATCCGGCAGCCGAGGCCCGGGGCTTTGAGCTCCTGCGCCGCCAGACGCCCGAGAAGATCGGCCGGGAGGCTGCCCGGATCGCCGTACTGCAGCTCGAGGCGGAACCGGCGCCGGCCGGAAGCTTCACTGTTGTGCTCTCCTCTTCCGCCGGAGGAACCATGGTGCACGAAGCCTGTGGACATGGCCTGGAGGGAGACTTCATACTCAAGGAGCTCTCCGTCTACGCCCGCAAGGAAGGCCAGAAGGTTGCATCCGATCTGATCACGGTGGTCGATGATGGATCCATCCCGAATATGCGGGGATCCTCGCGTATTGATGATGAAGGAACGCCCTCCACTCGCGCTCTGCTGATCGAGAACGTCATTCTGCGCGGCTACCTGCACTCCTGGAAGACAGCGCGCGACCTCGGTCACGAGCCAACCGGGCATGGCCGGCGGGAGTCGTACCGGCACCTGCCGATCCCGCGCATGCGCAACACGTTGATCCTTCCTGGAAAGAGCGATCCGGAGGAAATCCTGCGATCGGTCGAGGAGGGTATCTTCGTGGCGCAGATGGGAGGCGGCGAGGTGGACATCGCCACCGGCAACTTCGTGTTCTCCTGCACGGAAGCGTACCGCATCCGGGGCGGCCGCAAGGCCGAGCCCATCCGTGACGCCACGCTAATCGGAAATGGCATCGAGGTGCTCTGCTCCATCGATCGCGTCGGACGGGATCTCGGATACGGTGTGGGCACGTGCGGCAAGGACGGCCAGGGAGTCCCGGTCGCTGACGCGCAGCCGACCCTGCGCATCCCCAGGATCACCATCGGAGGCACCGTTGCCCAGAAGTGATTCCTCCCCGCCCCGACCCCTTGGCTCCGGCTTGCGGGCGCTGAGCCGCGCCGGCATGGCGCAGGGGGAGGTCTACTTTCATGACGTTCGCTCGAGCAGCCTGTCATACGCGGGAGGGAAGATCGAGGCGCTGGAGCGCAGGCACGATCTGGGCGTCGGCCTGCGGGGTTTCCACCGCGGTCGCACCGGATTTGCCTACACCTCAGATCTGAGCCCCGCGGGCCTCAGGCGCGCCGCCGAGCGTGTCGCTGCACTCGTGCGGATTCTGCCCACCGATCCCGCCAACCGCTTGCCTGAACCCGGTTCACGGCCTGAGGTGGAGGGTAATTACGATGCGGCGATCGGCAGGCTGCCGGCAACGCGCATGAAGGAGATCGCCGCCGGAGTGGAGGATGCGGCGTGCCGCAAGGTCCGGGGGTTGAAAACACGCGAGAGCCGCTATGCCGATGTGTGGGGGCACATCTGGATCGCCCACAGCGACGGCCTCGTGGAGTCGTTCAGCATGAGCCGGGCAATGTGCTGGGCGGAAGTGATTGTCCCCGGCCCGCGCGACACATTGCAGGCCGGGTTTGCATCGGCCTTTGCCATCGGTCCGGATGGGCTCGACCCGGCAGCCGTGGGACACGAGGCGGCGGAACGCGCCCAGGCCAAGCTCGGAGCGCGGCAGCCTGCAACCGTCCGCGCGCCGGTGCTGCTCGATCCCCATGTGACTGCCAGCCTCCTCTCGGCGGTGGTACCCGCACTGTACGCCGATGAGGTTGTGAAAGAGAAGTCGTTCTTTGCGGGGCGCGTGGGCGACCTGGTTGCCTCCCCCCAGGTCACCCTGATTGACAACGGGATTCTGCCGCAGGGTTTCGGGAGCGCCCCCTTCGACGGCGAGGGTGTCTCCCAACGGAAGACCACACTGATCGAGGAAGGCCGGCTGTGCGGTTACCTGCACTCGACCTACACGGCGGCCCGCATGAAGGCCGAGCCGACTGGAAACGCCATGCGCGAGTCATATACGGGGCCCCCGAGTATCGATACCTCCAACATCTACCTTGCTCCCTCTGGAGTCAGCCGGCGGGACATGCTCGCCTCCGTCAACGACGGGATTTATATCGCGGATGTGATGGGGCTCCACACCATGGACGCGATCACCGGTGACTTCTCCCTCGGGGCCAGCGGCTTCGAGGTCAAGAAGGGCAAGATCGGTGCGCCCCTCGAGAAGATGGCTATCGCGGGAAACACCATTGATCTTCTTCAGGCAATCCATGGCGTGGCCGATGACCTGCGCTTTTTCCCGGGCGGCCAGGGGGGTGCCACCGTCCTCCTAGACGGCCTCACCGTCTCAGGTCTTTAAGTTCTGCCGATTCAATCAGATCCCTGCAGCCCCGGAAGAGGGCCCAGGCTTGCATGACCCCGCCACAGGCATCAAGTTAAGGGGGTAGCTGTCCCCGGCCGGATCCCGAGAAGCCGGCCGCCCGAGTCAACGGACCGGAGGCGGGTTGTCCCTCGACATCGACTGTCCACAGTGCGGCCACATCGAACCAATCGATGAGGACTCGCTCCCCCAGGGACAGGTCACCCTGGTTTGCAAGCAGTGCCGCTACAAGTGGCCCTTCCACAGACTCGCGAGCCCAGTCAGCCTGGCGCCTCCCCCCAGACCCAAAAAGAAAACAGACCGCAAGGCTCCCGAACTCGTTCGGGAGGCCAGCACCGCCAACGACGTCACCTGTCCGGGCTGTGGGTTAACCTTCAATGCTGGCCATACTGAGGTATCGGTGATGCTCTCCGACCCGAACGCCCCCACGGCCGAGATGGCCGTGTCGAAAGCGGCCCGGCGAGCCAAACCGAAGCCCAAGCCGAAACCGAAGCGCCCCCGCCGCGCCGACGGCAAGAAGACGATCCTGGTGGTCGAAGAGGTCGACTACTTCTCGCAGCTGGCCAGGGAGACTCTCAGCAGCAAATACCACACGGTCATGGTCAAGACCGCCAAGGAGGCGTTTCAGGCGATCGAGCGGGAACCGGTCGACCTGATGGTGCTCGACCTCACGCTGAACGAAAATGACGGAGACACTGTTCTCGAGCGCCTCGAGCCGAAGGGATTTCCCGTCCTGATTTCGACCTCGCGCGATGAGACCGAGATGTACGGCGAAGCTTGGGAGGAGCTCAAGCGCATGGGCGCCGACGATCTGGTACTCAAGGGGATGAACATGGAGGAGACCCTCCTGAAAAAGATCGCCTCCCTGCTCGGCGCGAAATAGCGCACCTCAACTTTCTTTCCTTCCATTTCCTCCGCAAAACATCGCGCTTAGGGGTCAGGTTACGCACCGGCCATGGCCGGTCACCATCCAGATCTCCGCAACATCAGACCACATCCTTGCGGGCGGTTACGGCCAGCATCCTGACATCGCCTTCGGTGTGCTTGCTGAAGCAGACATCCACAAAACCAGCATCCTTGATAATGGCCAGGACACGGGCCGGATCCGTCAGATCTCCATCACCGTGGCCGAACTTGTCCGGCTCCGCCTCCTCATCCGTCACCAGGAGCCGTCCATCCGGTCTGAGAACCCGCATTACTTCGGCCAGGCCCGCGGCCGCATTCTCCCAGTGGTGCAGTGAATTGATCGCCACCACGACGGTCGCTGATGCATCCGGAAGCGGAAGCTTTTCAGCACGCCCCTCGACAAACTCGATCCGTTTCCGGCCTGCGTGAGAGTCAGAGAGCTCTCTGGCGATCCGCATCATGGCGGCGGAGGGATCGACTCCTATGGCCTTTCCTTCCGGAACCCGGGCCGCCGCCTCACGAATAGCTTCGCCACCGCCGCAACCAACGTCGACTACCAGGTCATCGGGCTCGAGCCGGGCCAGAGCCACGGTCATGCGGTTCGTTGGATGGTCACCGTAGTTTTCAACGTACCACCTCGCGGTTTCTTCATCAAAACCATGAGACTGCCCATGGTGATCATGATGATCGCGGTGTTCGTGGGGCCTGTGTCGATTGGGGGTAGTCACCGGGTCATTCCTCGAGGCCCGCACACGCCAGAAATCAGCGGGCGGCGTGTTGAGTCAGGATCCTTACGAATGTACAGGAGCCCAGTCTGTGGATCATCGCCGGGTGTCCATTTACGGTGAGAATTGCCACTCCCAGACTGTGCCATCCTCAGGGTGATCGATCGTTGCAACATGGCTGAAGCCCAGTTTTTCAAGAACTCTATGAGAGGCGTTGCGATCGGGAAGCGTCTGTGCCGTGACCGAGACAACTGACTCTTGCTGTCTCACAAGGGCGACAAGCTCCGCCGCCATTGCAGTGGCAAATCCTTGTCCTTCGTAATCGGGAAACGTGAAATAGGCGATCTCCACCCGCCTGTCTTGCGGGGGTGATTTGAATCCGCAGGTACCAACCGGTGTCGATCCTGACAGCGCAAGGTAGCCGACCCAGGGCTGTTCGAAGCCGACAGAATCGTAGTGCTTGATGGTTTCCAGGATAACTTCGGCCGTGACTTCAGGAAGATCCCCGTCATAGCCACGGGGGGCGCCGTCACGATCTATCAGTATGAGAGAGACGGTATTGCTCATCTGTGAGTCGTCTCTAACATCTTAACTCAGCGGCGAGCGGCACGTCGCTTGGTCTGCAAGCGGCGTGACACGCGAGTGCGTCCGCTGGGGCGCGCCCTCAGGTTCCGCGAACGGTCGCCTGATACTTTCAGGAATAGCTCAGCACCCAATCGTGATACCGCCTCGGCCTCGCTCAATCGCTTGGCCTGGATCGACACCTTCGGTGGCACCCAGCGCGGGAACGGAGTCACAACGGCGCGATGACTCCCCTTGGACGTGTGTTCCTGCCGGACCGCAGCTAGACCTGGCTTCGGCAATTCGCTCGCGAGGCGCACCAGCGCAGGCCACAGTCGGCGGTGCACCAGCGTGACCCTGCCACCTACCAGCCGGCATACCAGAACCTGGTCTGATTCGCACACCGCGCCGAAGACCTGATACATGTGGTGTGATTGCGGATGAGCCCACCAGCTGCCTTTGATGGGCTCGCCCACGATAGCTTCAGCCAGGTTCGGTACGGGACCTCGTGCCGACATCAGCACAACCCCATGTTTCCTAACGAAGGACAATGCACCTTGAACGTTCACTGAAACCTTCTTTAGCCAATACGATCCCATAATGGCGTTTTTGTCGAATCAGCGTCTTCCCCGGGCCGGTCCGGAGACGAAAGATGGTCGACCCGTCCAGAACAATCCCGCCCCACATCACTGCGAGGATTCTCCCATCGCCTCGTACACGAGCGTCTGAAAGTGCTTCTCGATGCTGTGGATTAGAAACGGGTCCATCTGGGTCCACACCATCGCGATCAGCTCGGCCTCGGGATCGATCCAGAAGAAGGTGTTCGCCACCCCGCCCCAGCGGAACACACCCTTGTGGTCCGCATCGGGCGTTGCGTCCTCGTCGACCAGCGTAGCAAAACCGAGCCCGAATCCGTAGGCCGGCGGGATCCAGGTCCCAAGGCTGATCGGCGTGAGCTCCTCGGGCAGCTGGTTGGATCGCATCGCGCGGACGGTCTCGGGCTGGAGGATCCGCACGTCATCCAGCTGCCCCTCCTGAAGAAGCATCTGCGCGAAACGGATGTAGTCCGAGGCGGTCGAAACGAGTCCCCCCCCGCCCGACGTCATTGGCGGTATCCGTGTGTACGATCCCTCCTCAGGACTGTCGACCACCTGCAGCCCGTCACTGGACGCGCGGTAGTGTGTCGCAAAGCGATCTCGCTTCCCGGCGGGCACCCAGAAAGCGGTGTCGTCCATGCCGAGCGGCTCGAAGATATGCTCCTCGAGGAATTCCTCGAACGGCTGCCCCGACACGACCTGGACGAGGTACCCGAGGATGTCCGTCGAGACGCTGTAGTTCCACAGTTCGCCTGGGTGCGCGAGCAACGGGAACCCCGCGACCTTCGCGACGAAGTCGTCCAGACTCGGGGACTCGAACAGCTTCTCCGTCAGATACATCTGGTCGACGGGCGTGCTGCCGAAGAACCCGTAGGTCAGCCCTCCGCTGTGACTCAAGAGATGCTTGATCGTAATAGGCCGCGCGGCCGG
>JAPUKU010000179.1 GCA_027295505.1 Acidobacteriota bacterium
ATCAGCACTTACACACCCATCCGGAGATCATGCCGCCCGTGGAGGCCCGAGTGGCTGGCCTGATCCATCCACGGATCAACGCCCCGTGACCACGGGATGGAGTCGGCGTGGAAAACGCCCGGACAACCCCTTGCCTTATGCTGCGCCACACCCTAAATTTCGTGCTGGGAGGAACCTCAGACATCGATCGGGGACAGAAATTCGGCTCGAATCTATTGGGATTCGTGCCACTTTCTGATAGAGTTCTCTTCTTCAGGTTCGCGAGGCCCAGAGCGCCTCTGGTAGTTCAATCATCCGGTAAGCCAGGGTACCTTAGATCCCAACAGGAACCTCTCGTATGGAACAGTCTCAAACCATGACCCGACCCATTGACTGGAAAAATGTCATCACCATTTCTGGGTTCCACGTGATGGCTGTTGTGGCAGTCACCTATATGATCACGGTGCGTTTCTCGGTTGAAACCCTGATCCTGGGTGCGGTCTGGTTCACACTCTGCGGTCTGTCGATTACAGCCGGTTACCACCGGTTATTCACGCACCGTGCCTACAAGGCCTCGAGACCACTGGAGTTCCTCTACCTCCTGTTTGGGGCCGCTTCGCTTCAGAACTCGGCGCTGACGTGGGCGACCGACCACCGGGTTCACCACGCTCACACCGACCATGACATCGATCCCTACAGCACGGTCAAGGGCTTCTGGTGGGCACACATCGGCTGGATCATGCGCAAGTCGCCGCCACATCGGGATCCGAAGATCACCACCGATCTCGCGGCCAACCCACTGGTGCGGTTGCAGGACAGGTATTACTATCCGCTGGCGATTGCCGTGGGTTCCATTCTTCCCCTTGGCCTGGGTGCTCTATGGGGCGATGCGCTCGGCGCACTTCTGGTGGCCGGCTTCCTGCGCACCGTCCTCCAGTGGCATGCGACCTTCTGCATCAACTCGCTTGCTCACACCGTCGGATCCAGGCATTTTGGCGAGGACAGCACGGCACGGGACTTCTGGCCGATTGCGCTCATCACGTTCGGTGAGGGGTTTCATAACTTCCACCACACCTTTCAGTCGGATTACAGGAACGGCGTCAAGTGGTACCACTATGATCCGACAAAATGGTTCGTTCGCCTGCTCTCCTTCGTGGGCGTGACCTGGGATCTGAAGAGGGCGCCGGCACCCGCCATCGCGCGCGTCCTCGAGCAGGAGTCAGGCTCCCGGACCTCCACGCTGTCCGACCAGGGCACCTGACACGTCAGGCCAGACACTCTCCGCTCTCCCGTAAGAACATAGACGTTTCCTGCTTTGGACCGCAGCCCCCTGTCTGTTGACAGGATTGGACTCGTGGCCCTACCATTCGTTCGTCCCGGATTAACACCTTCCTCGAAGTTGAAGTGCGGAGATCTCCAATGAACCGTCCGAATGACCGCGACCTCGGTATGAGCCGGCCGATTACCCGTCGTGATTTCTTGAACGGGGTCAGCATCGCCATTACGGGATCGATCCTGGGTTCGAGCTGGGTCAACGCCGGTAACCCGCACGACATCTCCCCAGGGGAATCCGGGGATTATTACCCGCCGGAACTGACGGGGATGAGGGGAAGTCATGAAGGCTCCTTCGAGGTAGCACACCAACTTAGGGACGGCCTCAAAATTACGCCCTCACCAGTGACGGACACCGGCGAGACGGTTGATCTGGCCGTGGTAGGGGGCGGCATCAGCGGCCTTTCAGCGGCGTATTTCTTCCGCAAAGCTGCGGGCCCGCGGGCGAAGATTCTGGTGCTGGACAACCACGACGACTTTGGCGGACACGCAAAGCGCAACGAATTTCGTCATGGCGATCGCCTGCTCATTGGCTACGGCGGCACCCAGACCCTCGAGGATCCGGGGAGCTATCCCCCCGAAGCCACCGCCCTGCTGAAAGAGCTCGGTGTCAAGACCGATCGCTTCTACACCGCTTTTGATCAGGATCTCTACAAGTCCCTGAACCTCCGCCGGGGGGTTTTCTTTGATAAAGAAACGTTCGGAACGGATCGCCTTGTGGTTGGCGCGGGCAGCCTGCCATGGAAGGAGTTTCTCGCCAGTGCGCCGCTTTCGGATCAGGCACGCAAGAGCATTGCCCGGGCCTACGAGGACCGCGTGGACTACCTTCAGCATCTGAGCCCGGAGGAAAAGCTAGCTTACCTGCGCGGCATGACCTACCGAGATTACCTCACGCAGGTCGCCAAAGTTCATGAAGATGCGCTGTCTTACTTCCAGACCCTCCGGCTGGGCCTGTGGGCTATCGGCGCTGATGTTCTTCCCGCCTGGATCGCCATGCGCGACCAGTATCCAGGTTTTCAGGGACTCGGGCTCCAGAGCGCGGAGAGAGGCGAACCGTACATCCACCATTTCCCCGATGGAAATGCCTCCATCGCCCGCCTGCTGGTCCGCTCCATGATTCCCGCAGTAGCTCCCGGAAATTCCATGGAGGATATCGTCACCTCACGGTTCGATTACGGCCGCCTGGATGAGAAGAGCAGCCCGATCCGGATCCGGCTCAATAGCACTGTAGTGCACGTCCGGCACCTCGGTGATAAACCAGCCACGGGAGAGATCGGGGTGACTTATGTCCGCAAGGGGAAAACAGGACGGATCCGGGCGCGTCAATGCATCTTCGCGGGTTACCACGCGATGGTCCCCCATATCTGCCCCGAGCTTCCCAAACCCCAGGCTACCGCGCTTTCGTACTCGCTCCGGGCTCCCCTCGTTTACACGAACGTACTGATTCGCAACTGGACGTCGTTTCACAAACTGGGCCTCCAGAACGCTTTCTGCCCCGGCAGCTACAACACGAGCGTCAGCCTTGACTTTCCGGTAAGCCTCGGTGATTACCGCTGTCCGCGTTCCCCGAAGGAACCGATGGTTCTTCATCTCACTCGTGTGCCATGCAGTCCGGGTCTGCCGGCTCCGGATCAGTTTCGCGCCGGACGAAGGGATCTGCTGCGCACCAGCTTTAAATTGTTCGAGCGTAACATCCGCGATCAACTCGGACGCATGTTATCCGGCGGGGGGTTCGATCCTTCCAGGGACATCGAGGCCATCACCGTCAACCGGTGGCCGCACGGATACGCCTACGGCTACGACCCGGTCAAACGTGAGGTGGCGTACGATTTTGATGACTGGCCGGATGAGAAGCGAACCTGGCTGGCAGCCCGGAAACGCTTCGGGCAAATCTCTTTCGCCGGCACCGGGGCCGCCTCCAATGCCATGACAGAGTCGGCAATCCAGGAAGCTCACCGCGCCGTTAAGGAATTGTCGGGATAAGGGAGATATTTCCTTCCCCCTCTTCGGGAATGCTCGAGACGAGCTCCTCCACGATCAGCACATACGGCAAGCCCCAGAAGAGCGCCATCAGGCCCAGCACCAGGAACGCCAGGCCGGGACCGGCCTTCATGACCTCTTCGGTGCCGTACGGGGCGGCACCGTGCAGCACGAACATGGTGCCAAACAGGGCGAAGGCGCTCAGGCCACGGCGAAAGGTCTTGCTACCCGCAGGGCCTGCGGATGAGACGCCGTTTCCCATGGAGCGCAGAGGGTCATATGCCCGCCTGTTCGGCGATCGCTCTGGCCAGACGCAGGTCAACGATCAGGGTGTTGAGGGTGCCGCCTCTCAAGGCTCCCAGAACCGCCAGGTTCTTCCGTGCTCCGGCAGCAACTCCGATCAGGTTTTCCACCCGGCGCAGCTCTTCGAGGTCGACACCGACGATTCGGTCCTGCCACTTGGTGGCGATCTCCCGGCCGGATGCATCGAAATAGCGCAACAGGATGTCTCCAACAGCGCCATCCCGGGCCACGGCTCTCAGGTCCCGCCGGGTCAAATACCCCGTCTGGATCATCGTGGACTCGCTCGAAGCCACTCCGATTCCGACCATGCCGATATTGCATTTTCTCGCCCGCGCCAGCGTGCGGCGGGTTGTCGGGTCTCTGAGCAACGCACGGCGCACTCTGGGCGTATCCACGATGACGGGCGCGGGAATGTGATCGACAGGCACCTTCAATAGACTTCCGAGACGCAGGGCGATATCGTAAGCGTTGGCTCCCGCCATTTCTCCGACGGCCCCGACCCATTGCACGATCCGGGCCGGAGCGTGACGGCCGGGCCTGAAGTGGGTGGGGATCTGGCTGAGCGTCGTGCTCCATCCCACTCCCAGCAGGTCACCGGAACGCAGCACACGCCGCAGGTAGCCGCCTGCAGCCATGGCGACGGCGGACTTTTCCCCACCCCTGAGACCCTCCACGATAATCGCCTCCCTCAGGCCGTTTGCACCGAAAGCCATTTCGATCCGGGTGGCGAGAGACGTCGCCTCAGGCAACGAGCGTGTAAGACGGATCTCGACCAGACCGCTGCTTCGCGCCTGCTGCAGCATGCGCACCACGGTCGGGCGCGACACCCTGACGCGCTTGGCGATGTCGCCCTGGGTGAGTCCTCCCTTGTAGTAGAGCCAGGCAACCTTGAGCAGGAGGTCCTGGTGGCTGCTGTTCTTCACACTTGCGGTGTGAATGGAATCCCCATTCATGCCGGAGGCACCATCCCCTCCACAAGCTTCCGGAAGTACTGACAGCTTTTCACCAGATCCGGGCCACGCCGGTGTAGATCACCGCCAATTAGAAAAATGGCTTCCTGTCCATACAGATCGATCATCGACGGCACGCGGTCCATCGACATGCCCCCCCCGGGTGTGGGGAAAATGGGCTTGATCGAGCCCATCGGGGCGGACGCTCCCTCCACGATGCTGTGGCATTCCTCACGGTTAAAAGAAAACCGGCCGCCATAGTTCGGATAGATCGTCGCGTCCGCACCCGCCAGACGGCAGATCTGGCCCAGGAGGGCCTGGTGGGAGATGCCGTTTCCCGGGCTCACGACGAAGCTGCCCAGAAACGCGGGGTGGCTCATGATGGGCAGCGAGAGCCGATCGTCCGCGCTGAGCCGACGCATGGTGTCGAAACCGATCAGGCCCGGAGACACCAGCACCGCCCCGGCGCCACACCGTTTTGCCATGTGGGCCCTGTCGACCAGATGATCTGCGGAGGCTGTGATGTTGGGCACGTAGACACAACGGTAGCCGGTCTCCCGGTTTGCCCTTTCAACGGCCGTGACACACTGTTCCAGGCGTTCCCGGTAAGGCGAAAAACCCTGGTCGGCGATACTGTGATCATCCTTGATGATGTCGATTCCGCCCAGGGCGAACCGGTACGCCAGATCAGCCATGGTCTGGTTTGAAAGGCCCAGTGGCTTCAGGGCGGTGCAGAGAAGCGGCCGGTTCGGCACCCCAAGCCGCTCCCGCCAGCCTTGCCGGCCGAATCGCGGACCTGTGAAGAGCGCAAGGAGCCGATCGGGTAGACAGAACCTCTCCAGACGGATACCCGGTTTGATGCTGATATTTCCAAAAACAAGATTGAGCAGCTGGACAAAGTCAGCGCCCACAATCTCTATGGGAAAGCTGATCGCGGCCTCGTACGATCCGTTGTCCAACCCCTCGAGGGTTTCAATCTGTCCAACAATCTTGCCGCGGATGTCATCATCCGGCACGAGCTCGAGCGGAAATTCGATGGTCTGCTCGACACAGATGTCCTGCGCTTTTCTCTTTACTTCCTCCTGGTCGCCGACCAGACGATAGATGACGGTCAGGCGCTCGCCGGAAAGATCGAGTGTGGTTTCCGGCAGCACTCAGAGCCCCTCCGCCTTGGCCTGGCTGTGGACTGCCTGAAGGCGAACCCTGGCGAGATCCTGCTCGGTGATGCCGGTCGGCTCACCGCACAGGGTCTCTACCGCCCGGACCAGCGAGAGGGCGTCGAGCCCGTACTCCCTCATCAGGTACTGCCGGCTGGCTCCATGCGCGTAAGTGTCCCTGAGACCGAGCCGGACGAGCTTCTTTCCTAGACCGTGGTCGGCAATCAGCTCGGCGACCGCCGATCCGAGCCCTCCCACGATCGTGTGATTCTCCAGCGTGATGACACCGTGCCTCGCGGTCCGGATGGCCTCCAGCACTGACGGATCGCTGAACGGCTTGAGCGTCGAGACGTGAAGGTGGGTGATGGAGACGCCCTTGTGCTCGAGCGCCGAGGTAGCCCGCATCGCCTCCTCGGTAGTGATCCCGGCGGTGATTACCACCACATCCGATCCCCGGCACAGGACCCGAGCCCGGTTGAAGACCATCGGTTCTTCTCTCCGAAATAACCTGGGAACTTCACCACGCAGCATGCGGACGTAAACCGGCCCCTTGACCGCATGAGCCACATCGAGCACCGTCTCCACCTCGGTGGCATCGCCCGTCTCCAGAATCGTCATGTTCGGAGTGGCGCGCATCAGGGCAACATCCTCGATCGCCTGATGGGTGACGCCGCCGGGGGTGGTAATCCCGGGCAGAAACGCCATCAGTCGTACCGGAAGATTGGGATAGGCGATCGACATCACCAGCTGATCGTAGGGCCTCCGGTAGATGAAGACCGCGAAAGTGTGGATAAAGGGCGTGAATCCTTCCCGCGCAAGGCCTGAGGCAAACCCCATCATGTTCTGCTCGGCCATACCCATCGAGAAAAAACGCTCCGGATAGGTGTCCCTCCACCTCGCGACCTCGCAGGAATTCGTCAGGTCGGCGGAAAGAACCACCACCTCGGGCCTGTCCTTCGACCACCGGATGAACGTCTCGACGTAGGGCCTCAGCACGGTTTCCACGATTCAGCCCTCCTTGGCCAGCCTGTCGTGGAACTTCCGGTACCGCATCTTTTCCTCCTCGGAGGTGAAGCGCAGATAGTGAAGCTGCGGGGCCCTCTCCTCCAGGAGTGACACTCCCCTCGCCGGATCGGTGCGGGCCAGCACGAACAACGGCCGATCCTCCACGGGTAGCTGCGTGGGGGCGAAGAGCGCCTCAAGGTCGTGTCCGTCGACATCGACAGCCCGCGCACCGAATGCCTCGAGCTTCGCGGCCAGCGGCTCGATGTTCATCACGGAGGACATGGCTCCGTCACACTGCTGACCGTTCATGTCAACGAATACACCGACGTTCGACAGCTTGTAGTGCACCATCGTCGCCACCGCCTCCCAGGTCTGTCCTTCCTGGAATTCGCCGTCCGACATGACCACCCACACGCGACCGGTCTCGTTCTTGAGACGGCGGGCCAGGGCGATTCCTCCAGCCTGGCTGAGTGCCTGCGAAAGGGAGCCGGTCGTGGTTTCCACGCCCGGGGAATGCTCGGCACCGATCATCTCGACCGTGCTGCCATCCCGATTGAAGTGCTTGAGTGCGTCCTCCGCCAGGCGCCCCACTTCGATGAGCGTGGCATAGAGCACCAGCGCGTAGTGGGCCGGGGAGAGGATCAGCCGGTCGAGGTGGGGCGCTCTGGGTCCGTTGTAGACACTGCCGCTGAAGAAGTGGGGATTGTCGGAGCGCGGAACCCCGCAGAACTTCTGGGGTACTCGCGGGGCCTCGCTGGGGCCCAGGTGAAGAATCTTGTTGTACAGCACGGCGAACATTTCCGCCGACGAACAGGCCTGGCTGAGATATCCGCCGTTGTTCCGGATGACGTGATCAAGGACACGCCTCCGGATGTTGCCGGCGATTCGCCGCGTCTCCAGCTTCCAGTCTCTTCTCGTGTCGCGGGTCATGGGGCGTGCGCCGGAGCCAGGCCCGGACGGGCCTGCGCTGGTGATCACCTCTGGATCCGAGGTGTTTACAAATGTTCACACTATGACCATATGTAAAATTGTGCCCCGGGCCGCACTATCTGTCAAGGGGTTGCTCGGGACCTGCTGCCGGATCAACCTCCGCCGCCGGTGCGCTGACGTTGGATCTCTCACTTCCTTTGGCCGCGCGGCCCATCAGGTAATCCGTTGTCGAATAGCCGGCGGTGATCGCCACGATGAGCAAAGCCCCGATGAAGGTAGGCGGCGCGGGCAGCGGAATGTTGAGCCACCGGCAGCCCGCCCCGATCAGCAACGCCAGAACGAAAGCGGCCGCTATCTTGACCATAGTTGAAGTCCTCCTTCCCGAGAGAACAGTTTAAAGTTATCGATGGCTGTCATCCTTCATGGTCCAGCGGGCGGCTCCGGATCCACCCGAGGCACATCAATGAACAGTGCGTCCCCTGGGGACCGGTGAACGATTTCCCCATTGACCAGCGTGAGGAGCGCGCGCATGTTCTTGATGGCTTCGGTGGGAGCTGAGTCGAGATCGACATCCCAGATGACGATATCCGCATACTTCCCGGTCTCGATGCTGCCGATCTTGTCTTCCAGAAACAGCTGCCGGGCATTCCAGACCGTGTAGGCCCGCAGCGCCTCAAGGATGCCGATGGCTTCATCGTCCCCGAATGGCTGGGAGCCATGGGTGCCGAGCAGCGTGGTTCGCGTCATGGCGGCCCATAACCCGTAACGGGGAGGGAAGGGCGTCACGTCATAGTCTGATCCCCCTCCCCAGCGGATACCTCGCTCCAGATATGTCTTGAGCGGATGGACGCGGCGGCTGCGCTCCGGCCCGAAGTTGCCGGCATAGGTGTCGCCAATCCACCACATGAAGGACGGCTGGATCTCTGGATAGCCGGCATCGTGGGTTGCCTGCAGCTCCGCCATCCGGTCGAGCGCGTGCGCCGTCGGTATATTGCAATGGATGATGCTGTGGCGCAGTCCCCTAATTGGCGTCTCGGTGAGCACCGTGTGGTAGGTGTCGACGGCCCAGTCGATGGCCCGATCACCAATGGCATGCAAGCCCACGTGAATTCCCGCCGAGTGAAACAGCCTGACCTGTTCACCCAGAACTTCGGGATCCACCACCGGGAAGCCATGATTCTCATCATCCAGCTCCCGGTAATTCTTGTTCCAGGTATCGTGAACCCAGGCGGTTCGGGCTCCACCGCTGCCGTCCACGTAGATCTTGACGCCACCCGATATCAGCCGATCATCTCCCGTGGTTATCGTGGGCCGGCTGAAAGGCCCGATCCGCTCCAGAAGCTCGCGAGCCCCCTCGACCGTGTCCGGAGCCCGCCACAGCGTGAAAACACGCACGCTCAAACCACCCCGGGCATGGACCTGCTGGTAGGCATCCCAGATCGACCGGTCGATCTCCGGGTCCTTGACCGCGGTGACCCCCGCGGCATTGAGTTCCCGCACCACTTTCTCGATGCCGTTCTCCAGCTGATCAGGGGTGAATTCCGGAATGACGGCCCACATGAGATCCATGGCCTGGTCCTTGAGCACTCCCGTCGGGTTTCCGGCGGCATCACGCTCGATGCGCCCGCCCGTGGGGTCTTTCGTTCCGGCGGTGATGCCGGCGCGCCGCAGAGCCTCCGTGTTGGCCGTGCCAAAGTGGGCTGTGGTATTGAGCAACCAGACCGGGTGGTCCGGTGACACCGGGTCCAGGTCACGGGTGAGAATCAGTCGCTTCTCGGCGAGCTTCCCCTCGTCCCAGCCTCCTCCCTGGATCCACTCCCCCGGCGGCCGATCGCGCGCGGCAATCTGAACCGCTTCCACCACATCCACGATCGACATAACCTCGGGGTACCTGAGATTGAGACTGTACAGCCCGTCGGTTGCTCCGATGGCAAAGTGGTTGTGCGAATCAATCAGCCCGGGGGTGGCGGTGCTTCCCCGCAGATCCACGCGAATCGTCTGAGGCCCCGCCAGCGCTTCGATCCAATCGCCATCACCGACGGCGATGATCCGTCCGTCTTTGACGGCGAGTCCACCGGCTCTCGGCTGGTCAGGGTCCATGGTGATGATCTTCCCGTTGATCAGGACCATGTCTGCCATCATGGAGCTTGAAAGTGATGGAGGGTCTTCCTGACTGCAGCTGGTCGCGAGCGACAGGATGATCAGGCTGAACATGCAGAACCGGTCTGAGGCAAAGGCACCTGTGCCTTGCAT
>JAPUKU010000018.1 GCA_027295505.1 Acidobacteriota bacterium
TCGTTTGGGAGCCGACACTGGCCCTGCCCTCCGACCCGCGTGACAAGGCTCGTGGCAAGGGCAAGGGTCTGGAGAAAGATTTTCCCGGCGATCGGTGATCTGAACGACGGCAGGGCTCCCTTTCGCTGCGGAATCCGTGTCGTTTAATGACACGGGGATACGACGTCTGGGCTAGAATTCCCGGTAGATGCCGGATTCGAAGAGCAGCCCCGCGTTGCGTGTGAAGAAGGCCGGAAGGTCTCGGGAAGGAGCGACCCGAGCAAGCCAGACCCGGCATCCCCGCACCCGTTCCCGGAAGGCCAAGCGGGCCCGGCCCCTGATCGAGACCAAGCCCTCGCCGGCAACAACCCCGCAGGGGGGGCGGACGGTTGCAGGCCGGGGCTCCAAAGGTCGGAGAAGCCGTGGCCGGCCCGCCGGCCAGTCCCCTGAGCAGCAATTCAAGAAACGGCTCGGCTACCGGTTCCGCTCGAAGGAGCTGCTGGAGACCGCCCTGACCCACTCCTCCTCGGCCCACGAGCAGGGACATGAAATCATCGAGTCGGAGCGCATGGAGTTTCTCGGTGATGCGGTCCTGGACTTCCTGATAGGGGAGATGATCTTCCTTCGGGTGCCGAACCTGGCGGAGGGGCCGATGTCACGCCTGAGGGCCGCCCTGGTCCAGGAGGCAACGCTTGCGGAGCGAGCCCGTGATCTGGGACTGCCCGAGGTAATACGGCTCGGCAAGGGGGAACGCAACAGCGGTGGCAAGGACAAGGCCTCGATCCAGGCCGATATTTACGAGTCGCTCCTGGCTGCGGTCTACCTGGATGGAGGGCTCGAGGCGGTGCGCAGCCTGGTCGACCGGGAGTTCGTGCCGCTGCTCGAGAGCGAGATAGGCCGCGGGCCGGAAGGAGCGATTCAGGATCTGCCGTCCCGCGATCCGAAGACGGCGCTCCAGGAGTGGCTCCAAGCCCGGGGCAGGGGCCTGCCCCGATACCGTTCGCTGGAGACGCGGGGGCCGGCCCACGCGCGCCGCTTCAGGGTGGGCGTCGAGGTCGGTGGCAAGGAAATCGCAGAAGGGGAGTCGACGGGCAAGCGGGCCGCCGAATCACGCGCCGCCCTCGCCGCCCTGCGGCATTTGAAGAGCCGGTCGGGACGCGGGCGGGCGACGAAGCCTGTGGAAACGAAGGAGAGGAGGATCAGCTCCGCTCGGGCGGCGCGGAAGGAGGTTCAGCAGCGAGGATCTCGCCGTGGACGCGCTCGGTGATGCCCTGGTAATCGGCTTCGATCTTGCGGCGGTGCGTCTCCCAGCGCGAACGCTCCCAGATCTCGATGCGGTTCTCCGCGCCGATGATCGCCACGTCGCCGCCGGCGTCGAGGCCGACATGCTCACGGAACCCTTCGGCCAGGGGGATACGACCCTGAACTTCGAGTTCCAGATCAATTCTTCCCGAGCCGGAGAGGCGTGTGAAGTTCCGGGTATCGGTCGTGCCTGGAATTGCAAGATGTATCCGACGGACCAGCCGGCCGAATTCGCGCCGCCAGATTCTCTGGGGCACCAGCGCCAGGCAGGGTTCGGGCATCTTCATGAGCACACAACCGGTCCCGTACTGGGTGAGGAGGGCATTCTTGAGGGATGTTGGAAGCTTCACCCGATTCTGGGTGTCGAGGGTCGTGTAGAACTCTCTACAGAAGGAGGAAATAGGGGTGCCCTCCGGCTCGGGAATCTTTTAGTCCTATTTCAACCTGACCCATCCACGTTTGTCCTGTGCCATCATACGGATCTCAGGGGCTGTGTCAAGAGAATTCTCGAGCCTCGAGGGAAAGTTTTATCTCATTTTATTGCTTGTAGTTAGAGCTGCGAACTTTAGACTGCCCCGACGTGCGGACTCCGGAAATCGAGGATCTGGCTTCACAGGAAGAGAACCACTGGTGGTTCCGCGCCCGGCGCCGGATCCTGCAGGCGGTGCTGGCGGGTGCAGGCCCTCCCGCGAAGGCGCGCCGGGTCGTTGATCTCGGTTGCGGGGCGGCGGTCGACCTGGGGCAGCTTGCGCCGGCGGAGGCCAGCCGGGTCGGTATCGAACGCGCCGCTTCTGCCCTGAGAGCCGCGCGCCGGCGCCTGAGGACGCGGCCTGCGGTCGCCGGTTCCATGACGGAGCGCAACGGCTTGCTGCTGGCATGCGCCGATGTCACCATGCTTCCCCTGCGAGACGCCTGTGCCGATCTCGTGTTCGTGCTCGATGTGCTCGAGCACCTGGACGATGACGCCCTGGCCCTCCGGGAAGCCCGGCGCATCCTGGTACCTGGAGGCCTCCTCCTGGTAACGGTGCCGGCGTGGCCGTTTCTATGGTCCGAGCACGATGAGGCTCTGGAGCACCGTCGCCGCTACCGGCGGGCGGATCTTCTCGAGCGTTTGCGGGGGGCAGGGTTCGAAATTGAGCGCGAGAGCTACTTCAATTTCCTGCTCTTCGCCCCGGCCGCTCTCTATCGCCTCGTGCGCCGCTGCATCGTGTGCACGGGCAGCGCGCGAAGTGCACCGCCGTCGAGTGATACGCGGCGTCTCGGCAACCTCGGGGGATGGTTGCTTGAACGATCGATGGGGGCGGAGCGGTTCTGGGTGAGCCGAAACCGCTTGCCGTTCGGCCTGTCGCTCCTGGCTCTGGCCCGGAGGCGGTGAGGGGATCTAGAGTCTTTCGCCGCGCTCAGCCAGCGATTCGAGAAAATCGGTATCGACCAGGACCTGGCGCATCTTGCTCCCATCCGCCGGTCCGACGATTCCGTTTGCCTCCAGCTGATCCATGACGCGCGCCGCGCGGGCGTATCCCAGCCGCAGGCGCCGCTGCAGGTGAGAGACCGAGGCCTGGCCGGCATGGATCACCATGCGGGCCGCCTCCTCGTAGAGCGCATCCCGCTCCAGTGCCCGGGCGGCGCCGCTGCCCGGTTCTTCCTCTGCGTCCCGGATGATGTTCATGTCGTAGACCGGGCGGGCCTGGCGCTTGAGATAGTCGACCAGGCGGTGCGATTCCTCCTCGGTGATCAGCGGTCCGTGCAGGCGGAGCTGGCGGGAGGTGCCGGGCGGCACGAACAGCATGTCACCCAGCCCCAGCAGCCTCTCGGCGCCGTTCGAGTCGATGATGGTTCGCGAATCGACCCGCGAAGAGACATGGAAGGCGATCCGTGCGGGGAAGTTCGCCTTGATGATACCGGTGATGATGTCCACCGATGGCCTCTGAGTGGAGAGGATCAGGTGGATGCCCACGGCGCGGGCCATCTGGGCCAGGCGGGTGATCGATTCTTCGACCTCGCGAGCCGACGAGAGCATGAGATCCGCCAACTCATCGATCACCACCACGAGGTACGGCAGCGGCTTCGGGGCGTCCTCATCGTCACGGCGGCGTCCTTCCCGGCTTCGTAGCAGGCCGTTGTACTGATCGATGCTGCGAACGCCGATCTCGGCCAGCTGGCGGTAGCGCCGTTCCATCTCGGAGGTCGCCCAGCGCAGGGCGTTGGCGGCGTGCTTCGGTTCCACGACCACTGGCGTCAACAGGTGGGGAATGTCCTCGTACATTCCGAGCTCGAGGCGCTTCGTGTCGATCATCGTGAACTTGACTTCATCGGGCGTGGCCCGGAACAGGATGCTGGTGATGATCGCATTGAGCGCCACGCTCTTTCCGGTGCCGGTGGCGCCGGCGATGAGCAGGTGTGGCATGCGCGCCAGGTCGGTGACGTACACCTCGCCGTCAATCCGTTTGCCCAGACCGATCGTGAGCTTTGCGGTGGAGCGTGCAAAGGCCTCGGAGGCCAGAATTTCGCGCAGGTGGATCATCTCCCGGATCCGGTTCGGCACCTCGATGCCGACCGTGGAGTGGCCGGAGATGCGGGCGATCCGCACCGACTCGGCCTTGAGCCCCAGCGCCAGATCATCCGCCAGGCCGAGCATCTTGCTGAACTTGATCCCGGCTTCCGGCTTGAACTCGAAGGTGGTGACCACCGGCCCCGGGTGGATCTGCACCACGGTGCCGCCCACGTCGAACTCCCGGAACTTCTCGGTGAGCAGGCGTGCCTTGGCCATGAGTTCTTTCTCGTCGACCGGGCTCTCTCCGGGAGGCGGGCTCAGGAGCGTGAGGGGCGGCAGGGTGTAGCTGCCGGGCTTTGCGGGGCTGCGTTTCGGCACCACCTCGGCCTCGCGCCGGATGTGGGGTGGCTTGACGGCGGGCCGTCCGGCCGGGCCGGGGCGGCGAGCTTCGAAGTCTTCCTCTTCCTCGGTAGGGATCGGCTCTGGAGGTGTCTGCCGGCGCGCTGCGTGCTTGCGAAGAACTGCCTCGCGCAGGCGCTGCTTGCGCCGCGCCTCTCGCGTCCGCGACCAGAGCACTAGCAGGCTCCGACCCGAGGCCTCAATGAGTCGGCGCGTCAGCGCCAGCAGGCGAAGAATCGACAGTTGGGCTGCGAGGGTGAAGCTGACCAGAATCACCGTGAGGGTCAGGATAATCGCCCCGGGCCGGTTCAGGTGCTGCACCAGGAAGGAGGCGAGTCTGTCGCCAATCCAGCCTCCGCCCGGCAGCCAATCCCCCGCGATTTGAAAACGCGGCTGCACCAGGGCCCAGAGCGCGCAGCTCCCGAGCAGCAGGAACGATCCTCCCAGGAACGTCGTGCGGTGTGCCGCCTCCCCGCGCGGCGGGCGGATCTGTCCCCACCCGGCTACCAGCAGCAGAGCCGGAAGCACCCAGGCCACACGTCCGATGGCCTGGTGCAGGAACTCGGCCAGCGTGGCACCCAGCAGGCCGGCGAGGTTCTGTGACTGCACCAGGCGATCGTTGCCGCCGAACCACGATAGATCCCGGGGGTGGTACGACCACAGGCTCATGATGAGCAGGATTGCTAGCGCCCATAGCATGAGCCCGGCTACTTCTCGCAGCCAGGTGCGTCGTCGTTGTTTTCTATGTGATTTGCGAGGCATGGTCGACTGTCACGGGCCCCATCACAGCACGGTCTGCTGAACGAGGATGAAGGCACCGAGGGTCCAGCAGTAAAACGCAAAGTGCGGCAGATGTCCCGATCTGACGATCTTCAGGAGCATGTGGATCGCACCGTAGCCGACGAGGGCGGCCACGCCGGCACCCGCGAGGTGGATTCCCAGTGAAGATGGTTGAAACACCAGATGGCTTTCGCCCACCGCGAGCGATAGCACCGCACCGAGGATGGCCGGAATCGACAGCAGGAAGGAGTAACGTATCGCCGTCTCGCGGTCCACTCCGAGCAGGAGGGCTGCGGCGATCGTGGTCCCGGAGCGTGAGATGCCGGGCAGCAGCGCCAGGCCCTGGGCCGCCCCCACCCCGATGGCGTCGCGCCAGCGCATGCGGGTCTCAGAGCGCAGCGGCGCCGGAGCCCAGCGGGTTGCAAAGAGAATGCTTCCGGTCATCAGGAACATCAGGCCGATGGTCGTGAGGCTTCCAAAGGAGGCTTTGACCCACTCGCCCAGGAATAGGAAGATGATCCCGGTGATCGTCGTGCTCAGCAGCAGGAGTCCTACCAGGCGACGTGCCACTCTGACCCGGGAGCCGCGGCCCACGAACCCGCAGCCCAGGTCCCACAGATCGCGATGAAAGTAGACGAGGACGGATAGCAGGGTCCCCACATGCAGGAGCACGTCGTACGCCAGATCGTCGGGGTCGAATCCGGAGAGGTAATTCTGCAGCGCCGCCAGATGA
>JAPUKU010000180.1 GCA_027295505.1 Acidobacteriota bacterium
CTCTACGCCCTGCCGGTGGGTCTCTTCGCCGAGGAGTCGAGGCGTATGGAATACGAGCTCGGCCTCCTGGCGCTGGGCGTGTTGATTTTCGGGCTCGGACGCTGGATTCAAAACCGCGATCAGAGCTGACCAGAATCTAGACTCCCCCTGTCCAGATAACCTTCACTCTCCACAAACTGCTGAAACCACACAGCCTGCGCACATCCGCCGTGCGTACCGTGGGACTCTGTCCAGAATCCATGCACAGAGCCCTCAATACGTTCCGAAAAGATCAATCTCCATTGCCGTTTAACTATTGTAAACAAATAACTTGTGGAATGCGGTTCAGGAAGCCAATGGCATGAGAGTTGCGTTCAGCAATGAGTGCGACCCTTGGTCGATCCGTGTCTGAGACGGAGCCCCGGCCGGCCCTCGGATGCATCGTGCATCGGATAAATCGGGGGACTACATTGCAGACGCGGTGAAGCTCCACTGATGATGAAGAACACTTTCGAGTTCCTGAAGAAGAAAATGGGGTTTGCGCCCGATCTGGATGCACCCCCCGGCGGCTCACCCGTGCTTTCCACGACGAGCGCGGGCCTGGATGATGACGAGGAATCCCCACGCCGGACTCCCATCTCTGCAAGCGTGTACGTTGCGGTGGTGGCCGTGGCGGGCCTGGCCTGTTTTGCCCATGCCGTGTCCCAGCTCTGGGGCGTGCGCTTCGAATTCCCCTGGTTCAACTGGATCTTCCTTGGCGCCCTGACCCTCCTGGTCGGCTCCCATCCCGTGCGCCTGCCGGGCGCGCGTGGCACCGTCTCGGTCAGCGACACCTTCGTGTTCCTGTCGATCATGATGTTCGGCCCAGGTCCGGCCGCCATTCTGGGAGGTCTGGACGGATTTTTCGGCACCTCCACCAGAAGCTGGAGGTCGGAGCTGCACAAGAGGTTCTTCAATCTAGGCCTCATGTGTATTTCGGTCTGGATCAGCGGTCTGGCGTATGCGCAAGTGCTCGCCGGCAACGGAAAGGCGATCGGCATGACTCTGGCGCCCAACGAGATGCTCGTGCCGGTGAGCGCGCTGGTTCTCCTGCACTATCTCATCAACTCGATGGGAGTGGCGTGCGTTGTAGGCCTCAGCCTGAGCCAGCCGTTGCTCAGGACGTGGAAGGAGGGCTTCCTGTGGACGAGCCTCTCTTACTTTGCCGGTGCCTCAGCGGCGGCGATCGTCCACTTGTTCATCCACCGGTACGGCTTCGCATCGTTCGCGGCGTTACTTCCCATCCTCCTGATCACCTACTACACGTACAAGATCTACCTGGAGAGGGTGGAAGATAAGAACAAGCACATCAAAGAGCTGGCCAGCGTGCACATGTCCACCATCGAATCACTGGCCATGGCCATCGATGCTAAAGATCAGATGATGCACGGGCATGTCCGCCGCGTGCAGGCCTATGCCGCCGAGCTCGCGAAGCTGCTCGATATCCGCGGTGAAGAACTCCAGGCGCTCAAGGCGGCCGCCCTGCTGCACGATATTGGCAAGCTCGCGGTCCCGGACTACATCCTCAACAAGCCGGGCAAATTGACGGCCGGTGAATATCAGAAGATGAAGATCCACCCGCAGGTGGGCGCGGACATCCTGCGCAACGTCAAGTTCCCGTACCCGGTGCTGCCACTCGTGCGTCACCACCATGAGCGCTTCGACGGCAGGGGGTACCCGGACGGCCTGCGGGGCGAGGAGATCCCCCTGGGAGCTCGCATCCTCGCGGTTGTCGACTGCTACGAAGCGCTACGCGCCAACCGTGTATACCGGCGCTGCCTCACGTGCCAGGAGGCGGTGCGCGTCATCCAGGAGAGCGCTGGCTCCCACTTCGATCCCAGGATCGTCCAGGTGTTCATAGACAACCTCGAGGCAATCAAGGAGCATGTGGAGGCCATCGCGCGCCGCACCTGGCCGAAGGAAGCCACCCTGCCCGCGGAAACATCAATCCTCCAGGCGGCGGTCGAGGAGGAACAGCCGGACGATCGGCCTTCGGTGCTCAACGAGATAGCCTCCGCCCAGAAGGAAGTTTTCGCGCTCTACGAAATCGCTCAGACCCTGGGATCGTCGCTCAACATGACCGACACGCTGGTCATCATCGTCAGCAAGATCGACAAGTTGATTCCGTTTGCGACCTGCGTCATCTATCTTGTTGACCCCGTAACCAAAGCGCTGGTGGCGGAATACGCCTCGGGTAGGAACTCGGAGATCCTCAAGGGCAAGCAGATCCAGTTCGGCGAGGGAATCACTGGAGCCGCCGCCGCCGCCCACCGGTTCAAGTTCAGTACCAATCCTGAGCTCGATTTCCCGGGCGTGGATTCAGGAATTGCTTGTGAGTACTCGGGCCTCGTCGTCTGTCCTCTCATCCATGACAACCAGGTTCTGGGCGCGATATCTCTTTATGCCGACGAGTCCCAGAACTACTCGGATGATCATTTTCGCATCCTGGACATCATTGGCAAGCTTGCCGCGGGAGCGATTCACAACGCTCGGGTCTTCGAGCAGACCCAGGAGAACGCCCTGACGGACGCCCTGACGGGGCTTCCAAACTCGCGATACCTGCACATGCAGTTCGAGCAGGAACTCAGCAAGGCCAAGCGCTACCAACACTCTTTGGCCGTTCTGGCGATGGATTTGGAGGAGTTCAAGGCAGTCAACGATCGTCTCGGACACTACGCTGGGGACCAGCTTCTGATAGAGGTCAGCAACACCCTGAAGCACCAACTGCGCGGCGGTGACACCGTCGCGCGCTACGCTGGAGACGAGTTCATTGCCATTCTGCCCATGATCGAGCGTCAGGAGGCCATGCTGATGATCGAGCGCCTGCAGGGTGCGATTGACAAGCTATGCTTCCGACTGCCGGGATCCTCCACTACCATGCGGGTGGGTATCAGCATCGGAGTTTCCTTCTTCCCCGATGACGGGGAGACGCTCGAGACCCTCATGATCAAGGCGGATCGCTTGATGTACCGCAACAAGGCGGCGCGCGGAAAGAAGGCGCGCGCAGGCGGGAGCAAAGTCGTCGCCTTCGCCGGCAAGAGCGGGCGCTGAACGCCGCCGGGGCCGGTTCCCCGGGTGGCGCTGCGATATAATCCACCCGCGCCGCCATGCCCCCCAAAGCTCGCACTCCAGGCCGTACCCTCACCACACAGGCTCCGACACGCATCGACTTTGCCGGAGGCACGCTCGATCTCTGGCCCCTGTACCTGTTTTTTCCCGGATCGCGCACGCTGAATGCCGCCATCGATCGCATGAGCCGCGTGCGCCTCGAATCAATTTCCGAGGGTTATGAACTGATCTCCCTCGATCAGGATCGGACACTCAGTGCGTCGACTCTGCAAGGTCTGGAGGGGAGCGACAAGCTTACGCTGATCGCAACGTTGGTAAGGCATTTCGCCCCCGGCCCCGGGGTTCGGGTGATCACCGAAAACGATGCGCCCGCGGGTTCTGGACTTGGAGGTTCCTCGAGCCTGGCGGTGGCCCTGGGTGCAGCGCTGGCTGAGTGGACGGGGATCGAGATGGAACCGGATGCACTCATCCGTAAAGTCTGCGATCTGGAGGCGCAGGTCCTGCATACTCCCACGGGATTGCAGGATTATTATGCGGCCGTGCACGGCGGAACCGGCCTGTTGCATCTGGAGCCCGGCGGGGTACGGCACGAGACTCTGCAGGAGGTGTCCGATTGGCTGGGTCCCAGGCTCGTCCTGTGCTACACGGGAGCGCCCCATCATTCCGGGCTGAGCAACTGGGAGGTCTACCGGCGCGTGGTGGAACGCGATGTGAACACCTGTGCCTCTATGGAGGAGATATCCGGGGCGGCAGCCGAGATGGAATCAGCTCTGCGAGCGGCAGATCCAGAGCGCGTGGCGGGCGCACTCGATCGCGAATGGAAGGCCCGCAAGCGGCTGGCACCCCAGATCAGCACCGATCGCATCGAGGCGGTCATCGGTTGCGCACTCTCGAGCGGTGCCCTAGCGGCGAAGGTTTGCGGGGCCGGGGGAGGCGGCTGCGTGCTGATCCTGAGCGCCGAAGGTCGCACCGGCGAGGTGAGTGAGGCACTGAGGGGGCGGGGCTTTGAGGTCCTGTCCTTTCGACTGCAGGATGCCGGACTCGAGTGCCGCTGGAATTGAACCCCGTGCGCCGATCGTTCTCCTGTTGATGCCGATCTCCAGTCGCCGCCGCCCCGCGATCCATCTGCTTTGCAGCGCCTGCCTCAGCGTCTCCTTCATCGTGGGGTTGGGACTTTCAGCCGGGCCGCCGCCGGCGCCGAAGCCTCCTTCGTCTCCTCTCGGCCCCTTTCAGCACGGTATGACGCTGGGTGTTTACTCCCGCGGCTCCGAGAACGATCTGCGGCCCCAAGTACGCGATCTGATGGAGCTGGGGTTCGACTCGGTGTCGCTCGTTGCGCCGGTGGTTCTGCACGATGTGCATTCCATGGAATTCACCACCGAGCCGACGGCCACCCCCACCGACGAGGCCCTGCGCCGCGCTGCGCGCCTGAGCCACGCCGCGGGTATGCGGGTGATGCTGTTCCCAATCGTCTACATCTGGGAACTCGACGAAGGGGACTGGCGCGGCACGATCGAGCCCGCTGACTGGAGCCTCTGGTTCGAGCGCTACGGGGAGGTCATCCTGAGGTATGCCCGGCTGGCGCAAGACGAGGGGATTGAGTATTTCAGCGTCGGCTCCGAACTCTGTTCCAGCGAGGGGCTGGAGGGAGAGTGGCGGCGTCTCATCGGGCGGGTTCGGGGTGAGTATGGGGGAGCGCTCACCTACTCGGCCAACTGGGATCATCGTGAGGTGGCTCGGTTTTTCGACGCGGTCGACTTTGTGGGAATGAACGCCTACTTCCGGCTCGCTGGTGACGACAGCCCGACCGAGCAGGACCTGGTTGACGCCTGGGTGCCGGTGGTGAGGGATGTGGAGGACTGGGCCTCCCGCTGGGGCCGGCCTCTCGTCATTACCGAGATCGGCTATCCGAGCCGACGCGGGGCGGCGTTCGACCCCTGGGACTACACCGTGCAGGAGGAGCCTGACCCGGAGGGCCAGGCGACGCTGTACAGGGCTTTTCTGAAGGCCTGGGCTCGCGTTCCGGGACTCTCCGGCGTATACTTTTATATGTGGTGGGGCCAGGGAGGGCCCCAGGACATTGGCTACAGCCCCAAAGGCAAGCCCGCCGAGCAGGTCCTGAGAGATTGGCTGGAAGGGGGAGCCTGGCAAGGCCAAAAGCGGGAACCGATATGATTCGATTTCTGGCCATCAGCATGATCGCGGCCATCGCCGCCGCCGCCCCCGGTTTTGGGGAGGAGGTCGTTTACTTCGAGAACGGCCAGGCGATGCGGGTGGAGAAGACCCGCCGCGACGGACTCTGGCTGTTTCTCGAGCTGGACGCCGACGGTGAGATGGCGGTCCTGTTGCGCCAGGTCAAGAAGGTCGAGAAAGTAGAGCCCATCGCCGGCCAGAGAGGCAGGTCCTCATCTGTCGCTAACGTGGTCTCCGCCGCGGGCAGACGGCCTGTTGTGCCTGCACGCCGCGGAGCTGTGTCGCAGTCCTACGACACCACACAAACCGGCGCCGAGCCGGGCGTGGCGGAGGGCCAGGGAGCCGCTGCCGCCGTGGCAGCGGCAGATGCGGCCCAGCGCGCAGCCGGGCAGCAGGGGCAGGACCTGGTTCCCCGGGCTCGCCGGCGTGGTGGGCGCCGCAGCTCGAGCGCTCCCCCCCCCCAGTAAGACACCTCTTCCGCTCTTGAGCTCCAGGAATGCTTCCAGGGCATGGCCCGCCGCCCGTTGATCATCGGCCTGACCGGACCCAACGCTGCAGGAAAGGGCGAGGTTGCTGCCGTCCTCACGATGGCGGGTCTGAGGTACCACTCTCTGTCGGACGCCGTTCGCTGTGAGGCGGCGTCCCGCGGGCTCGACCCGACCCGCGAGAATCTCATCCGCATCGGTAACATCCTGCGCCGTGTGCACGGCCCCGATGTCCTCGCGCGGCGTATAGGCCGCCGCCTCGAGGGATGGGACGTCGTCGATTCGATTCGCAACCCGGCAGAAGTGGAAGCGCTGAGGCGGTGCCGTGGTTTCGTGCTCGTCGGTGTGGACGCTCCGCCGCGACTGCGTTTCGAGCGTTCTCTGCGACGAGCGCGCGCCGGAGACGCCATGACATTTCGTGAGTTTGGGGCCAAGGAGCTCGAGGAGAACAGCCGCCGGGGAAGCGCCCAACAACTGGCCCGAACCCTGGCGCTGGCTGACGAGGTCCTCTGCAACGACGGCACCCTGCGTCGATTGCGGGCCCGGACGCGCAGCCTCCTGAAGCGTTTCAGCGCCGGCTCCGGCGGCGGGCCGGGAGGAAAAGATGCAGCAGCAGGGCGCCGCACACGAACCCCCCCAGGTGGGCGTGCCAGGCAACGCCCCCGCCGCCGTTCGCGGCCAGCACGAGCTGCACGAAGAACCACAGCCCGAGCAGAATGAACGCCGGGACTCTCACCACGCGCGCGAAGAAGAAGAAATAGAACAGCACCAGGACCTTGGCCCGGGGGAAGCGGATGCAGTAGGCACCGAGGATCCCCGAGACGGCCCCGCTGGCTCCGATCATCGGAACGATGGACTGCGGGTTGGCGAGCGTCTGGCTCAGCGCGGCAACCGTGGCGCACACAAAATAGAACGCCAGGAAGCGGCCGTGCCCCATGCTGTCCTCAATGTTGTCCCCGAAGATCCACAGGTAGAGCATGTTGCCCAGCAGGTGCATCAGGCTGGCGTGCAGGAACGGCGAGGTCAGAAGCGGCACCAGACCGTCACCTGACAACCACCCGGGAAAGCCGCCGGAGCCGCCAAGGAGGCGGGCCGGGATCAGACCGAACTTCTGGAAGATGCCATGCATCGCCTGGGCGTCGGCCGGCGATATAATTGATCCGGATCGCCAAACCTCCAGAGCGAACACTGCGAAGTTGGCGGCGATCAGAATCCACGTCAGCCAGGCCAGTCGGCGGGTAGGGTTTTCGTCACCGATGGGGAGCATGGGGGAGGCAGTGGGCCGACAGGAAGTGCCACATGCTAGTTCGAGTCCCCGCCACAGACAAGCGACAAGCGCCGGGAGCGGGCCGGGCCTGCAGGACCGGGCAAATCTTATGCTAGACTAACTTTCCCTGTCTCTTGGGCACTTATCCCGGAGTCTCTGGATTGCAGGTCAGACGTCATCAGATCACGTGGTGGGAGCGCATCTATATTCCGGCGATCGTGCGCGCGCTGGCGATCACGCTGCGGCATCTCTTCGGCCGCAAGGTCACCATGCAGTATCCAGAAGAGCGCTGGCAGTTTCCGGAATATTTTCGAGGCTTCCCCGGTCTGGTGCGTGATCAGATGGATCGCGTGAAATGCGTGGCCTGCTACCTGTGCGAATGGGTTTGCCCTCCCAAAGCGATCCACATCGAGGCTGGTGAATTACCGGCCGGCAGCAACGTCGAGAAGGAACCTCGCGTCTTCGAGATCGACATGCTGCGTTGTATCAACTGTGGTTACTGCGAGGAAGTGTGCCCGGAGCAGGCCATCTTCATGACCAAGGAGTTCGAGTTCGTGGCTCCAACGCGCGGCGAGCTGGTCTTTGGAAAGGAGAAATTACTGGAGATGGGGGGCGTGATATCGGACCCGATCATGAAGTGGGCGAACAAATGACCAGAGCGGACCTCCTGCGGGCGGGGCGCATCAACGCCCCGGAGGAAGATGAAGCCAAGCGCGCCGTGTTCACTTCGCGCTTGGAAAAGCTAGTGAACTGGGGGCGGAAGAATTCTCTGTGGCCAATGCCCCTGGGTACTGCCTGCTGCGCCATCGAGCTGATGGCTACGGTGGGGCCGCGCTACGACATGGCCCGCTTTGGGGCCGAGGCGCTGAGGTTTTCTCCCCGCCAGAGCGACGTCATGATCGTGGCCGGCACCATCGCCAAGAAGATGGCGCCGGTCGCCAAGCGCATTTACGATCAGATGCCGAACCCGAAGTGGGTCATAGCCATGGGCGCTTGCGCCTCGAGCGGGGGCATGTTCCGCTCCTATCCGACGGTACAGGGAGTCGATGAAATTGTTCCTGTGGATCTCTACGTGCCGGGTTGTCCACCGCGGCCGGAGGCTCTACTGCTGGCGCTGATGTCGCTGCAGAAGCGCATTGAGATGGAGACGTTTTCGGGTCGATGATTCGATCCTGCCCCTACTTCGAGCCTGCCGGAACTTAATGGATAGCGCACTCGCGAAAAAATGGGAATGGGCCCGGCGCGAAGTTCCGGTCCCTCCGCTGCTGGCAACAATCCAGGCTCCCTCCGATCTCAAGGCTCTGACCCGGGCCGAGCTCAAGCAGCTTGCGGTGGAGCTCCGGGACTACGTGCTGCAGGTCGTGTCTCGCACCGGCGGTCACCTAGGCGCGAGCCTTGGAGTCGTGGAGCTCACTGTGGCTCTGCACTATCTGTACGACATGCCGCGGGACAAGATCATCTGGGATGTCGGCCATCAGTCGTACATCCACAAGGTGCTGACCGGCCGGCGTGAGGACCTGTTCACCATTCGACAGTACGGTGGGATCAGCGGTTTCTGCAATATCACGGAGAGTCCCTACGACGTGTTTGGTGCCGGCCACGCCAGCACCTCGATCTCGGCCGCCCTGGGTATTGCCACCGCCCGGGACCTGGCGGGTGATGGCTACCGGGTAGTGACCGTGACCGGAGACGGCGCCATGACCGGCGGGCTGGCCTACGAGGGGCTCAACAACGCCGGGGTCTCGGGACGCAACCTGACGGTGATCCTGAACGACAACTCAATGTCGATCTCGCCGAACGTCGGCGCCATTTCCCACTATCTGACCAACCTGACAACCCATCCGTTGGTCAAGAAAGTGCGCCATGAGGTCCTTTCCCTCATCGGTAAGCTGCCGAGCGTCGGCGAGCCGGCCGGAGAGCTGGTGAAGCGCCTCGAGAAAGCGATCAAGAGCGTCCTGGTTCCCGCGGCCCTCTTTCAGTCGCTGGGGTTCCAGTATTTCGGCCCGGTCGATGGGCACGATATGGATGAGATCATCGATGTGCTCGAGCGGCTCAAGCCTTTGTCCGGCCCGGTGCTCCTTCACGTTCTCACGCGCAAGGGCGAAGGGCATCCTCAGGCGGCGAGTAGCCCGGACCGGGTGCATGCGGTCAAGGGACGTAGCCCGACGCCGAAGCTCGTGCGCTCCGCGGAGCCCGCCGCTGCAGCCGGTCCGCCCGTTTACACGAAGGTCTTCGTGCGCACGCTCCCCCGGCTTGCCGAGCGGGATCCGCGCATCGTGGCAATCACCGCGGCCATGGCCGATGGCACCGGCCTGGTCGAGTTCCAGAAGGACTATCCTCGGCGATTCTTCGATGTTGGGATCGCCGAAGCGCACGCAGTGACATTTGCCGCGGGGCTGGCGCGTGCCGGCGCCCGCCCCGCAGCGGCCATTTACTCAACCTTCCTGCAGCGGGCCTACGATCAGCTCATCCATGATGTGGCCCTGCAGCGTCTGCCGGTGGTCTTCTGTCTCGACCGCGCCGGTCTTGTCGGCGCCGATGGGCCGACCCACCACGGCGTCTTCGATCTCTCCTACCTCAGGCTCATCCCGGGCATGGTCGTGTCTGCGCCAAGGGACGGCAACGAGCTGGCCGATCTTCTGGCCACGGCGTTTGCCCATACGGAAGGACCGTTTGCCATTCGCTATCCGAAAGCCTCGAGTGTCAACTGGGAAGAGAGCCGGCAGCCGGTGCCTCTGCCGCTCGGCTCCTGGAGCGAACTGCGGAGGGGTGAAGGGGTTGCGGTGCTCGCCACCGGTGCGCCTGTGGCCGTTCTGGAAGCGGTTGCCGATCGGCTGGCCGGCGAGGGAATGAGCTTGGGCGTCGTGAACTGCCGCTTCGTCAAGCCGCTGGATCGGGATTTGCTGGCCTCGTTGGCCCGCCGTTACCGCATGCTGGTGACCGTCGAGGAGGGCACGATCCACGGGGGGCTGGGAAACGCCGTGCAGGAAACCTTGAGACAGCTTGGAGAGAGCCGGCCGGAGTTGCTGATGCTGGGTTTACCCGATCGTTTCATCACCCACGGGAGCAGGGAGCAGCTCCTGTCTGAGGTGGGGCTCGCCCCCACCCAGCTGGAGCAGCGACTGAGGTCGCTCTGGAGGGAGCTCGAGTGATCGATGTTCGTCTGTCTTCCCGCTTTCCGTCTGAACGTCCCGCCGATGTAGCCGTCCTGTTTCAGTTCAGCGAAGAAGCCCGGCCCTGGGGAAGCACTGATTCACGTCTCGTCCAGAGGATTGGCCGCCTGGCGCGCGGCGACTCCTTCAGGGGTCGTAGAGGGCAGAGCTTCCTGTGGCACGCGGGTACGCGCGTCGCGAAACGCTGGTTGTTGATCGGGCTCGGCGATCGGCAGAGCTGGGACGTGCAGCAACTCCGCCAGGTCTGCGCCATCGTCGTGCAGCGCTGCCGTCAAATTGGCGCGCGCAGCGTCAGCCTGCCGCTGGCCGATCCACGCGCACTCGACACCGCAGAGTCCGCCGTCATCGAGCGCATGGTCGCCGCCCTGGCTTCCGCCTCGCTGCGCTTTGACAAGTATCGGTCAAAGCCGGAGAAGGCTGATGCCCTGAAGCGCGCCAGCATCCATGTTCCGGGTAAACTGTCTTCGTCCCGGCGCGGAGCGAGCGAGCGCGGCAAGCTCGAGGCACGCGCCATTCAGTTTACCCAGGAGCTGGTCAACGAACCGGGCGGCGCTTTACCGCCGCGGGAACTGGCCATGCGCGCGCAGCGCATGGCGCGCAGGACAGGCCTGACGTGCCGCGTTCTTGACGAGGCTGGGCTGAAGCGGCAGGGAATGGGAGCGATTCTCGGTGTGGGCGCTGGCAGCAGCCAGCCGCCGCGGCTCATCCATCTCAGCTACCGGCCTAAGGGACGCGTGCGCTCGAAGGTGGCTCTGGTCGGAAAGGGGATCACCTTTGACAGCGGCGGTCTGTCGCTGAAGCCGGCGACTTCCATGGAAGACATGAAGTCGGACAAGGCGGGCGCCGCGGCGGTCCTCGGGGCTATGAGCGTGGTTCCAGCCCTGGGGCTGCCCCTCGAGGTTCATGCCGTGGTGGCGGCGGCGGAGAACATGCCCGGAGGCAGGGCCCTCAAGCCGGGAGATGTGGTGCGCACCTGCTCGGGCAAGACGGTTGAGGTGCTCAACACGGATGCAGAGGGAAGGCTGGTGCTGGCGGATGCTCTCACATACGCTGCCCGGCTGGGAGTCAAGGAGATGGTCGACGTGGCCACGCTCACGGGTGCAATCATGATTGCCCTGGGCACAAAGGTGTTCGGTGTCATGGGGAACCGCCCGGAGATTGTTGGACGCCTGCGCCGCGCCGCAGCTGAAGCGGGGGAGCAGGTCTGGGAACTGCCGCTGGTGCCTGCCTACCGTGAGCAGCTCAAGAGCAGCATCGCTGATCTAAAGAACACGGGTGACCGGTGGGGCGGAGCTATTTTCGCCGGTCTTTTCCTGGAGGCTTTCGTCGATCGATCCGTCTCCTGGGCGCACCTCGATATCGCCGGCCCCGCCTTTTCTGGCAAGGGGCGCCCCGGGGCTCCGAAGGGCGCCAGCGGCACGCCCGTGCCAACACTTCTACGCTATCTCGAGCTGACCGCGGAGGCGTGAAGTGGGTCAGCGCGAGCACCGCCAGCGGGCTGCCTCGAATATCGGATGCGCCGTCCTCACGGTGAGTGACACACGGGGTGAGGCGCAGGACTCCAGCGGCAGACGGATCCGGGAAAAGCTTGAAGCAGCCGGTCACCGCATCATCCATTACCGTATCGTTCCGGACGAGCCCTGGGCCATCGGCTGGGCCCTTCAGGAGTGGTGCGTTGACGAAGCGGTCGCTGCCGTTCTCGTGAACGGCGGAACCGGTATCGCGCGGCGGGACTGCACCCCGGAGACGGTGGAGTCGCTGCTTGAGCGCCGGCTGGACGGTTTCGGCGAGCGCTTTCGATCCCACAGCCAGGAGCAGGTAGGTAGCGCCGCCTACCTGAGCCGGGCGGTCGCTGGCGTGCGCAACTCGACGATCATCTACGCCCTACCCGGGTCCGGCCGCGCCGTCGAGCTGGCGCTCGACGCTCTGGTCTTGCCCGAGATCGGCCATATCGTCAGCGAGCTGCGCAAATAGGCCGAGCCCTGCCGGCCGCGTCTTTTCTGCGCCGACCGGCTGTGCTAGGCTGGCGCGCTTCGATTCCGGTGATGCCCTACCTTCCGAACCGACTCGATATTGACCCGAGTGTGTTCATCGCAGCCGCTGCCGTCGTGATCGGAGAGAGGTCGGTCGGCACCCGCTCCAGCGTCGGGTATCACTCCACGCTGCGGGGTGGCATGGCGTCGGTGAAGCCCCCCCCGGGTTCTCTGCTGCTGGGTGTTATGGGGCGCGTGGTGCGGCCTCTCAGGAAGCAGGCGATCGATCGCATCTTGCACAGCGCGAAGCAATACGTCGAATACGTCCAGCGCTACCGGGAAGGAGATCTAGGATGAGCGCGGTGGTGCGCCGATCCAAGACTGCCAAGCGCCGTGTGCTTAAGAAGGCAAAGCGTCGAGCCCGAAGAGCCGGTGCCGCCCCCCGTGGCCGTCGGCGCAAGCCGCTGGCCGCAGCCGCCGGCGGGGGACCGCGCTGGAAGTTGCTTCTGCCCCACCTGCGCCGCGGACGCCAGGCGGTCATTTCGACTCATGTCAATCCGGACGGTGATGGCCTGGGTTCTCAGCTGGCCCTGGCAGCCTACCTGAAACAGCGCGGTCTGCGCGTTGCCATCGTCAACTCCGATCCGGTTCCCAGAGCCTATGGCTTCATGGATCCCCGCGGCGAAATCCTGACCTGTCGGGATCCCGCAGCCCGCCGCGCCATGGACGCCTGCAAGCTTCTGTTCGCGCTTGACAATGGCACACTGTCGCGCATGGGCGATCTGGAGGGTTGGATCCGCGAGACGCCGGCTTTCAAGATCTGCATCGACCATCATGCGTCACAGGACGACATCTGGGATCTGCGATTGATTGACGAGGGAGCCTGCTCGACCGGAACCCTGATTTATCAAATGATCCGCACGCTGGGAGCCAGGCTCAACCCCGCCCAGGCGCTGGCCATCTACGTGGCCCTGATCACGGACACCGGCTATTTCCGCTTCAGCCGAACTGATGCCTCCACGTACCGGCTGGCCGCCGACCTGCTCGACGCAGGTGTCGATCCGATCTGGGTGTATCATGAAGTCTACGAAAGAAATTCGCTGGCCTATCTCCGCCTGCTTGGAACGGCGCTCTCAAACGTAAATATTGAGTGCGGCGGGAGGCTCGGCTGGGTGTCTCTGTCACGGCAGCAGATCGACGAGGTGGATGGCGGGGAGGAGGACACCTCCGAAATTGTCAACTCGCTGCTGACCCTGGACGGGATCAGAATGGCCTTGTTACTCAAGGAGATGCCGGCGCAGAAGACGAAGGTGAGTCTGCGCTCGAAGGGAGAGATCGACGTCAACGTGCTGGCAGGCCGCTTCGGAGGAGGCGGACACCGTAACGCGGCGGGCATCCTGCTGGCCGAGCCCCTGGAACGTGGTGTCGAGCGGGTTCTGGAGCAGGCCCGGCGCTTGCTGGCCGCGGAGTCATGAACGGAGCCGATCGTGAACCCCCGGGTTGGAGTGCTGCTGAGCGGCTGCGGAGCCTACGACGGATCAGACCTGCACGAATCAGTGCTCACCCTGCTGGCCCTGGAACGCCGGGGCGCACGCCCCGTCTGCATCGCCCCTGACATTCCACAGCTCGACGTTGTGGACCACCTCTCAGGCCAGACTCGAGAGGGTGAACGGCGTGCCGTGAGGGATGAAGCCGGCCGCATCGCCCGCGGCAAGCTGGAAACGCCCTCTCCCGGAGTTTACGGGACGCTTCAGGCTCTGATCCTGATCGGCGGCTTCGGGGTCGCCAAGAACCTCATGAGTGGATTTGCCAGGAAAGGGGAAATGCGTCGTATTGATCCCTCCGTGGAGGGCATGCTCCAGAGCCTGCGCGGGGAAAAGCGGCCCGTGGGGGCGGTCGGGCTGGGGAAAACCCTCCTGACAGCCTTCCTGGAGGTCGATCCATTCGAAGGCGCGGAGCTGAACCCCGCCGATCAGATCCGGAAAGACCCCGGCCGCCGCCTCTATTACGCACCCGGATTCCTGGGCTCGGGCAAGCTGTCAGCTGTGGCCGAGGGGATCGATCGCATGGTGGAAGCAATGCTCTCGTCCGGCCTGCAGACGAACGAATGAAGATCAGAGTGCAGCTGTTCGCCTCTTACCGCGAAGCGGTGGGCAAGGAGTGGATCGAGCAGGAGCTCCCGGCTGGAGCCCGGGTGCAGGACTTGCTCGAGTCAGTCGGATCCCGCCATGGGCTGTCCCTGTCTCCGGGGCGTACCCTCGTCGCCCGCAACCTGGAGTACGTGGGAGCTGAAACGCTGCTGGAGGAAGGAGATGAGCTGGTCCTCCTTCCGCCGCTGAGCGGGGGAGCGTGATGATCACCCTCATCGTCCAGGAACCGATCGATCTGTCGGATCTGGTTCGCCAGGTGCAGCGGCC
>JAPUKU010000181.1 GCA_027295505.1 Acidobacteriota bacterium
GAGGCCACGCCCGCAAATGACCTCGGCCAGAAGGTAATGAAAAAACTTGGTTTCAAAGAGGGCCGGGGTGGCATTTGGAAATGGAGCCTGAAATCGGTGAACGGTAGGAGGAAGTAGCGATGGGCGTATTCAAACGACGCGGCAAGGGTGCGAACAAGAACATCATCTACTACGGCGCTGTGAGGTGGGTTGGTGGCAAGCAACAACGCATCCGCACAGGCCATGGTAGGGCAGGAAAGGAACGGGCTCAGAAGCTCAGTGCACGGTGGATGGAAGAGCACCGCCTTGGCATCGTACCGCGTTTTGAGAGCCAGCGGCCTACACTGTTCAAGGACCGCGCCGAATGGACGCTGGAGAATCACTACTTGGGGATGCGCAGCTACGAGTGGGCCAAGATGGTTATCTGCAAGCACCTGATCCCGTACTTTGGTATGCGGAATCTCGCCAGCATCACCGCTGACGATGTTAGGGAGTACATGGCCGCACGGCTCAAGATGGGAAGAAAGAACGGCACCATCAATCGTGAGCGGGCGGTATTGTCGAACATCATGGAACTGGCTCGGAAGGCTAAGCTCACCCCCGAGAATCCGGTACGTGACGTGAATCCTTACGAGGAACTGGAAACCGTAGATCGCTGGCTCACGCAAGACGAGGCGGATGCACTCGTAGCCAACGCCAAGGGACACCTCAAAGCGCTTATCATAGCGGGGCTTGAAACTGGAGCCAGGAAGAATGAGCTTGTTTGCGCCCAGCGCCCCCGTGTGAACTACGAATCGGGATTCTTTGAGATACCCGCCACGAACACAAAGAGCGGGAGGTCTCGATACATACCACTGACGCCCCGGCTGGTAGAGACCCTGAGAGGGCTTCCGGTAGCTATCTCAGGCAGTGGAGTAGGTCACCTGATCACCTGCCACGGTAAGAAGGTGGGCAACATCCGCTGGGCGTTTGAGACAGCAAGGAAGCGAGCTGGGCTTGGCAAAGATGTGACCTTCCACACCCTGCGGCGGACGTTCGCCACATGGTTTATGCAAAATGGGGGAAGCGTGTTCGTGCTCAAGGAGCTGTTGGGCCATTCTGACATCAAACTGACCATGCGGTATGCGAAGCACAGCCCGGCGCACCAGAAGGAGAGCGTCCGCTACATGGGCCAGAATGGAGCCCCAACCGTGCACCAAACAGTAACCCCTAGTAGATCTCCGAGACAATAAGTCCTTTATCCTCTGTAGCTCAGATTGATATAGCCCCAGACTACCACTCAGCCGCAGGCAGGGGGCAAATTTCCCGGAACCGGAGCCGGGGACCCGGTATCCAATCTCATGCAGGGTTCGGGCCGCCCGGTGGCTGGGTGGGCCCGGCGTCCTGAAAGAAGGAGGCCATAAATGGACGATGTTGCAGTCGTTGGAGTGATTTTCGGCACCCTGGTTCCGATGGTTCTGTTCATCGGGTTGTTCACCTTCCTGGCCATCGCCGCACGGTCTTCGAGCCGGCAGAAGATCGCAGAGTCTCAGGGCCGTTACGAGTTCCTCAAAAAGATGAGCGAGAGCGCGTCGTTCGACACCCAAAAGTTCATCGAATTCGAGAAAGCGGAGTTGGCCACAAAAAGAGCGCGAAGGATCTCCAACCTCCGGTTGTGGGGATTCATCTTTCTGGGACTGGGTGGCGCTCTCGCTCTCTTCCTGTTCGCAGTCGGAGTCGCTGCAGATGAGAGTCCGCTGATGTTGGGAGCGATCGGTCTGATTCCGCTCGCGCTGGGAGGAGCCCTGATGCTGGCCTCGAAGCTCGAAGCGCGCGAGCTGACGGAGACCGCGAAGGCCTGATATCCGGTTCACGAAATGGATGTGATAGGGCCACGCGTCCGGCGTGGCCTTTTCATTCTTGCGAGAGAGTTGGCTAAAGGATGGTGCGCCCAGGGTGATTCGAACACCCGACCTTCGGTTTCGTAGACCGACGCTCTATCCAGCTGAGCTATGGGCGCTTTCAGGGAGTGTGATAAATGCGCACAAAAGCTTATCTGCTGCCCCGGTAGGCTGTCAACGTGGCCCCGCAAAGACCACAATTGCGTAGTATCCCGCTTCTTCTGAACAAACCGGGTGCGTCTTGTTACAATGACACCCTGGCTCCGTCAAGACACCACGACAGAAGGAGAGTCACTCAGTGGACCGCGAACCGAGAGGGGTGGCAGGTGCGAGGGGGATTCTGGGGCTGGTGCTCCTGGCTGCCACAGGGATGGCCTGGTTCGGCCACCCGGCGACTGTCCTGGCTGCAAGGGCCGCAAGGGAAAACGAAAAAGCGCCGCCGCCCGAGGGACTCCTCGTCGTTCTGAACAAACAGGACAACTCCGTCTCGTTTATTGAAACACGCGCCGGGCGCCGCGAACGGGATCGCATCCGCCTCATCCGGACGCTGCCCACGGGCGAGAGCCCGCATGAGGTGGCGATCAGACCCGATGGGCGAGAGGCCTGGGTCTCCAACGCCGGGGCCAACACCATCGGTATCTACGACCTCGAGAAGCTCGAGCAGACTGGCCTCATCCGGCACGAAGGGTTCGGGTTTCCCCATGGAAGTGCTTTCACCCCGGACGGCGAGAAGTTTTATGTGGCCTGCACCGAGGCGAACGCGGTCTTCGTGATTGATGCCTCGAGCCACACGGTCCTGACGCGCATACCCACGAACCAGAAAGCCTCCCACATGGTAGCCATGGCGCCGGGCGGTGGCCACATCTATGTCCCCAACATCGAATCCCGCATGGTGACCGTGATCTCCACGAGCCAGGATCGAGTCGTCGGTGAGGTGCGGGTGGGCCGCGGGCCCGAAGGGATCGCGCTCACCATGGACGGCACGCGGCTCATGGTCGCCAACCAGGAAGACTCCACGATGTCGGTGATCGACACCGCCGAGCTGCGGGTGATCGATGCCTACCAGCTCGGTGAGTTTCCGGTGCGGGTGATTGTCACCCCTGATGGCACGCATGCTTTCACGGCGGATCGGCAGGGAAACACACTCACCGTTGTGAAGCTGGACGAAACGCACGCCCGGGTCCTGAGACGGGTTCCGATCGGGAAGTCTCCCGGAGGCATGGCGTTTGACGGCACCGGGCGCACCCTGTTTGTTGCCCTGAACGACGAAGCCAAAGTCATTCTCTTCGATGTCAAGCGATTGAAAGAGATACGCAGCGTGCGAACCGGCAAGGAGCCCGATGGAATCGCCTTCGTTCCCGGCTGGCAGTGGAAGGGGGGTCTGTCTGAGTAGCCGGATCAGATGGGATCCGAGGCCTGGGCGACGTCGGGTGGCCTGAACGGCTCCGCATCGAGCTCCCTGGAAGCGATGACGTTCAGCAGCAGGATACGCTCGCTCCCATCGTCGTATTCCTTGACGGTGGAGAGATTGAGCGGGCCGTACTTCCCCCATTCAGTCCACGAGTAGCCGTACTTCTCCTCGTCGCCTTCAAGAATGAACTCCCACCGCACCATGCGCCCGCTCTTGCGGTCTACTTCGATCCAGTAGACATCTCCGGGGGTGAGACCGATCCCGGAGTCAAACGATACACGGATACGGTCGCGCACCCCGGTCTCCGAGCTCACCTCACCCTCATGATGGAGGTGCACGCCGGGATCCAGAAGCTTGAGAGGCATGAGCAACCAGTATGAGTCATTGATGAAGCGCCCGTAGGCGTCCTCCAGCAACCGCGCCAGATCTTCTCCCAGCGCAGGCTTGCCGGCGATCCACGCGTTTCCCTCCCGCGTGTTCACGTTGAAGATGACAACATAAGGAGTCTGCTCCTCGTCGAGCATACCCTCGACCCGGTAGGCCCCGGTTCCGACGTCCCAGTAATGCCGGTAAGCGATGGGGGCAGCGTCGCCCACCTCGTAAACGAAGTCGAAGGCCAGATAGCGGGTGTCGGACCAGCCTTTCAGGTCCCCTGAGGCGGCGATGGCCCGTCTGGCAACCTCGATCGCCTGAGCGTCCGATCCGGCGGGGTCGAAACCGGCGGGGAGTTCCGCCTGCTCATGGCAGCCAGGAGCAAGCATGACTGCCAGGGTAGCGGCCACCCGGAGCAGTCGTCCCGCAGCAGAGAATCGCATCGTCTAGTCCCTTTCCTCGATATCGGGTTGCCGGAAGCGCAGCCCCGATGCCCGGTAAACCAAGCGAGATCAGGCGGATGGAGCCATCGGGTCCGTGCTCGCGGCCAGCATAGCGCATCACGGGCCTTTCCGATCACCGATTTCCGCCAGCCACCGGCCTCGATTCTGGAGGCTCCGGTGCGGCGGGGCCTGGAAGTGCCCTGAGGTTATTTATTCTGGGGAAACGGGTTACACCCTTTGGCCCTACCAGCGGTTACTGGATCCTCCCGGGCCCGAACCTATATTGGCGTGAGTCTGTTCTGTCGGCGGGTCAGGGGGGATTAACTGAATCAGTCAGCACATCGGCTTCTCCACCGTTCACTGAGGCATTGGCTCGCTGCGGGCGTGCTGCTCTGTGCCGCCGCCGCGCATCCCTCCACGGCTGCGCCGGCTACAAAACGATTACTGGTCCTTCAGAGCCACGATGAATCCGCCTTCCAGGCGGCGGTGGTTGGATTGAAGCACCAGATTGATCGACTCCATCAGAATGGTGGAATCGAGATCGAGGTACGCAACCTCTCGGAACTCAAGAGTCCGGATACCGAGCTCGCAGAACTGCTGAGCGTCAGCGGAACCGAACTCATCATCACCCTCGGCGCTGAAGCCACGCTGTGGGCACAGGCCAGCGTTCGGGAAGTTCCGGTGCTGTTCGGCATGGTTCTCGATCCGGACGCGCAGGGAATCGATCCCGCTCAGGCCAAGGTGCCGATGACCGGGATTTCAATGCAGATTCCGCTTAGAGCACAGTTCTCGGAATTGAGAAAGGTGCTTCCCGACGTCAAGCGGGTGGGGACGGTCTACGACATCCGTAACCAGAAGATGATCGATCGAGCAAAGCGGGAAGCCGCCCGGCAGGGCCTGGAGATGGTCGCTGTCTCTGTTCGAGAACGTGGGGAGGTGCCGGAAGCGTTTCGGATGCTCACGGGAGAAGTGGACGCACTCTGGTCGTTTCCGGACACAACCGTGTACTCGCGTGAAGCGGCGCAGTTCATCCTGCTGTTCTCGTTCCGGAACCGATTGCCGTTGATGGGCTTCTCCCGGGGCTATGTGCGGGCGGGGGCGCTGTTCGGCCTGTACGCCGACTACGCCGATGTAGGCCGGCAGCTCGCGGAGGTGGCTCACGAAATCCTCGGCGGCCGGTCGCCCAGGCAGATCCCAATCAGCCCTCCCCGGCGCCACTCGATGGCGCTGAATCTGAGGGTGTCCGAAGCACTGGGTACAAAGATTCCAAGAGAAGCTCACAAGAACGCAGAAGAGATTTTTAGATGAAGGCGGGTGGCCAGACATGGATGTGACAGATCG